>NZ_JABRWO010000011.1:0-236795 GCF_013618625.1 Bremerella alba | reverse complement strand
CCGACCGGTTGGGATGGAACCCAGGCCAATGGTTTTACGCATGAGAGCACCGATTACTATCTGGACATCGTGACGAGCTCTACCCAGATCACGGTGCCCATCGAACCGGGTCAGTCTTATCAATGGTCGGTTCAGGTTCCGGAGAATCCCGCTGCGGTAGCTAATTTCACATCAGAAGAAGAAACGCCTCTGATCGCAGCGATTGTCAGCCCTATGGAAGGGGACGAGGTTGACGGGGAGACGGTGACCTTAGAATTCCAGCCCGTCCCAGATTACTCCGGCAACTACGTTGTCCGCCTGCAACCGACCGGTTGGGATGGAACCCAGGCCAATGGTTTTACGCATGAGAGCACCGATTACTATCTGGACATCGTGACGAGCTCTACCCAGATCACGGTGCCCATCGAACCGGGTCAGTCTTATCAATGGTCGGTTCAGGTTCCAGACAATCCCGCAGTGGTAGCGAATTTTACGTCGGAAGAGCAAGAAACAACGGATGGGAACGATGACATTCCTCTTCCACCACCTCCAGGCAGTCTTGCTCCTGTGATTATCAGCCCGAGAATGAATGATTCTATCGACGCTTCCACGGTGACTTTGAAATTCTGGCCGCTTTCCGACTACGACGACGAATACCTCGTTCGCTTGGATTCCGAAGATTGGAATGGAAGTCAGGCGTCCGGATTCAATCATGATTGCAGTGTGCACTACCTATGTATTGCCACAACCGATACCGAAATTACCGTTCAAGTCGAACGGGGCATCAGCTATCGGTGGTGGGTACATCACCCCGATAGACCAGGGGTCGAAGCCACCTTTACGGTCGAACCAGGCGAGGACATCCCCCTGCCAGACCCTGACATTCCGATCATTCTCTCTCCGGAGGACAACATCGAAATCAATGACGCAAACGTCACTCTCGAGTTTGCGCCGGTGGCAGGCTACAACAACAACTACCTCGTTCGACTTGAGGTCGAGAATTGGGATGGTGTCCAGGCACCAGGATTCAATCACGACTGCAACGTGCATTATCTTTGCATTTCGACCGACGACACCTCTTTGTCTGTGCCGGTTGATCTTGGCCAAGAATATCACTGGTGGGTTCATAAGCCAGATTTCGATGCGGCTCACAGCAATTTTTCGACCGCATCGATCGAGTTAGAGCAAATTGGTGATCGCTATTTGCTCAGCGCGCTTGCGAGCTACTCTGGCACCACGGCTGATACTTCCGCAATCATCCAGCAAGCCATCGATGTGATCCCGGTGGGGGCTACCCTGGAACTTCCGGCCGGAAAGTACTATCTCGACCAGCAAGTTGTGATCGACAAGCGAATTACCCTCACAACCGTTGGGAAGTCAATCGATGACCCCGTCTCTGATTTAGAAACCGGCGACTATGCAGAGCTAATCACCTCTCGAAATTTTGCGCAAGAGGATGGGTTGCTCTTCATTCAGGACATCGAGGCAATGCACCACCTTGTTCTCAATGGAAATCGCCAGAACCGGCAGAACACGTCCGCGTACAATCAAGTTTCGAACGGCAATAATCGATTCGGCATTTTGGTCGTAATGGCATCCGATGATTCCACAATTGTTGGCAATCACTTTATCAATGCGATCGGTGGGACTGGCTTGGAGGTCAAAGATTTTCGTAGCAACGTGAGGGTCGACGACAATATCTTTGCCTACAACGGCGTACACAACCAATCGTTCCTTTGGGCCGATGGCCTTACCGTTCACGATGCCTACAATTCGCAGTTTGTTGGCAATCTGTTCATCGATAACACCGATATCGACTTCATCTTTGGTGGTGCTCAAAATTCTCTGATCGAAAACAATACCGTCATCCACACGGCTGATACGACAGGCGGCGCTTTTGCCTCGATCATGATTCATAAGTGGCCGACAACCTCGGGGAACTATTCTGGGACAATCATTCGAAACAACTCCGTCGATGGTGGCCCCAACAAAACAGCAGGGACAGGTCTCTACATCGCCTCTGAAGGTTGGTACGACGAAACACCCTTTGGCGTGACCCTGAGCAACCCCACGCAGGCAGAGATCTACAACAACACCGTCATCAACACAGTCAACGGTATGTATGTCGCCGCGCATGATTTTGCGATCTACGACAACACATTTACCAACAGCCATGGTGTGAGCTTCCCTGCCTCTTGCCGAACCCTTACCGCGAATGCGCCGATTGTCGTCTCACCGACATCGAGCAACATCGACTTTCACGGCGAAGATATCGATCCCGAAACATTGTACCAGTTCTCAGAGCAAGACTGGGACGACTGCGTACCGAACTGGCCTTTATAGAGGTCCCCGATCTTCAAGCTCATTTTTTGACGACCCTATTGTTTATAAGCCTGTCCGCCATGCTCACGTTTTTGTGGGCATGGCTTGCATTGACAACTGCGATTTCGCTAGAGAGCGCACCAAACGTAGGCCGCTTTAAACCATCGGAAACTTCGCCGACTTCCAGGCCGACATTCCACCGATCACGTTAGAAACCCGCTCGAACCCGGCGCGCTGTAGAAACGACGACGCGATCGATGCTCGATAGCCAGAGCCGCATACCACGGCCACCGGCTTGTCTTTGGCAATCTCGCCAAGGCTCTCTTGCAGCGTTCCGCCATGAATATGTACGGCCCCTTCGATATGGCCTTCGTTCCACTCTTTGTCCGTGCGAACATCGAGCACCGTCAGCTGCTTCTCCTCTTTATGCTTCTTTTCCAGCTCATGGACCGACAGCGTATTGAGCATGGCTAGGGGATACCCAGAGGTCTCCCAGGCACCGATACCCTCTTGAAGGTGACCTTGGACATCGTCGAAGCCAACGCGAAGAAGGTTCGTCGTGACGCTTTTTACATCGGCCGGGTTGTCCGAAACTAACAGAATCGGCCGATCATAAGGCAAGACCCAGCCTGCCCAGGTAGGCAGATTATCGCCCAGCGGAATATTAATCGCGTCGGGGATATGAGCCGCGGCGAACGCTTCCTTCGAGCGAACATCGACCACCAGGCACTCTTCGCACGTACGTTCGAAAAGCTGCTGGGCGCTAATCCGCTGCTGGCCAGGCAACTCGACACCCACAATCGCCGGGCCATCGCGGTTGACCTTTTTCATTCGCTTAAAATAGGGAGGCGACAGGGGCATTTCGTTCAGCAGCCGATCAACCCATTGCTTCTCCGGCAGCTCTTGCAGCGATGGATTGAAACGTCGCTCGTAACCAACCGTTGAAGATCGCCGCGATCCGATCGCTTTACCGCATAGCGATCCGGCACCATGGGCCGGAAAGACTTCGGTAATGTCGGGCAACTCGGTTAATCGTTGAAAGCAACTTTCATAAAGCTGATGGGCCAGTTCCTTCTTCTCTTCTTCGCCCAACAGATCGGGACGACCGACGTCGCCCACAAACAGAAAGTCACCGCTGAACATCAACCACGGTGTATCGTTACTGCGCGAGGTATCGAACAGCGTGATCGCAATATGTTCCGGCGTATGCCCTGGCACATGCTGAAACTCGAAGCGAAGGTCCCCCATCTTGACCGAGTCGCCGACCTTCACATGCTGATCGGCAAACGACTGCGTCCAGTTTTCGCCCCCATAGCCAGAGCAATAGAGGGTGGCCTGATCGTTCAGACGCGCTTTGAGTTCCAACGCACCACTAACGAAGTCTGCATGGACGTGCGTTTCGATGATGTGCCGGATATGTAGCCCATGCTCTTTGGCAAATTCAATGAAGTCGTCGACATCGCGGGTAGGGTCAATCACGGCCGCTTCGCCGCTCTTTTCGTCACCCACGATATACGAAGCGATCGCCAGACCCGGCACAAAACGCTGATGAAATAACATATGGACCTCTCTTACATAGCGGCAAACTTACTTAGCATGGTTATCGACGTACTCCTTCACAAAGGTCCGGAGTTCCTTTTGTTCGCACTCAAAGCCCATCTCTTCCGCTTTGTCGAGAGTGTGTTGACCGGACATGCCTTCTTCCACAGCAATGTGCATCATAACCATCGCCCCGGCTCGTTTACCACTTTTACAGTGAGCGAAGACTGGCTTGGGAAGCTGGGGAAATTGCTCGCGAAAGCCATCGACAAGCTCGGGCCCCATCGCGGTCATCGAGACAGGAATGTGGACGTATTTCAGCCCGGCGGCTTCGACTTTAGTACGTTCTTGCTCCGGTGAAATGGGCTGGTCGTCTTCCCCTGCGGTGCGAAAGTTGATCACCGACTTGAACCCTCGCTCGTTCAGCGACTGAATCTCTGACTTACTTGGCTGGGGACCGACGGTCACTTCTTCGTTGATTTTCATGGCATTGGACATGAGTGGAGACTCCTTAGATCGGGAAACATTCAACGGATCTTCAAACCGCACCGTGTCAATGTGCAGTAAACAAAGGGCTTATAAACCGCAACTTTTGCGCCATCGACGCGAAACCGAAGAGCCCCGCCTGGCTTCGTCAACGGATTAAGCCGTCGAAAGAACGAGCCGGGGCGGAAAGTCCCTGTCGCACGACGGAATTCGAGCAATCGAGTGCGGAAGATTGCTCATTGCCAACCGGTCGAAATGCTCGCGCGGCCAACACCTTGGCCCCAAACAGATCAATCCAAACTTGTCGCAGGCTTCGTCAGTCGCGCCCCTTATAACAGATAGCTACATATATTCCCCGATATGGGCTATCTATGCAGGCGCAGAAAGCGTATACTTCTCTCCGGTTGGTCAGTCGATCGTGATTACGTTTTCACCCCTTTTCTAGGGTTGGTCCCCGACGCTCTTTCGCCCGTCCCGCCTGGTAGGTCCGTACTGTCGGCCACCTTCTTTTTTTTCTCTCGGGACGCGGCTGATACGCCACTGCCTGTTACTACTCATTGGGAGCTCAAACTTTGGGTAAAAAATTGTATTGCGGTAATCTTAGTTACGAAATCACCAACGCCGATCTGGAACAACTGTTCGGTCAGTACGGCATGGTGGAAAGCGCCCAGGTTATCGTTGATCGCGACACCGGTCGCAGCAAGGGTTTCGGATTCATTGAAATGAGTTCCGATGCCGACGCACAAGCGGCCATTGATGGCCTGAATGAATCCATGCAGGGCGGACGTGCCCTGACTGTCAACGAAGCCAAGCCTCGCGAAAACCGCAGTGGCGGCGGCGGCGGTGGCGGTCGACGCTACTAATCGCGCCTCTGCGATTTCGCTCAATCGGATCTTAGGATCCAAGCGATAACATAATGGCGTTTGCGTTGCGTTTAACACGCACGCAAACGTCATTTTTTTTCTTCTGAAACCAATTGAGGGATCATGGCGAAGAATCAAAATACCATCGAGAAGCGTCGACGCGAGATGGAAAAGAAACAGAAGGCCGAAGAGAAAAGAGAACGAAAACGCGTCAAAAAAGACCAATCCAATACCTAGGTAAGTCACCCACAAACCGGTGACAGCTCTTCTTCAACGCAACCCTGGATCATTCATCGACGGCATGAAACGCTGTCGATAATGCACAGGCTTATTCCCAGGGAAGCCCATTGCCCTGCGGTTTGCGGCGGCATACCAATTGCTCTCTAAAGTCAGCAAATAACGCTGGCTACGGCTTACCATTTTTAGGCCCTTGAAGGAGAAGCGAATGTCAAACAGAGCACTACCCATCTACATCGACGACCACTTCGCCATGATCTCAGGCGAGATGGATCTAGCCCAGCGCGTCGCCAGCGAGAACACGGCCCACGAGCTTGGTCCCTTTCTCGTTGAATATCAGCGCGAGCTTCAGTCGCAGCGCGATCTGCTGCAGGCCCTTTTAGCCGCCCAAAACCAAAGCCCGAGTGTCGTCAAGCAAACCGTCACCTGGCTGGCCGAAAAGCTTGGTCGGCTCAAGCCCAACGATGCCTGGAGCGGCTATACCGATCTGGCCCGCGTCTTGGAACTGGAAGTGCTAATCACGGCCGCTCAAGCCCGACTGCTTCTGTGGGAGACGCTACTTCATGCGTTGGTCAACAACGGCGGGATCGAAGACGCCCAACACGCCACCCAGCAACAGTTGGAAGCCCTTCAAACCTTCCACCAACAAGCCCGACAGATTGCCTTTCCCTCGGTGAATAACTAGCCGCACTTACCCTGCCAAGTGCCTGGCGATAAGCGATCGACGCCTAACGCCACCCGTCTTGCTCGCACAAAGCGACCAGCTTTCCGCGACGCTTGGCGTAGCTTCTCAATGCCAGATCGAACTCGGCTTCGTCGACCACCGGAATATCCATTTTGCGAAGCGTATCCAGGCGAAGCGCTTCGGTATTCACCGAATCAATATGACCGGGAAGCATCGCCTGAGCCGTCGCCAGCTGGGCGTAATTGTCGATACTCGCATTGACCAGCTTGATGAAAGGTCGTGGCGGCCTGGCACTCTCGGCAGCTCCACAACTAATCAAAAAGATGGCATCGGCGAACATCAACATGGCCTTGCCGGGCGACTGTTTCCAATCGGCGCTGTGAAAGTATTGCAGGATCGGATAAGCCAAATGCTTGTGCGCATGCCGGTCGACTTCGGCACTAAGTGACAACAGGTACTGATCGAGAGCCCCGCTCGAGCGCCCTTGCCAAGATTCGACAATGAACTCAGGCACCGTCTTTCCAATTCCAAAAATGCGTTGGGCGAGGTACATACGTTCCAGGCTGGCCGCCACGATCGGCAACAAGTAGGAAAGCGACGTAGTAAGCAGCACCGTACTGGTGAACGCCGCGAAATTGCTCCACAGCGTCCAAGGAAAGCGGCCCGGCACCAGGTCGCCGTAACCGACGCCGGCCAGCGTGGTGCCGACGAAGTAGATAATCTTCTCGATGTTGGCAGGCTCCTGCGTCAGGTTATCGACCACCAAAGCATCGCCTGAGCAGAAGAACATAACCCAGCCGGTAGCGAGCAAAGCGTACCACACGCACACAACCGCCAAAAGCATGACAGGCCCCGCCATGGAAAGCACCCGATGGATCGGCCGGCGATGGTGAATCATCAACAACAGTCGCCATACTCCGCCGGTCCACCAACGCGTTAGCGGGCCCGCCCCATGCGTACTAAATACAGTGATGAACGCATCCCAAAACACGACGGCCATCAGGATAACAGAGCAGACCAGTAGGAGAACTTGCATAGATTTGGTGCGTGGTGTCGGAACCTCGGGCTGGGGTCACGCGCGTAAACGATACGCGTGGAATGCTCTCCATTGGGTGCAATCACCGTGCCAGTTTCTATGCTCCGGCGCCAGCGACCTCTACTTCAACCATTCTGGCCACCACACCGGTACCACATCACTGACCAGTGACAGGTCGTCTCGGTAGTGTTTCTCGTCCCAGGCCGATGGGTAGGTATGCAAGCCCAAGCCGATCAGCTCGCCCCACTGCTGATCGTTGGTGCGAAGTTCGCCGAGCAAACAATCCGCCGCGATCATCTGCCAGGCCCGGCTTCTGGGGTGCCACAACCGTAGTTGGTCGACATGCCGACGCGAATGATGCAGAAGCTTTTCTCGTTGAAGATCGGCTTGACCAGGAACTTTGAAATCCTCGCTTCGCGGTAATTCTTCGTGGGCGCTGGTGATAAGTAGCTCGTGATACTTGCGAAAGCTCTGCTTGGCTCGAAAATACCCCTGAGTAATTCGCGGCGGTTGCTCTTTCCACATTCGCTCGAGCCGACTCAGCGCTTCCAGCGAGACCGCCGTGGCTAACACTTCCAACTGCAAGTTGCTCCGGGCTGGTCCCAACTTCACGTGGGCCAGTTCGTGCGAAAGCTGGAACGCCATGTCTTGCCACAAGCGAGACTCTTTGCGCACACCCCGTGAATTGGTCGGGCTCAGCGGCATCGTCCGGCAGAACCCTTCAAAGATCACCATGTACCACGCATCGGCTCGGTTGCTGAGCACAATTCGATACGCCTCAGCGTCGTGGTCCTGCTTTTCCCACCACACGCCAGGGACGGCCTTAGCGCGATCGTCAAGCGAAACATGAATCTCCCGATCTCCAAACGGAGGTTCGCCCGGCAAGATATCATCGACCACGCCGACAATCTGATTGACGATCGCCAACGCCTCGCCGTTGCCATCAAAACCGTTCGCTTGAGTTGCCTGCACGTTGTTCTCTCTCCCTTAGCTGCTAAGAGGCCATGACCATGATTTTAATTTTAGGAGCTTAGCCACAGAGGTCACAGAGGGCGCCGAGGAAGAAGCGTTTCACCAACCGATGAACACGTGCAGGGGTCAAGAAATGAATACCACTGGCCTTAGGTTTCTTTTCTCCATCTCTATCCGCGAAATCCCTGTTCGCTCGCTTTTCCATCTTCCTCTCGGTGCCCACGGTGACCTCTGGGGTTACACCTCTTTTCGCCAAAAAACCTTCGTTTCGTCCGCGTTTTACCGGCATTTATTAAATCCGGAAAAATTTTGACGCGGGCACTATACATATGCTACACCAGGCTGGTATATCTATATCTCACGCGGGGACGCTACCCCCGCAACCGTATCTCTGACGGCCGAATCTTAGGTCACCGATCTCACTAAACGCGGTCGCGTTTTTCTTACTGGTGAACCTTTCGTTCCCTGTTCTGCGTTTGCCTATCTGCTTGGCACGGAACTCTCTCGGCGACGTCTTTTTTTCTCACCTTACTCGACTTTAGGAGCGAGTTATGGCGCATTTAGCCCAACATGTGGAAGCAATTCGAGACTCTTATCAAGCGGCGATTGCCGACGGCAAGTTCACCGCCGTCGAAGGCATGATCCTTGCCGGCCAGATCGGTCAGGCCGTCGAGCACCTGGCCGAAACGTTCGTTGGCGACGACCAACATTTTGAAATGGAACTGGTCGCAGGCCGCGCGGCCTACATGCAGTACATTGCCCCGATCGACATCCCCAACGTGCCGAACTTCCTGGAAGGTTGGCTCGACCAAGGCATCGTCGGCAGCCTGGAAGAAGGTGCGAGGCTGCTACGCCAGCGAGCGATTGCCAACAACCCGCACCTGGCACCGGAGGCCTAACCATGGATCTTCCAACCCTCATCACCTGTGGTGGTCTCAGTGCGTGTAGCGTGCTGTTGATCGCCACCAACTGGTCTCAGGCAAAGCAGTGGCTGCCGCGTTTGCCCAGCACTGCTTCGCCCAGCCGCAACCACAGCAACCCGGCCGAGTTGATCGAAGCCTACCACGTTGCCCGAGATGCCTGCGGTGACAACGCCAATTTGGCCACGCTCACCGACCAGGTATTCAAAGACCTCATCTGTCGAAAGGTGCTGCGATGCGAGAAGTAATCAACCGCGTAGTGCCGATGCTGATGGTCGCGTTGATCGTCTGGCATGTCGCAACGAACGGTTTTCCTAGGCTCGATCAAATCATGATCGAGCCGACCAGCGGCCCCCGAGCCGTGGTCACCGTCACCGAAAGCAGCACCGCCACGCCCCAGCGCGACGCCTTGTTAGCCCAACTGCAAACCGACACCGATTGGGGAACTTCGGTCTATCGCGCTTACGAAGCCGATCACCCCGCCGCAGAAGCGTTCACCCAAGCCCACCCCGGCAGCAGCCTGCACATTGGCACGCTGACCACCGACGGCAAGCTGAACCAGCTTCTTTATAGCGGCCCACTGCCGCCGACCAAGCAGCAAGTGCTTGACCAATGGAACCAACACGGCGGCAAGTAAACCGCCGCCGGGCAACATCTAACGCGCTCGGTGTCGGAAGAAGTCTCGCCACCGAGCTCACAGCAAGCATCGCAAGAAGTGCCTCAGCACTTGTTCGCTGCGCGATATCCACACGAAAGACAATATCTATGACGGAAACCAAACTTCCCTATTTAAACCAACCAGGCCGCGGCGATGCGGTGGTGCGTGGTAACACGTTTGGCTCGATGTTCGAGCGATTCGAGAACGACCAAAACGTGATCCCGCGAAGCCAATGGGACCAGCTTCTGGCCGAGCACGACTATGCCCTCGCCCAACGGTACGTAGCCCGCATTAAGCGGCAAACGCTCGGTTCGTGTGCGTCCCACTCGGCGACCAGCGCGCTCGAGTACCTGCGAAACAAAGCCGTCGGCACGAACCTCTGCGTGCTTCTTTCGCCGCTGAGTGTGTTCAAGTTCGTCGGCTCGCGTCATGGCGGCTCGACGTTAGACGCCAACATGCGGCAGATCAGTCAGGTAGGCGTGCTTCCGCTCGATACGCCGGAGAACCGCGCGGCGTACGGCGATCACGTCTGGCCAGAGAACCAGTGGAGCGGCAATTTGCCCAGCGGCTGGGAAGAAACGGCCGCCAAGTTTCGCTTCACCGAGTGGAACGAGATCGGTTCGTTCGACGAACTGTTTTCAGCGCTGCTGCAGTGGAAGCCGGTTTACTACGGCCGGGCAGGGCACGCGATCTACGCAGTGCGTCCCATGAAACGAGACGGCCAGTACGTCTTGAAGTACGCCAACAGCTGGGGCACCTGGGGTGACGCCGGCTACGGCTACGACACCGAGCGTTACGTCAGCAGCTCGATCCGCTCGTACGGCTGCTACGCCCCACGAGCCAGCCTGTTGCTGCCAGAAGACGCGCTCGTTTAAGTCACCACACACATCACGAAAGCAAATCACCCCTATGAAACGCATAGCAATCAACGGCCTACTGCTGGCCGGTATCTTCTCCGCAAGCACCTGGCTTTATGTCGACTCGACCCAGGCCAACCGCCCCATCCCGTTACCCGCGGCAAGCACGGCCCACTCACGTGTCGTGCAGCCCCAACCGATCATCTATTTCTTTACCCGCTCAGACTGCATCTATTGCCGGCCGATGCACAAGCTGGCCAATCAGCTGCATCGCGCAGGGCACACCGTGTACGTGGTGAACGAGTCACGGCCAGACCTTGTCCGAAAATACGCCGTGGCCGCCTACCCAACCTTTCTGGTTGTCGATGGCGAAACGGTCGTTCGCCGGGTGATTGGCTTAACCACAAAGGAACGCATCCTTGGCCACTCTTGAAACCGCACAACCCGGCGCAACCCGCCACTGGCAGACCTTTTCGACCGGTGCCAAGGCCTATATCGCTCGGCGTTTCTGGCAATACCGCCCCGACTTTCGCACCCGCGTCGTCCAGGCCGCCATCGATCATTGGCCGACCGAGCAAGCGACCTCCGGCAAAGCGGCCATCGTCAATCGCCTCTTTCACGATACCAACTTCCGCCGCGATCTGGCCCTGGGCCCCATCACCTGGTGGCTACTGGGCCTGGCCGTGAAAGCGATCTTGAACGCCTTGGTCGATTATTGGTTTCAGACGCAACAACGGCGTTAGCCACAGAGGTCACACTCCCAATTCACACCACCACACACAAAGCAAAACGCATGACCCTTCCACCCCTTTACGATCAACTGGCCGGCTACCTGCTGACCACCATGGTTTACCTGGCGACACCTCTCGGCTCGGCGGCATTGGCTGTTTTTGCCGTGACCGACAACACCGTGCTCGGCACATTGATCTCGTCGCTGGGTTCGAGCGGCCTGATGGCCTGGCTGATCTACTACTACGTCAAGGTCGAACGCCCTCGGCTCGACCGGCGACAAGACGCCAAAGACCTGGCCACACAAAAACATTACGAAGGCATCCTCGATCGCATCGAAGCCAACGACAAAGAAAAGAACGACAAGCTCTGCCGTTCGCTGAGCGAGGTCTCGCTCGCCCTAAAAACCCAAGGCCAACATTTTCAAAACCTGGCCTCGGGCTGCGGCACACATGGGGCCAACAGTTAGGAAGACTTAAGCCCTCTTCCAATCCAATCTAAACACGTGAACCAGCCCCCAGCGGCTGCTTCCTTTACCGTCCGCGTGCCCCGCGGCCAAACACTTACCAGGCTTACCCCATGATTTGTATGGCGAAACCACCTTCCTGCAAGAAACCGGCGACAGGCTATCGTATTCCGCAAAAAGCTTACGACCTTGCGATCTCGGTCCCGATGGAAATCGCTGACGATTTCGACGTCGACCCGAAAGTCCGACTCACGGCCGTCAACACGATTCGTCAGACCATCGATCACTACCACGAACTTCAATTCCAACAAGACGCGATCAACGACGGCGGCAAGCCCAGCGAGGTAATTGTCCGCGAAGACGAGACATTCTTTGAGAACGACGCCCATGCCCAAGCAGACTCAACGTACCAAGCAGACCCAGACCAAGAACCTCCCCAACCGCGAGATCACACTACCTAAACCGCTACCCCATCAGCGACCGTTGCTGCTCGATCCACACCGCCACAAAACGGCCATCTGTGGTCGCCGATGGGGCAAGACCGGGGCAGGGCTGCCGGCCTGTGTAAAAGGACACGGCCACCCTAATCCCCGGCACCCGCAGCACCTGAAAGGGGCGCTCGACGGAGGCAACATCTGGTGGGTCGCCCCCACGTTTGTGATCACGCAGAAGATCGAACGCGACCTGATCAAGTGCTTCAGAAACTCTGGCTTCATTTACCACAAAACCGATCACCGGATCGAAATTTCGACCGGCGGCAGCGTTACCTTAAAAACGGCCGCCTCGCCGGCCAGCCTCCGAGGTGACGGGCTCGACGGCATCGTCTACGACGAAGCGGCATTCGGCAGCGTCGATTCATGGAAAGAGGCCCTACGTCCGGCGCTGGCCGACAAAAAAGGATGGTCTCTCTTTCTCACTTCGCCCAACGGACCGAACTGGGTGAAGGACCGTTTCGACCTGGCCCAGGCCGACCCCGTCCACTACCGCTCGTGGCAATGTCCTTCGTGGCAGAACCCCTTAATGACGCCCGACGAAATGGAACAATCGCGGCGCGAAATCGGCGATCGGGCCTTTCAACAAGAGATGCTCGCCCAGTTCCTCGACAGCGAAGGGGCCGAGTTCGCCGGGTACTATTTCCAGATGCCCAACTTCTGGTTCGATGCCTGGCCGCTGCAGTGCGAAACCCACATTCGGGTCCTGGCCCTCGATCCGTCGAAGGGCAAGAGCGACAAATCGGACTACACCGCGATCGTCGATTGCCGCCTGACCTACTCGGGGCACATTTACATCGACGCGCACCTGGAACGGCTCGACCTGACCCGCATTGCCCAGCAAACGGTCGACGTGGCCGCCAGTAGCCAACCGCAAGGACTGGTGATTGAAACGAACCAGTTTCAAGAGCTACTCAATCTCATGATCGAGCCGCTGGCCCTGGCGCGCGGACTCGAGCTGAACCTCTTCTCGGCCAACAACATGGATAACAAAACGGCACGCATCCGCAGCGGACTCACGCCGTACCTGGCACGTGGCGAACTCCACTTCAAACGGAACAGCCGCGGCACCAAGCTGCTGGTCGAGCAGCTACAACAATTCCCCTGCGGCCCCCACGACGACGGCCCCGACGCCCTGGAACTAGGTATCCGTTTGCTATCGCACATGCTCAACGGAGGAGGCCCCACGCTATGAACCATCGGCTGCTTGATCACGCCCAAGTCCTTTGCATCGCGCGAAAGTTTCACCCATGACACACAGCAACCCATCCCCAACCGACTACGTGCACGAGGCCTCGCAGCTTCGGGCTCGTTTAGAGACGCATTTTTTGCGTCAGGAACTAGCGCTGGTCGAGAACGCTTCTGCTTCTCCGCCACGTGTTGTCCACGAATCGTTTCACGACCCGGCACCTGTCCGGCAAGGCTTCGCCGAGCTTCCCTTTGGCCAGGCTGGTCCGGCATTGCCAGACATTGGCAGCGACCGGGCAGACGGCGATTTGCGGCCGGTCTTTAGTACCGAGTGGCACCTGGCCGAACTGCGCGGGGCCGCTCGATCGCTGGCCCATACCTCGTACGGCACCGGCATCGTCGGCGGGCTGACCAGCTACATCGTGCGGACCGGCTTCGACTATCAGGCCACCGCCATACGCGGCCAGCACACCCCGCAGCAACTGGTGGCCGAGGTGCAGCGGATCGTCCGCGCGTTTCTCGACAACAACCACTGGCAGTTAGATTTCGAGCAGCAGCTGTGCGCCGCCGAGCATGTCGACGGCGAGATGATTCTCGTCCTGGAAGAAGACGCCGGCCATGTCCGGGTACGTCGAGCCGAGCCTGCCTGGCTGACCGAACCAGCCGACAAGGCATACCTCGAACGCCGCATGAACGCCCCCGCGCCGCTGAGCTGGAAATATGGCATCGCCACCGACCCGCACGACGCCGCCCGCGTGCATGGCTACTTCATTCAATGGAATGCCGACCCGAACGCCTGGCGGTTTTATTCGCCTGCCCGGGTGGTGCATATCAAGAGCAACACGCCGCGGCACGTGAAGCGAGGGCTGACCGATTTTTACCCGGTCGTCACCGAGCTGGCCGATGCCGTCGCGCTGAATCACCGCATGAGCAAAGGAGCCGCGATTCAAGCTTCGATCGCCATGATTATCGAAGCCGCGCAAGGTGCCGCCAACCTTGGCATTGGCGATCCGACCCACATCGGCGGCAGCCTGGCGCGGCCTAAAAGCAGCAGTGGCCAACGGCTTTCGGCAGATGGCCGCTATGCGAGCGAACGCCGTAGCGATTGGCACGAAGGAATGGTTATCGACACCAAAGGCAAGAAGTTTCAGGCCGGCCCCATGGGAGGCGGCCAGACCGATGGTTTTGTGAAAGTCCTGCAAGCTGGCCTGCGTTCGGTCGGCGTTCGGTGGAACATGCCCGAGCATTTAATTTCCGGCGACGCGTCGAACAACAACTATGCGTCGATCTTGGAAGCCGGCAGCCCGTTTGTATGCCGGATTGAAGCCGAGCAGGAAAAGCTGTGCAAAGCGTACGAGCGCATGCTGTGGGCCGTGCTGCGGATCACCTTCGAGATGGGCCGCTTGAATCTACGGCGATACGGCTTGACGTGGAACGACCTGCGGCAATGCGTGAACCTGATCGTCACCGGCACCAGCCCCGCCATCGGCCAACGCAGCGACACATTCCAAGTCGACGCCCAGCTCTACGACCGAGGCCTCATGTCGGCCGATACCTTAGCCGCCAAATACGACCTCGACCCAGAAGAAGAACGCGAAAAACAAGCAAGCCAATCAAACACCAACAAGCCGTGATGCGTTTAGCCCCGGGAGGGGCGACCGAAATTTTTGCCACCTCATCCATTCGATCGCCCGTTGGGCTTCGGATTGATGCTGTGCAACCACATCGCCACACGTAACACCATTCACCCATTCCCCAGAAGTTCATAACGCATGAATCCTACGACCACCACAAAACCACTCGTCTTTCATGTCGATACCGACAACGGCATCATCCACAACGTCAAGATCTGCGGCAATCAATCGAAGAACGGTCGCATCTACCCGCCGGAAGTTCTAGCCGCCGCAGCCCCGTTGTACGAAGGTGTCACCGTCTTTCTTAACCACGGGCTGATGCCTGGCGACGAGCGAGAAATCGACGTGCACTTCGGCAACTTGCAGAACGTGCGTACGCTCAATGGCGAGTTATTCGCCGACCTGCACTACGTCACCACTCATCCGCTGGCAGCTTCGATTGTCGAGCGAGCCCAGAAGTTTCCCCGCAACTTTGGTCTCTCGCACGATGCCCAGGTCGAAGCGGTCCCCAGTGGCGACTTTCAACAAGTCCAACGCATCACGGCGGTCAACAGCGTCGACCTGGTCACGCGACCAGCCACCAGCGACGGACTATTCGAGCAACAGCAAACAACGCCCGCGAAGCCGCCCACGCAAACCTATCGCCGGGTTCTCAGCGAGCTGCCACTCCAACAATTCCCCGGCAAGTTTCGTGTGCTGGAAGCCGCCGAGCGAGCCAACGACCCGCTGCTCAACTACGAGATCGCGCCATCCGATACGCAGTCCGCGGAAAATGCGTCGCTGCTCGATGCCCTGCGGCAGATGGTGATTGCAGCGCTGGACGACCCAGCGCACGATCTACCGGCCATCTTGGCCGAGCTTCATCGAATCGTGCAGCAGCAAAAGCAACTGCTCACCCAGTCTGAGGTCGATCCCAGCAATCAACCGTTGACCGAATCGCGGAACGCCCCAGCCAACACAGCGCACGATCAATTGATCGACTCGGTCTGCCGCGAGCTGCGAATCTCACCCAATGATTCGCTCCGGCGGATGCTTCGTCCCCTTAAGCAGCGCGAGGCCATGCTCGAGTACCTCGACGGCGGCGAAGTCGCCAGCGTCCTGGAAAGCGAAACCCGTCCCATCCACGCCGCCGCCCCGGACGAAGCCGACCAGTACGACCCGCCCAAAGACGAACACGACTTCCTAGCCCGTCTACGCCTACCCGGCTAACTCACGCATCTTGTCCCCTCTCCACCGCAGGCAGGGGAGAGGAGACCTTAACCGAAACATTTCCCCGACAGAAACACTTCTGTCAGCCAAAACAC
This sequence comes from Bremerella alba, assembly GCF_013618625.1. NCBI lineage: Bacteria > Pseudomonadati > Planctomycetota > Planctomycetia > Pirellulales > Pirellulaceae > Bremerella > Bremerella alba. Next base: position 220,429 of record NZ_JABRWO010000011.1, on the reverse strand, counting down.
CTTTACTTCAACCCAAGAGAGACCAACCATGACCACCTACACCACGCCTGCCGGTTCTGCGATGAAGCGCTGGCGCACCGTTGCCGAGTTCTTTACGCATTTCCTCGGACTTCCTAACGAACTTGATCTAGTCAAAACCAATGCCAGTGCCGCGCTCACCATCGCCGACGCGGCTGGTGGCGGGTACGCTCGGCTAACCACCGGCAGCAGCACGCCAGCCGACAACAACGCCGCGCTGCTAACCACCCAAGGCGAGATCTTCAAGTTCGACGACCAGCATGGCTTCGTGCTTCGATCGCAATTGAAGTTCACCCCAACCGGCGGCAACACCGACAACGTCTTGGCTATCGGCGTGCAGAACGCCCCGACCGAAGACAACTTCCTGGCCGACGACGGGGCCGGGCCGCGTGCCGACTACTGGGGCGCTGGCATCTACAAGGTCGACGGCGGCACGACCTGGATCTGCGAAGTTTCCGCCGGAACGACCCAGCTGACGCTCGACACAGAAATTGCAGCCGACGGTAGCGAAACCACTTTCGAGATCGAATACCTCGCGGCAGACAGCGTCGGCGGTTACGGACGGGTGATCTTCCGCATCGATGGAGAGATCGTCCGCCGGCCCGGCACCTTCGCCCGAGAACCGTTCGCCCCCGAGTTCAGCTTGACGAGTGCCATCGAGATGAAAGGCCTGGTCGGCCAGAAGACCGGGGCCGCGTCTGAACTGATCGTCGACCTCAACGCCCTAGGCTGGGCCATCAGCCTATCGAACTAACGCACATCCGTCCCCTCTCCCTTCGCGGGAGAGGGGACGGGAGATGGGGGCCGAGCTGGCTGGTTTGGTTTAACTGGTATCGCTCCTTCACTCACGTTTTCCACACGACTTCTCCAACACATTCTCAACACTTCACGAAAGAGACAACATGCTATCACTCAACGGACTTTTAAACTGGCAAGCCTTCGGTCGCGAATATTCGGCTGCCGAGCGCGACCGCAAACGTAACGCGCGGCGGCAAGGCGTGCACGAATCGCATGCTGCCAACCGGGCCGAGCGCGACTTGTGCACGGCCATCATCAAGGGAGAGATTACCGAGTCGCAGTACTCGATTCGTCGGGCATTTTGTGCCTGCGTGCCGGATGGGCACGAGATCGTTCATAGCTGGGACGGCTCGATGGCCGGCCGTCCGACCGGCGTGAACCTGGTTCGCGAGAGCATCAACACGGGTGCGTTTGCGAACATCAATCAGACCTTCATGCACAAAAAGTTGATGGATCACTTCACCCGGCCAGAGATGATCGCCCGGCATCTGGTGACCATCGAACCGACCGGCGACAAGTGGGAACGCTTGCCTGGGGTCGGGCAGCTGGGCGACGGGGCCCGCGAAGTTCACGAAGGCGACAGCTACCCGCGTGTCAGTTTGACCGAAGACTGGATCGAAACGCAGCCAACCGAGAAGCGGGGCTTCATCGTTGAAGTTTCCAAAGAAGCGATCTTCTTCGACAAGACCGGCGAGGTCCTACGCATGGCCGACCAAGGCAGCCAGTGGCTGGCTGTCAACTGGGAGAAGCGGATTCTCGACACCGTCTTCGGGCTGGTCGATCGCTATCACCGCAAAGGCCGCGGCATTCAAGCCACCTACGGCAACAACGCCGCTGATCACAACTGGGACAACCTCCAGGCTAACCCGCTGGTCGATTATGAATCGATCGAGGCAGCCGACCTGCTGTTTGAAGACATGATCGACCCCGACACAGGCGAACCGATCATCGTCGGCGCGCGGCAGCTGGTCGTTCCCGGGGCGCTCTTTCAAACGGCCTTGTCGATTGTCAAAGCCACCCAGGTGCAGCAGTACACGCAACCCACGACCGACGTCGGTTACCAGGCCGGGCGAAGTTACGACAACCCCTACCGTGGGATGCTCGCTCCGATCACCAGTCCCTACGTGAAGGCCCGCACGTCTTCCAGCAGCAGCTGGTACTACGGCGACTTCCCGAAGGCCTTCAAGTACATGCAGAACTGGGCTCCCGAAACGGTCACCGCTCCGGCAGGCAACGAAGACGACTTCGAGCGCGACATCGCCTTCAAAGCGAAGAGCAGCGAAATGGGCCAGGTCGCCGTCGTCCAACCACGCTGCGTGCAGAAGAACACCGCGGCGTAGTCAATCGTTTTCAACCAACCCATATTCATTTCCACCCAAGAACGAACCATGACCAAGAACCAAACTCAAGAGCCCCCCGACAACGACCTCGATTCCCTCTACGCCGAACTCGCCGAGCGGGAAGCCAAGATCGTGCAGCGCGAGAACGCCCTGCGTGAAAAAGAAGCGGCACAGCTCGTTGCCGGTACCCCAGCCGTCCCGGCAATCGGCCTGACCGAAGCCGAACTCGATCTTTCGACCGCCCCCCAACAAGCCAAGCAGGGCAGGGCACCCCAAGCCGCCGCAGCGCACCGCAAGAGCTACGGCAAGTGGCTACGCGAGAACTACCCCGGCCGCACACCGCTGAAGCGTTTTCACGTCACGCTCAAAAAGAAAAACACCGACGACCGCTCGTTCAACCTGCAGGCCGTCGACGAAATCGACGCCCGTCGCCAAGCCTACCAACAAGCAGGCATTACCCAGAAAACCGAAGCCTTCAACGCGATCGTCCAACGAGCATAGCGAACACGGCCGCGTGGCCCTGAACACCCGCCTCTTGTCTTATTTTGTCCCCTCTCCACCGTCTTCGCACAGAGAGGGGACAGGAGGGTGTTTGCCTGGCATTGTTACTTACTTGTTTCCCAAGGAACCACTCATGACCAAATCGCAAACGGAAGTCATCACCGATCTGCTGACCCGGCGCGATGCTGTGCTGGCTCAGTTGGCTGGCATGACTTCCACCGACGTCGGAGCGTTGCCCAACACCAGCGGTACCGGAGATCATGTCGACCACCTCGCCTTGCGGCAAAGTCTTTATCGCGAACTGGCCGACATCGACGAAATGCTCGAGCGTATCGCCGGCCCGCAAGAATCGACTTCGCGGGGGCGACTCACATGACTCTCGCGCAGATGTACGAACTTTACAAGAACAGCTACACCGCGTTTGCCGACATCGGCGACGCGACCTATCAAGATTCGACCGCCACCATCACGCAGGTAAAAGCCCGCAAGTGCCTGCCGCGTGAAGCCGAGCTGGCCAGCGTCGGCGCGAATGTCGGCCTGCAGACTCCGCTGGCAACCTTCGTGCTGTGGGACGTTTCCCTCGACACGGCCGAGCCCAAGCCAGGCGGCAAGATCACTTGGCCTGGCAGCGGCGCTTGGACAATCGTCAGCTTACGACGAGAACACTTCGAAACCCAGTGGCGTTGCTTGTGTCGCCACGACAAATAAAGGACGACCCATGCCCGCTACTTGGGAAACCCTATGGGATGCGGTGGTTAGCCAGATCGATGGCCTGGGCCTGGATGGTCTTACCGCGGCCAACATCCGCCAGCAACCCCTGGCGCTAAACCCAGCCGACAACGAGCTAACCACCGGGGCGATCGTGTGCCCGGTCACCGAGGCCGAAGGAAACAACGGCACCAACCACAGCAACGATATCGGCTACGGCTTTCAGGTCACGCTCGTGAAACTCAGCAATTCGGCCCTGAACAAAACGGCGCAGCAAACGCTGCTGCCGTGGCGGGAATCGATTCGACAGCACTTTCATCATCAATCACCTTTGACCGCGCACGGCTGCTATCTGTGCACGGTCGAGCACGCTCCGGTTGTTTTGCCGGACGCGTGGAAACATCAACTCGACGCCTCGACCCTGGTCGTTCGGTGCTGGGTTTTGCAATAAGGAAGCGAACACATGCAAGCGATGGGACATGCCACCCAGCTGGGTCTGGGACCACAACATGCGACCAGTCTCGCCACACGACAATTTGAATTTCAATCGTGCACCCTCAACCGCCAGCAGAACCTCATCCACAGCGGCGGCATCCGAGGGCAGCGCGCACCGCTGGGTGACTTCACCCAGCCCGGCACGTCCTCGGTAGGGGGAAACCTCGTGCTTTTGCCGCGGCCCGATGATCTTGATTTCCTGCTGCCGTACCTTTTAGGCGGCGCGGAAGTTTCCGACGTCTTCGACCTGGCCGAGACCTTGCCAGAGCTGGTCGCCACCGTCGACAAGGACCTACTGGTCGAGACCTACCGAGGCCTGAAGGTCGCCCAGGCTATCTTCCGCAGTAAGCAAGGACAACCGCTGAGCTTAGAGCTTCAGCTCGAAGGCAAAACGAAAGACGCCTCCACAGCGGCCGGAACGTTTCCTTCCATCAGCTCTACGCTATCGGAAAAGCTGCCGTACGTGCATCATCATGCCAGCTGGACTTTCGACGACACCGCGATCGCCATCAACGATCTGGTTCTCACGATCGACAACGGGCTCGAACTCGACCATTTCAACAACAGCCAAACGCGGACAAGCCTGCCTGCCGGCGAACAAACGATCACGCTGGCCTTCACCACGCCGCACAACGCCGACTTTGCCGATCACCTACACGAGATCGCCGCATCAGGGGTGAGCGCCGCGCAGCTGGCCTTCGATAACGGCAGCGACAGCCTGACGATCGACTTCGGTCTTTTGCAAAAACCAGAAACGCCAATCAACATTCGCGGCAAGCAGTCGATCCGCCCTCAAGTGACGCTACAGGCATATCAAGACAAGGCGAATGCCCGACCGATGATTCGCTTCACCAACACGAACGAAACGTAGAACGGGCCTACCGAGTGAAGAGATAGGCGCGCGTTGTTCTTAATCCCTCACCCTAGCTCTCTCTTTGAAGGAGAAGGGACAAGATGGGTGCTGCGAGCGTTTCACTGCATTCAATTCCATTAACACTTCATCCCATAAACACAAGACTTATGACCGACTTACTTTTCATTGACGATGGCTACACGCACGAGGCTTGTCTTGCGGCGGTGCCTGGCCTGCATGCTGCTTTGGTTTTCACCTACCGCCCGATGACGCATGAGGCGCGGGATCAGGTTGCCCAGGCCGTTGCTCGGCAAACCAGCGGCACGACGGCCACCGAGCTGCTGGCCCACGCCATCGCCGCCCACGTGACGACCTGGAACGCATCGTGCGAGGTATCGGCCGACGAGATTCAGAAGCTTGTGCCAGGGCTTTTCGACAAAGTGTACGCGATCCTTGCCGGCGCGCGTCCTTCCGATCCGCTGCCTGACACTGGCCAGGTGCCGGAAGCTTACCAAGCCGAGGCCGACCTAAAAAACTAACCGAGGGTGTAGCACTTCTGCTGCTGCACCCCGGAGCCGCTTCGATCGATTGCGAGCAGTGCGGCCAATGGATTTACGACCTAGAGACCGGTCAGCGGCAAACCGTTCGCACTGGCCCTAACCGGCGTGAAATCCCTCAACCGCGGCCTGCGGGCGTTCCTACACCTTGCTCGTCGTGCCCCAAGCAAAGTCCCGACCACGCCCGGCGACTTCGCCTTTCGGCCAAGAATTGGCGCACCTACCAACTGTGGCGGCGGGCCAAAGCAACGCACTTTCACGGCGTGCCCAACCACTTGAAACACGACCCGATCTTGGCAGGCAACTTCGCCCAACTGGATGACGTGGCCCGGCAGGTCGAAATGATCCAGCGCTTAACCCCCGGAGAGCCCTCATGACCAACTCAGACGCACAGCGTCTTCAGCAGCTGAAAGCATTAACGCAAACACCGCATGATGCGGCCCCACTTCGGCGACAAGAATCCGGGCCAGCACTGGCCTCGATGGTTCGCAGCGTGAAAGAACGCCTCGCCGAGAACCCACCAGAAAGCGAACCTGACGAGGGGCACCACACGCCGTTATCGGCCAGCGAACGGTCACCAGCGCAGCCCGAGAGCGACCCGGTGTTCTCAGCGCCACGAAGCACCCTGCCGCAGGTAAGTATTCCGTTCGCCCCCCAGGCCCAAGCACCCCGCCGCGCGCCGTCGCCGGAACTTGCCCGGCGCGGCGAGCAGACGGCAAGCGAGACAATTCAACTTCGTGACCAACGCGAGTTCAAACTTACGTTGGTAGAAGCTGCTTCGCGCGACGACGCCTTGGTGGCTCGCCTGGCCGAGCAAACGGTAGACCTGGTTCAGCAGCGCGACGAGATGATTTTTCAACGCGTGATGCAAGCCATCGAGCAGCGTCTGGCCAACAGCCAAGGGGCATTCGGCTGACACGTGCGAATCTCGCTGAGGGAAAAGTGTTTTGCACACGCATCCGAGAGAGAAGAAGCGGACGCCGAGCCCCGCATCGGTTTAGCCGCACCCGCCATTACCGGTCTTGAAGCGTATGAATCCACAAGGCTTTTTCCGCGTCGCTCTGTTTAGATCGCTTGGAATCGCCACTCCCACGATCGACTTGGGAACGCAAAGCAGTCGACACAACGCATCCGACGAACAAAGCCGCCACGAACGCCAGGATTGTTAGCTGCAACGCGATAGCGTGTGAATCCCAGTGGGCGATTGAAGCCACAAGCTGTTTTGCACGCTCTTCGGCGGCCTGGTCGAGCGTTTCCGGTGGAACAATCGAAACCGCGAACTTCGACGCATCGAACATGCCGATCGCCTCTTCGGCGGAAGAGGCTTCAACCTCCAATACCTGGGCTTCACCAGTGTTTTCGCTGATGAGCTGAACCACATATTTCATGACGACACTCACACGCAAGGTCAGAACATGTACTTAACCAAAGGCGAGTATACGCACCCCATCGGCGAGCCACAAATCGCCATCAGTAAAAGGCCGATCTTAAACAGCGGCGGCGTCCCGGTCGCGCATACGGTGGCCTGGACCATCCAAGGCGTGCTGCTCGGCAGCGGCCAGGCCGACCTCGATGCCAAGATCGATGCGCTGACCACCGCCTACGCGCGGCAGAACGAAGATGTCGTGCTGCTACTTTCCGACGGCGTGACCGAGTCGCAACATACGCTCAAAGTGCGGGACACCCGCGGCGGTGTGTACGTGACGCAGGGCCCCGACTTTCCGCAAGGCAACGGCCCAGAATACGCCACGCGGCGTTCGTTTGCCGTGCAGATCTCGGCGGAAGTTCCCGTGCGTGGAAGCATCGCCGCTGTGATGAACTTCAACGAAACGCTCAGCACCGCTGGCGGCGGGCCGCGCTATGCCCATATCGAAACAGCGTTGGGCTTTCCGATCAAACAACAACTACGCCGCGCCACGACCTACCTGGCCACCCAATCAGGAACCGCGACCGGTTACGCCGTGTATCCCAGTGTTCCGCCGCCTATGTTCGGCCACGCGAACCTGGCCCAGGCCCCGAAGATCACGCGCCGCTCGCCTGATTGGGTCGGCAACAGTACCCGCAATTTCACCGTCCATTGGCAATACCATTTCGAGGCAGCCGCGCCGCTGTACGGCCTGCCGAGCGTTTCGCCCTGACGCGTGGATTTACCCGTGCCGCGTAGCCCCCTCGATGCTCGCAGTAGCTCGGTAACGAAAGGGGCCTTCAAATTTCATGGCTCGGCACACACTTCATTCACGATCCCCAACAACCCTAACAGGAATCATCCATGGCAATCTGTATTTGGCGCGGCGACGCGCAAAGCGTGGCCCAGGTCGACCGCGTTACCGTCGATAACGTCGAAATTGGCGACCAGTTCACACTTACCATCAACCGAAAGACAGTCTCGTATACGGCAACTGCCGGCACACCGGCCAACGTCTACCAGGGGCTATCCGCGGCGATCGCAGCGGCGGCGATTGCCGAGTTTCCCATGGCCACGTCGGTGGCCGCGACCGACGCTCAGGCAGCGCATCTGCGTTTGACGGGGCCGGACGCTGGCACCCCTTTCATCATCACCGAAGCAACCATCAACGGCGGCAACGCCGAAGTGGCCGTCGATGTGGTGCAATCTGGCGGCGATGGCGTGAACATGATTCAGCAGATCCGTCTGCCGGCGGGGCTAACCGGCGGGACGTTTACCCTTAGCTTCGAAGGGCAAACGACCGGCAACCTAACGCTGGACGAATCGGCCGCCGACGTCGAATCGGCGCTCGAGGCGTTATCGAATATCGACAGTGGCCAGGTATCGGTCAGCGGCCCCGACAGCGGGCCGTGGCTGGTCGAGTTCATCGGCACGCGGGCCTCAAGCACACAAACGCTGTTAACCGGAAACGGTACAAACCTGGCCGGGCAATCGGTCGGCGTGGCAACGACTGCGGCAGGTCAACCGGGGGACAATCATCGGCTGACAATCAGCGGGACTCAGGCCCTCGGCGAGACCGCCTCGATCGGGTTCTATCTATTACCTAACGAGCCCGACAGCACAGGTTCCGGGACCGTTGCTTCTCTTCATACCGATGCGCAGTGGCTCAATCTGCTGGCGCATGTCTATGGACTTTCCAGCAGCGCATCGCTGTCGATGGTTCGCACCACCTCCACCACCGCCACGACGCGCACTTACACGATTGAAGTGGAAATCGTCGCTGAGAAAGCGGGCCAGGCTGTGCTCGCGCCGACAGTCGCTCGCTCGTCGATATCGGGCTTAGACCAAGACGCCGTGGTCGATAGCACGACCTTCAGTGTCGGTGGAAACTCGACCAACGAAGTGCAGGTCGTCACCCTGCCAGGCAATCCTTCGGGTGGGACCTTTACGCTTACCTTTCAAGGGCAAACGACCGCCAACCTGAATTACGATCAGTCTTCCTCCGACCTTCAAACGGCGCTCGAAGCCCTCTCGAACATCGGTAGTGGCGATGTCTCGGTCAGCGGCGATGACGGCGGGCCTTGGACGATCGAGTTCACCGGCAGCCTGGCCGGAACCGATGTCGGGCAGATGACCGCCAGCGGCGCGAACCTGACCGGAGGCAGCGTCGCCATCAGTACCGTTCAGGCCGCCGTGGCTCATCAAAACGAACAGGTGCTGCTAACCATGTCGGCCAGCGTAACCAGCGGCACGTTCACCCTTAGCTACGATAGCAGCGAGTCGAGCGGCATCGCCTACAACGCCACCTCTGCCAGCGTGAAGACCGCGTTGGAAGGAACCTCTAGCATCGGCAGCGGCGATGTGAATGTCAGCGGCCCCGCTGGTGGACCTTGGCTGGTCGAGTTCACCGGAAGCCTGGCCGGGCAGGATATCACGGTCATCACATCGGACGGCACCAACCTGCTTGGGGCAGGTACGCAGACGATCGGCATCACGTCGCTTGTCTCACCGACCGGGCCGGGGCACTGGGACAACGCCCAAAACTGGTCGACCGGTAGCGTGCCGGCGGATGGAGACACGGTGATTTTGGAAGCAAGCGACCGCCCGATGCTGTATGGCTTAGATCAATCGTCGGTCACGCTCGACGCGTTGATCATCCGGGCCAGCTTCGTCGGAAGCATCGGCCTTCCCCAGGTGAACCAGGCAGGCTACCTCGAATACCGCGACACGCACTTGCAGATCGGAGCGTCGGATGTGCGTATTGGCGAAGGGCTTGGCAACGGAAGCGAACGAATTCGTCTCGACCTGGGCAGCGTGCAAACCGACGTGGTGATTGCCAACAGCGCGACGCCGGTTCGCCTGGGTGAGTACGCGATCGAACTTCTCGGAACGCACGCATCCAACGTGCTTCGCGTTTATCGCGGCAGCGTTTCCTCGGCGCAATACGCCGGTCAGTCGGCGGTGTGGGGGACGCTGCAAGTTGGTTACGCCGACGACCCCATCGGCGATGTGCAACTGCTGATGGGGGATGATGCGACGCTAGGAGATGTCGTCGTGCATGGTGGCCTGGTCACCTGCTTTGCTAACGCGGGAAGTGATATCACGTCGATGCGGATCACCGCCGGCAGCGTCACCCTGGGCGGCACCGATGGTCTTTCTCAGCTCGATATCGAAGGGGGCAGCCTCTTTTATCAAACGACCGGAACGCTCGGCGGAAACGCTGTCGTAGGGGGCTCTGGCACGTTGAGCTTTCAAGGCGACCTCCGCAGCAAGACCGTCACCAATGCCATCACCTGCCAAGCAGACGCGGCCAACGTGCTTGATCCGCAGGGGGTCGTGGCCGACTTGAGCATCCACTTTCAATCGACATCCCGTTTCCCGGAACTGGGAACGAACTTCACCGCAGCGAGGTCGTAACATGACAACTCAACCCATCTTTTATTACCCCGGAATCACCGACTATCTCTCGGTCAGCTACACCCTGTCGCACGGCACGCAGCCTGGCAAAGTGCAGGTTCGCTGCGTGGCTGGGACGGCAAATCCTGCGGGGCAGGGGACAGCTCGCCTGGTCGACCCTGGCACCGGCGTCACTGTGGAACTGCCAGACTGCCGCGTCGATGCGGCGCACATCGAGCTAACGCCGCGCGGCGAACAGATCGTACGTTTCGAACTGCTCGACCAACGCTGGCGATGGCGGCTGGGCAAGCTATCTGGCCAATACAATCTACGCACCGAAGACCCCACGCACATCGTGCCGGGCACCGAGAAGTCCCCGCGCGATTTGGCCCAGCTGTGCCTGGCGGCGATGGGCGTGCAGCACGGGGACGTTTCTCGCATGCCCAACCAGGCCCGGCCTTTTATTGATTGGGACATCGCCAACCCGGCCTCGGCCCTGGCGGCCTTGGCCGAAACGGTCGGCTGCACCGTGGTGCTGAAGACCAACGGACGCGTCTCGCTCGAACCGGTCGGGCATGGCAAGCCGTTGCCGGTCAATCGTTTTCTGCTGCAAGCGGGCTCTGGCTACGATCCGCCCGAGCTTCCCCTAAGCATCGAACTGGTTGCTGGTCCGACAAAATACCAGGTCGACTTCGAGTTGGAAGCGGTGGGCGAAGACATCGACGGAGAAATCAAACCGATCGACGATCTCAGCTACAAGCCCAAGCAAGGCTGGGCGTTCGAAGGCCCCTGGACCGACAACGTCGACCCACGCTACCAAGAGCTTTCGCAGCAGTCGATCTTCAAGATGTACCGCATCAAGGTGCCGGAGTATTTGCCAGGCGTGCCGAAACAGCTCGGCAATCGCTTGAACTCGATCGACGAAGTCTTGCCGCTGCTATCGCTGCAAATCGACGACGACCTGCTTCCCGACAAGACCCGCAAGCGTCGCCTGCCGTGGGTCTATGGAACGTTTGCCAAGGGAGAGCTGAACGCCCAGCAGCAGCAAACCACCCAGGCCCCCAGTGGAAATCTGACCACCCATCCCGAGCAGCGTTACCAGCGCTCGTTTCGTGTCGACCATCGTCGCGGCATCGTTCGCTTTGCCGAGCCGGTGTTCAATTACATCGACAACGGCACCATGCAGCTGCGCAAAGCGGCCGATCTGCGGCTGCGGATTGCGGTTCATTGGCGACGCGAAAACACGCGGGCACTCGACCATTGGAGCATGCTGCGAGGCCGGAAATCATTCCGCGACAATCCGCTGGTGATTCACCGCAGCGACATTGCGCTCGAGGTGAAGCACGACGAAAAGACCTCTCGCGTGCGAGACAACCTGAACGAGGTTTCGCAGCAGGCCCGCTTCTATCTCGATCAGGCCACCAGGCAGCGGCAACCTCAGCCGATTGCCAGCGCCCAGTATGTGGGGCTGCAACCGATCGAGCCGGACGGAGCGATTCGCCAGGTATCGTGGCGGATCGAAACGGGTGGTTCGCTGGCCTCGAAGACAACGGCCTCGCTCAACTCTGAGCAGCTTCTGCTCGATGCCACCTTCGAAGAGAAAAGCCTTCTCGAAAAGGTCCGCCAGAACCTGCTCTGGCAGCAACAACACCAACAGGCCAGGGGAGTACAGCATGGACAGCCCTAGTCGGCCAACCGACGCCCAGCGTTGGCTACGATTTAAGAACTCGGGAGACGAACGCATTCCACCGTTTGCCATTGTCGGCCCGCAATTAGACCGCGACGACGCATACGACGCGATCGAGGCCAACGATGAAGTTGACTTCGCGCTGCGCCTCGGCAGAGCTTCGGCCGCATCACGCCAGGGACACGATGCGGCTTTGTTCTACCTGAACGGCCCGCAGCCGGTCGATCCCGCGCGGCAAGGACGATGCACGCAAACCGGCATGATGCAGGCCATGATCGGCTACGAGACCGACAGCCCGCCGGCCTGGGGTGATGGCTTGGCGATTGATACCAGCCAAGAGGAAACCCCGTTCTACCTGGTCGCAGGGGCGGGTGCCTATAAGTTCGTCGACTTCGACGGCTGCCCCAAGACGACGTTCAAGGATTCGCAGCGGAAGGGGTACACGTTCAAGATCGGCTGGATCGTTCCCACGTCGCAAGGGACCGTCCTGGATGGGGTGATTATTAAGGATAGCTCGACACTGGCAACGCTGGAGCCTGGCGGTATCCTCACGTTCGATGGCCGCGACAATCCTGAACTTGTCCCGTTCGGTTTGAGCCGGAGCCTGCCTTATTCGAGCGAGACCGAAAGCTTGCAGGCTCGCGGCTTTCACCGGATCAACACAACCGGCAATTACCTACTGACCTTCACGGCCAGGATTCGCTCGTCAGAAACGTCGATCAATACCAACATCCCTGGCAACCTGAGCCTGCTTTGCCGAACCAATCGCATTGGCGACACAGACGAGTTTCAAACCGCCGACCAGGTCGAAGCGTTGGCGGCAGAGAACGACCTGGACGAAGAGAACGCGGATTTTATTTTCCACAAGCTGCGGGTCAGTTCCGAGGATCAGCCAGCGGATACCAATCTGGTCGAAGAAGAGATCACCGAGCGGCACCGGCATTGGCAGACCGTCAGCGGCTCGACCGTGCTGGACCTGACCGAGGGAGAGCTGCTGTTCATCTACAACCCGACCAGCTACGAGATGGAAGTCTCGAGCGTGTCCGCGACGTTGGTACTGCTGTCAGGTGCTGGCGGTGGTTCGGGGGCAAGTTCGTCCTCTTCCGATTCATCGAGCGGCAGCGGTGACAGTGGGGGTGATAGCGGCGGTGGTGGCGATACGACGGAACTAGACGGCAGGGTCACGACGTTGGAAACCGATGTCGGCACGCTGGAGGGCAACGTCGGCACGCTGGAAACGACCGTCAGCAGCCAAGGCGTGACGATCAGTGCCCACACTGTAAGCATCGCTACCAACGCTTCGGATATCAGCACGAACACGGGCGACATCGCCGCACACGACACCCGCATTGATGACCTAGAGACGTTCGAGACATCGGCCACGGCTTCCATCTCGACCAACTCTGATGACATCGCCACCAATGCGACAGATATTGCGACCAACGCCAGTGATATTGGTGACCTGGAATCGTTCGAGATAGCCGCTACGGCCAGCATCTTGGAAAACGCTGGCGACATCGATGACCTGGAAACCTTTCAGGCCACCACGGAAGCGGTCTTCGCCGGAGCCATTGCGGATGACACTTACCAAACGGCGGCTGGGGATGACCTCACGTTTGCGGGTGGCATTCTGACGGGGTTCAGCCAAGGCCCAACTAAGATGCCGCCTACCAATGGCACCAACCAGTACCTATTGAAGACCGATGGGGCAGGCCAAGCAGCTTGGGTGAAGGGGATCCACCAGTATTGGGAAGAGACGGGAGTGGGCTTCCTGGCTCCCAAGGTGCACAACACTTATGACGTTGGCACGTCTTCAGTCAGGCCCAGAGATCTGTGGATTGCACGCAATGCAACCATTGGCAACTCACTGACCGTAAACGGTGTGAATGTCGTTTCCTATATGTCGGGAACCGCGTTAATTGCCGCCCAGAATGCTTCTGCAATCAGTGACCTGGAAGACCTGCACGATAACGCAGTGCCTGTGCCTCATCACGTAGGCCATCGCCTAACCCCTTCCAACACCGAGCCCTACGTTACGACCGACGATACAGGCAATACGGTGCTTTACTTGCTGCCGTTTCGCGATAACCTGGCTCGTCTCTACACGGGCTCGGCCTGGGGACTGGCGGAGATCAGCAGTCTCTCATTCGACCTGACCAGCGATAACGATGTCGATGCGGCTTCGATTGCCTCGTCTTCCGCCTACGATGTCTTCATCGACTACAACGGAGGCAGCCCGCAACTGGCCCTCAAGAAGTGGACATCAGGCGGCTTCGGTTCGTCCTCTCGCGCGACGGCATTGACGCGGCAGGATGGCGTGTGGGTGCTGACAGGGGCCACCGATCACGTGTGGGTCGGTTCGATCTACACCAACAGCAGCACGCAGCTAGACCTTTCCGAGGGGAAGCTGGGGATCTGGAATTACTACAACCAGATGCTGCACCGACTCAATGTCTTCGACGACACCAGCCACAGTTACAACGGCGGCTATCGTGCGTGGAACAACGACACCTCGCTGCGGGTGGAATTCATCCTGGGGCAGAAGCAGAACATCGAGGTCATGGGCAACTTTGCGGCCTGGGACAGCACGGCCAACCATGGCGGTGTGCAGTTAGACGCAACCACGGGCACCCCCATCGAGACGATCGAGAACCGCAACAATGCTTACTACCGCATGGCGTTTACCTGCATGGTGAAGCCTAGCGAAGGCAACCATTACCTGCAGTGTATGGAAGGGACCGAGAGCGGCGGCAGTGTGAATTTTTACGAGGCACGCCTTGATTTTGGGATATTGGCCTGATGACGAATATTGAAATTACCAAGGCCCTGCTGGCCGCCATGAATGATGTGCTGGTGGGCGTGGCGATTGAATCCGAAGTGCGAAGCGTGGCGGGCTCGTCGTGGCATGAGGTCGACGGCATTACAGGCAAGGTGCGTCTCGATTGGCTGGAAGAAGTACCTGAAGACCTAGAAGCCGTCGGCACGCAGCTGGCAGCCGAAGCTACGAAAGCGATCAAACAGCAAGAGGTTGTGTCAGGTTTCGCGGTTGCCATTGAAGCGGGGTACGACACGGGGCTGGGGTTCTCGCTGAAACTTGCCGAGCAAGACCAACGCGTGTTGTTCGATTACCAGCAACGATTGCTTCGGCAACTATCGAAAGACCCTGCCGAGGTTACCCTGGCAGACATACGGCCATTGAAAGGAACAGACGACGCCTGGCATATGGCCACGGTTGCGCAAATCATTGACGCGATCGACGGTGGAGCAGGGCACGTCGAGAGCTTGAATGGGGCCTATGCCGGGTACGAAGCGATGCTGGCCGCTGGCGTGACTGACTTTGAAGTGGACTTTACTTGAACATGGTGAACGCTCTTTTGATCAAACTTTCACCATGGTGGTTTGCGGGCGCTCGGAACGGGAACGCGTGAGGATCTAGGTAACGCTCTTCTACTCGGATTCCTAACGTTGCGGCATTTGCGCGAAGTTTCTTTCGTGTGCTTACAGGCCGTATGACTCGGGAATATCCGCGGGAAAACCACTGGCTCGACGAACGCGATTCAATTTTCAACAAGAATTCTTTCCGCGAATTGGAACGCCGTTTGCCCCTGGGAAGCATCAACTGTTTACCTCGAACATCAATCCACTTGATAAGGAGCACACGCATGGGTAACCCGCTGCATGTTGTCGAACATGACAATCGCTGGGCCATTCGGGAAGAAGGAAGCAACGAATCGAAAGCGACCTTCGCAACACAAGAAGAAGCAATCAGCGAGGCTTATCGCCTGGCCGACGGTCGCGAGACCGACATCGTGGTTCACCGCCGCGACGGAACCATCCAGGAGTTGGGCCGAGACCCAGGCGTCCGTGCCACTACCAACACCTACACAGCCAACCGCGGCGTTCGCAGCGTGGATGAAGTCGTCGAGACGACTAGCCCAATCTCGCGAATGAGCTGGGGCGCCGTGATCGCCGGTATTTTCTTCACGATCGCTTCGACCTGGATGATGTTGACGCTGGGAACCAGCATCGGCGTCAGTGTGATGGATTCAACCGATTCGACCATTCTCGATGGCGGGCTGACCACGCCCACCGTGATTTGGCTGATTCTGACGGCCTTTGTGGCTTTCTTCGTCGGTTCGCTATTCACCGCACGTCTGGCCGACAACGAAGACAGCACGCTCGGTGTGATGCACGGCGTAACGCTGTGGAGCGTCACAACGGTTTGCATGATGGTACTCAGCTATTGGGGTATCGCTAATTTGGCTAGCACTGGTGCTTCGGCACTTTCGACCACGGCCAGTATCACCGGTGACGCCGCCGCTACGGCAACTGGCGCGGTGACTGAAAGTGGTAAAGCGTTGGCTTGGGCCGGCAATAACTTTGCCGAAACCCATTTGGCCGACAACTTGACGCAACAAATGAAAGACCAGTTGGCACAAACGGCCGCTGAGATCGACCCAGAAGGGGACGCCGAAATCAATCCGCAAGAGATCAAGCAAGCCATCTCGCAGCTTGATGCGGAAGTGATGGAGAAGGTCGCGACTCCGCTGATCCAGGGAGACCAAGAGGCTGCCCGCAAGGTGCTGGCCGATAATACGGATTTGACCGAACCGCAGATTGACGAGCTAGTGGCTGGCGTGAAGCAGAAGATCGAAGAATCGGACGCTCCGGAAGCTGTTCAGAAGAAGCTCGAACAATCGATCGATCAAATCGCTCAGGCAACCGCCAACGTCGCCCCATCGCTTGAAAAACGTGAAGTTCGTAAAGCGATCAGCGAAATGAACGCTGAGACCTTCAGCAACGTCTCGTATCACCTGATTAACGGTAATGTCGATGCCGCCAAGACCGAATTGGCCTCGAACACGCCGCTTGAAAAGCAGGAAGTCGATAAGGCGATTGATCATGTCTACGCTCAGACCGAGACGCAGATCAAAGAATTCAAGGACGAAGCCAACGCCGTCATGGAAGAAGTAACCGACTATACCCAAACAGTTCTTTGGACCACGTTTGGCTGTTCGGCCCTGGCCCTTGTGTTTTCAATCGCGGGTGGCATGGTGGGTGCCGGTCTGACCGAGCACCACACACGCCGCGTCGTCCACAGTCGTCAGGTTGCGTAACTTAATTAAACTACCTTGTTATAAAAGGAGAACATTCTCATGGCATATGGTCTCGTAGGACTTGTCGTTGTCGTTTTAATCGCCGGTCTACTACTGAAAAGTGTCGCTGTCGGCGGCCTCGGTGGTGTCTTGTTGCTAGTCGTGCTAGTCGCGCTGCTTTCAGGATACGCCTAATAGGCCGATACCAAAACTCGCGAAATGAAAAAGAGCCGCACATTTTTGTGCGGCTTTTTTTGTGTCCAGGCATTAAGCCATCTACCCCTTCTCAATTCTTTCTCCAGATTTTGTGAAACCTAAACCCCGGAACTTGGGTTTAACGAGATGAACCCACTTTTCGACGACTTCTACTCCCGGGGGAAATTTGATGGCTGCTAGTTCTCGTTCGACCAGACTCACTTGCGCGTTTTGTTCTTTGCTGCTGATCGGTGTCGCGGCCGGGTCGCTAAAGGCCGAGCCTTACGATCCGTTGCAAACCACGCAGCGTGTGACTTCCGAGACCTTCACGCTGACCGATGCCAAGCGAAAACGTGAGATTCCTGTCCGTTTCTATCTTCCTCAGGAAAAAGGACCGCGGCCGGTTGTTTTGTTTAGTCATGGCCTGGGTGGGTCGCGTGATAACAGTGGTTACATCGGCAAGCACCTGGCTGGCCGCGGGTACGTCTGTATTTATCTGCAGCACCCTGGCAGCGATATTTCGATTTGGCGTGGCTGGAGTGCGGCCGATCAGAAGGCCAGCCGCGAGTCGGCTTCCAACCCACAGAATTGGGTGCTGCGGATCGACGACATCAAAGCGGTGGTCGGTGCGCTGCCGGAGTGGAACGCCAAGCAGGGGCATCCGCTGCAAGGCCGCGTCGATACCCAACGCATCGGTATGTCAGGCCATTCGTTCGGCGCGTTGACCACGCTGGGAATTGTCGGACAACAGTTTCCCATGGTCCGGCGATCGTTCGCGGTACCGGAAGTTCGTGCGGGCATTTGCTACAGCCCTTCGATCATGAAGGCCGGTAACCAACAGCGTTCGTTCAGCACCATCAATCGCCCAATGCTGCTGATGACCGGCACCAAAGATGACACCGCGCAAGGGACCACGGCCGAGATGCGTCGTCAGGTCTATCCGGCCATGCCCACGAGTATCGATCGATACGAACTGGTGCTCGACGGCGGAACGCACTTTGCCTTTAGCGAAAATAAGGTTCGCCTGGCCGGCATGGGTGATGGGGAAAGAAACCCCAACCACCACCGCGTTATTGTGGCCCTGACGACGGCTTTCTGGGATACGTACTTACGCGACGACGCCGAAGCGAAAGCGTGGCTGCAAGGTAAGAGCCCTCGACAGGTCATGGAAAAAGGAGATGCCTGGCAGTTTGCCACGGCCAACTAGCTACCGCGCCGGCTCGGCTTGTTCGGCTTCCGTTTGACCGCACGCCTGGTAATAGTTCAGCCCCAGGCGAATCAGCAGCGGTATGACGCCCATCGCCGTGATCCCTAGCATCAGTTGCCACGAGATGACCGACGTGACCCCTTTGTCGGCGATCGTTTGCAGACTCGGCAGCGAGCCACCGATCCAGACGAAGACGATCAGCACCGGTAACATGCTCAGCTGGCTGACCCACCAAAACGTTCTCAGTTTGATGGTCGACAACCCCATCACCAGGTTCACCAGCACGAAGGGAATTTGCGGGATCAGGCGCGAGATAAACAGATAGAATGCCCCGCCGTCGGAAAGCTCGGTCTGAAACTTTTCCATCGTACCATCGAGCCAACGTTGCATACGTCGGCGAAAAAAGTAACGGCTGGCAAGAAACGTCAGGACGGCCCCGGCGGTAGACCCGATGCTAGACAAAATCAAAGCTGGGACGAAGTCGAAGAACCAACCCACAACGATCGTCATCACCGCGGCCAAAGGCAACCCGATGGCGAAACCCACCGTGTAGACCACAAACACTATACCATACAGCAGATAGGGGTGATCGGATTGAAAGGACCGTAGATTGCCTTCTTGGCTGGCCAAATAGTCGAGCGAAAAGCAATCAGAACACTGCCACGCCGCGACGACCACCAGCACAGCCACCCCGGCCACCCACGCTGCGCGATAGGCCCAAGTCTTCAGCCAAGGGCTGGATTCGATCTGCCGTGGCGATGGCAATTGATCGCGTGCTTCTGCGTCGAGTTGGTCTTCTGCCGTATCCATGCGTTTGCCTTGTGGGTGGGGGGCTTTCTGCCCGGTCAGGCCCTATACAGCAAGCGTCATGCCGGTTTTAAGAAGTTTCACCAAAGCTTAAAGCAAGCAGCCAACCCACACCACGTTCACCGACCCCGCGTTCATCGGTGTAATCTGCGGTCAGGCCTCTTCTTACGTTAATTCCATTTGCCTACGAGAAGCCGACGTTCGCCTTAAAACTGCGCGGCACGCGGTGTGCTGCTTAATCGTTCGGACTGCGTGCTTTGAAAGCCGCTGCAGAGGAAGCCGAACGTGTTCGTAGGAACTTTCCGCAACGATCGGACACGAACCCCTTGAGCTTGTCGCCCCAGGCAAGCGCTGGCTGCTTCAACCCAGAACTATGAATCCCCCCCAAGGAGAATCTTGATGAATATTGAAACGTTCCGCGACCGTCAACAAACCATTTCGCTGGCCGGCATCGTGCGAGAACCTGTTGAGGTGGCCTACACCGACCTGGGCGACGGGCCGCCGCTGTTGCTGCTGCACGGTATTCCGACGTGGTCGTTTCTCTTTCACGAGATGATCGACGAGCTGGCCAAGGATTATCGAGTGATTGCCCCAGATATGATCGGCTATGGATTTTCCGACCATCGCGATAACTTTGATCGTTCCATCGAAGTTCAGGCCGACATGATCGAACAATTTCTCGGGCACCTTGATGTTGCCAGCGCGCACTTCGTAGCCCACGACATCGGTGGAGGCGTGGCGATGATTCTCGCCGATCGCTCGCCAGAACTTGTGCGCTCGATGGTGCTTTCCAACAGCGTTGCCTACGACAGCTGGCCGATCGAAGAGATGCTATCCCTGGCCCATCCGCGCAATGCCAAGATGAAGCCAGAGGAGATGAAAGAGCTGCTGGAAGAGACCTTCGAGGTGGGCTTGTCTCGCCCGGAACGACGGACCCAGGAATTCAAAGACGGGGTGATGACCCCTTACCTGCAAACCGACGGGATTGTCAGCCTGGTACGAAACGCGTCTAGCTTGAACACCAACCACACCACGCCGCTCACGGCAAGCCTGAACAAGATAACGCAACCAACGCTGCTGCTATGGGGCGAGGACGACCAATGGCAACCGATCTCGACCGCCAAACGCCTGGTACAAGACATGCCAGACGCCAAACTGCACGCAATTAAAAACTGCTCGCACTGGGTCCCCCAGGACGCCCCAGAAGAGTTCACCCAAGAAACGCTCCGCTTCTTGAACTCGATCGAATCGGCGATCTCGCAAGCGGCGAGGTGATGCCCGTGCCGGCGTGGTCGTTGGTTGCCTGGGCGGCAGCGGAACACGTGCGACTATCAGTGTTATGCATGGTCATTCGTATCATCTGCTTGATTGGAACTGGTTCGTGGCACTCGCCTTCATAAGCAAGCGAAGCGAGATCGGCCACGTGGTTCACATTTAATGTCGCAACATGCTCCACCCCATAGGGCGTTTGCCCAACTACTTATAATATCAACTAACTTCTTTACTTTTCTCCGTGTCGTGATATACACAACTCACAAGTCGTTTGCCATCCACCTAACAGCTTCTGCAACGAGGACTTTCTCCCTTGAGCGCCAATCGGAATGTTGAGAAACGGGAGTCAAACACTTACCTTTTTTTGTGGAAGCTATTCGGCATTGCTACTGTCGGTGTAATAATGCTCATAATCTCAGAACTTGTGAGTGGTTACGATTGGATTCTAGCAGTTGTAAATGCGTTAGGCAGTACGATCGTTGCTTCCGCAATCATTACGGGTTTCTGGGAACTAGCCGCGAAGCGAAGGTTCGCAGATGAGTTGCACTCTCTCGCCGGAATTGATGAGTCCGTTCGCCGCGCTGGGATTGTCGATGTCACGATGAAGTTTCGAGACTTAGATTGGGAAAGTTTTTTCCAAAACCACATCAGGGTAAGCCTTTTCATTTCCTACGGCCAGACATGGCGGAACAATTGTCGGGAGTTAATAAAGCAGTTTTTGTCAAAGGAAGGAAATGAAATGCGTATCTTTCTACCCGATCCTAACGACGACGCTGTCATGACCGAACTAGGGCGTCGATTCGGAGTGTCGGCAGAAGAAACTTCTAAACGCATAAAAGATTCGTTGGAGGATTTCATCTCCATGGATCCGAAAAATAATCTCAAAGGACGTCTTCAGCTATTTTTTGTGAAGGAAATCGCACCGCTTGCAACTTATTACGTATTTGACAATATCGCGATCATCGCTAGCTATAATCACGCCCGCGATAGACAACCCGTTCCGGCGATCGTAGTCAAGAACGGAGGTGATCTATATGATTATGTGATTGCTGAAATGAATCGGATTAGTTCGGAGGCATCTCAGCATACGCAAACGAATGAATAGCAAGTTCAGCGAAAAGAGACAAGGCAATGGAGTTTCGTATTTGTGACGGAGACTTGGATCCCGATGTTTTTGAGGCTATTTCTCAGGAAACAATCGTCGCTTGTGATTCGGAGACATCTGGACTCGATTGGCGTACCGAAGAGATTGGACTTATTCAGCTCTACACGGAGAAGTCGGGACCTATTCTGCTTCGGCCTTCCGGCGTAATACCGATTCGATTTATTGAACTACTTGAAATGGATTCAACTCGCAAATTGTTCCACCATGCAATGTTTGACCTTCGTTTCATTGCAAATCGATGGACTTGTAGTCCTATGAATATTAGCTGTACAAAAGTCCTAGCGAAACTAGCTCACCCCGGAGACAAGAATTCGTTAAAAGAGCTACTTGATTGCTATTGTAATATCATCATTTCCAAAAAGATGCAGGTGTCCGACTGGACCAGTGAAGACCTGACTGGCGACCAACTCGAATATGCTATTTCCGATGTGTATTACCTTCCCTTGCTAGAGAAGAAGCTGCTGGAGAAACTTAGAAATGAGCATTTATTCGAGCTAGCTCAGAAGTGCTGTGACCATATTCCCACTAGATTGAAACTGGATTTGGGCGGCTACCCAGACGTTTTCGCGTATTGATTTCGTACCAGTTCGTGCTCTGATCCTTTCGGCCGTGAGATACCCCAGCCAGTGGCAGAGGCTTTACCCTTTCAGCTTTCCTGCCGAGGTCTCGGCTTGTAGGTCGGCGATCATCTCGAGCGTGGCGTCTTCTACGGCGCGTTGCCATTGGGTTGGTTCGTACTTCGATGCGTACGGTTCGCGCGAGTAGGCGAAGATGATGCCGCGCGAGTTGTTCACGATCGCCCCCAGGCCGGCATCATTGAAACCGCCGGCGACGTCTTTTGCACCGCCGCCTTGGCTGCCGTAGCCAGGGACCAGAAACCATGTGCTGGGCATCGCTTCGCGCAGCTCGGTTAGTTGGTCGGGGTAGGTGGCGCCGACGACCGCGCCCACGGCGCCCAGGCCGCACTCGCCAATGGTCTGCTTAGCCAGCGCTTCAACGTGCGCGCCGACGTGGCGATAGATAGGCTGGCCGTCGACCTCCAGGTCTTGCAGCATCTTGCCGCCGGGGTTGGAAGTTTTCACCAGGCAGAACAACCCGGCATCGTTGGCGGTGGCCGTCTCGACAAATGGGGTCAGGCTGTCGTCGCCCAGGTAAGGGCTGATCGTCAGGCAGTCGGCTTGCCAGGGGCTGTTGGCGCCGAGCATCCCTTTGGCGTAGGCGGTTGCGGTCGAGCCGATATCGTTTCGCTTGGCGTCGAGAATAACCAACAGGCCTTTCTCGCGAGCATACTGAATCACTTCGGCCAGCACGATCATGCCGGCTGGGCCCAGTTCTTCAAAGAAGGCCGACTGCGGTTTGACGGCCGGCACGTGCTGACAGACGGCGTCGATCACATCGCGGCAGAACACCAGGTACAGTCCTGCTTTGACCTTGGGATCGTGCGTGCCGCGATGCTCGCCGAGTAGGGGCTGCGGCAACGATTCAAACCGAGGGTCTAAGCCCACCACGACCGGGGCTGCCGTGCCAACGATGCCATCGCGAAGTCGATCCGAGAAATTGGCCATTTCCTGCTACCTTTCGTGTTCAAAACGAGTCCAGAATTAAGAGGTTAAACCGGATGGCCGCATGACGAAAGGGACCCTCCGGTAGCTTTGCCAGGTTAGACCATCTCGGTCGCGGCCGCGCAGCTGCAAATGACTGCCCGGACAAGCGGACTTTTATCGTCGGCATTTTGCTGGTTGTACCCGTGGGCATAGCTTTGGGCGACCCTCTGAGAAATCCCTGAGATAAGAATTTTTGCGTTTTCCTGGCCTGGTTTTCCTTCGAGTTCAATCACCATCCACCGGTTGGGTGACGTTCGCGTGCTGATCATTACGAGTGCCTTCACTAGCGGTTTCGCAAGTTGCATCAAAACAAACCGGCATCCTTGCCGAGCGCGGCATCCCCGCCGCGGTTCCTTGTGAACGAGCGCGCAGCTTTCCCCCACCTCAAGAACGAACTGCCTCGAAGCAAGCCACGCTTTGCCTATGTCGAAGAAAATAGGCATCGTCCACGGTCTCGATGCAAACCGGCCGATCGCCAGATCGGACTTGGAAAACTCTTCGTATCACGCAAGACCTAGTGTACAGCAGTAGTGTACATGCGCCCACCATCGCGAACATCTTGTGCCAGCAAATCAACCGGGGCACAACGCGGACACGGTCGGTCGAAGGACGGGACATCAGCAACCACTAATGGCCCCCAGAGACGCGAAACTAGAACGCGATGGGCCACTGGCCGCAAGCGGCTAGTGCCTGCGACATCCACCGTAAGAGGACATCGTTATCGTGGGCACTTCGGTCCCTTAGCGAGCTGCCTGGGTGGCGACAAACACCATGGTAAAAATACCGAACCAAGTTAGACCCATGCACACTTTTTGCGGAAGCAGAAACTTCTGGCCCCGGCTGTGTTGCAAGAGCCCAAAGCCGCCAAGGCCGCAACAGGCAGTTCCGAAGATCAGAAGAAATAGCGTGAGAAGAAATGTGGCCATGGGGGGCTTCTGGTGGGAAATTGGTGATGCAGGGTGAGATTCAAGGGAGTTCGGCAACATGGTAATTGCCGTATGCCGGCAAATCAACAGACGGTCTGCCGTGCTCGCAGGCTCAGCCTAAGTCCACCGGAAGTTCCTGCGCGGCCAGATCTTCTTCCCCATCGGTGAACAAACGCAGGTACGTGGCGCGGTGATATTGGTAGCTTTCAGCGAACATCTTTCGGTCGGAAAGGTATTCGCTTTCCTGGAAGTCTTTGCGGGTGTTGGTCAGGCATTTAATCAGCAGCTGGCGCGCTTCGGTCTGGTCGCCGCGGTTGTACCAGATTTCGGCCAGCATGCTCATCTCTTCGCAGCGGTAATAGCTTTCCATGCCATCGCGTATCTTGACGAAGAACGGCTCGGCGATGTCACCGTGACCAGCCAGGAAAGCGGCGCGGCCCAGCCTGCCGTAGCCCAGATTGTGCTGCCAGTGGGGTTCGAAGGCTTCGATCAAGCCGACGATCTCGGCCTCGCGGCTGTCCGCTTTCAAAGCGTCGACGTACACATCGAAACCCTCGCCCAGAATGCCGAACGAATCGAACGCCTCTTCTTGAACTTCTTCACTTGCCTGACGAGCCGCCAACAGCAGCCGCTGGTACGTTGCAATGACGGCAGCGTTTCGCTCGACCTGCTTGGCATCGGTCAACAACTCGATGTAGCGTTCGAAATGCCGGGCCAACATGCTATGGCTTCCCAACTGCTTCTTTTGGTCAGGCGAACTCGCATCGGTCGCAACGTCGAGCAGTTTCTCGTAAGCAGCAAGAAACTCTTCCGGCGTCCGACTGGGTGCTTTGTCCCTCAGGTAGCTCTTCCGGTTGGGCACGTTTTCGAAGCCTAGCAGTTGATGGCCAACGTGGATCTTCAGAAGCACACTATCAATCGTTTCGTTCGGCTGCTCGTCTTTCGGATACCAGGTGCTACGCGGACCATCGAGCACAACACAGCCATCTTGACCTGCGAGCTTGGCAGTTGCCACGGCCACAAACCGGGCAGGAATGTTCAGCTTCGGCGAGACCTCGGTAACCTGCGTGATGGTGGGGGCCTCGAGCGGATCGCCGGTCCATTGGCTGAGCATTCCGGCGTACTCGTTGGGATCGGTCACTTCGTGTTCGTCGATCAGCTCGGCGTTTTCCATTTCCCAGTAAGCATGAATCGCATAGACATCCTCAGGCGGGCGTTGATCCATTTTGTAGCAGAAGAAACACCACGTCATGCTGCCGACCAGCCCGCAATCGACGTCGTCCTCCTCGAGGCCCGTTTCGTCGTGTAGCGTATAACGAATCAACCACATCGGCTGCGGCTGACCCTCCGGCGGCCAGGCAATCTGCCGGTGATCGACTATCTCGAGCGAGTCGGGCGCTCGGCCAAGTTCATTGGGATGAGACAGCCAGTTCGAGAACTCGGCCTTCGCTTGAAACGCTTCGTCCTGGGCATCGCTGGGAATCAATTCGGCTCGATCCAGCTCTTCCAGATAACGCTGGGCCATGTCGCTGTGATTCACGTCCAGACAAAACTGAGCCAGCACTTTCAAACCGGTCTCGCGGCCCAGCTTGCCAGCCGCCCAGGCAGCTTCCAACTGCACGCCCGAGTCGGCGTGATCCATGGCCAAAGCCAGAAGCTGGTCGCGTGCCGGGTTGCTGATAAACGGCAGCGCGGCCGTCGCGCTGTGGGCATAGCTGAACTTCTCGGGGTCGGTATCTTGCAACCATTGCGTTAGCATCTGCGTACCCCCAGGCGAGTCGAACGGATGCTCTTCTAAAGTGCCATGGATCGCAGCCCCGTTGGCGCTATCTAGCAGACCGATCGCCAGAAACCCCGACGGCAGCGGATCGCTGAGTGCCTTGAGAACGAAGTCGCGCTGTGGGTGATCTTCGGAAAAGGTCGACAGAATGACGTGCCACATATAAGCATCGCAGTTGATCTCCATCTGGGCGGCCTCAACAATCTTCTGCGCGCCCTCGAACGAGCCATACATGGCCAGAATCTTCAAGACGTACAGCAGGTCGTCGATCTCTTCTTCCGAGGCGTCCTCCACGATTTCATCGAAGATCCGTATCAGCTCCGGCAGCCCTTCTTCATACAGCACGTCGAACGCGGGGCACTGCTTGCCGTCAACATCTTGAAACAGCCCGGTCAATTCGTGCAGCGGCGTCGAAAAATGTCGGGTATTTTGCGATCGATCGCCCGGTAACGTTTCCAGGGCACGGCAGACAGCCAGGGCATCGTTCTTGGAACTAATCACATAATCATCGAGGCCGCGCAACTCTTCTACCAAATCACCGCCTGGCTTAAGGCCACGCTTGAGGGCACGACGCAAGGGACTACTGAACACGGGGGCTTGCTCCTGGGATACTGACAGTCTGCCTGATCTCGCGAAGTGGTTGCCTGGGCGCTACCGAGTTGGGCACCTGCTTCGCTTGGCGACATTTTGCCAAAATAGAAGGAGGAACGCTATTGCGCCTCGTGGAAAGGTGATGATCGCTGCTGGGCCGATGCCTGTCGGTTGTTAGGTAAGCAGCGGTGTGCGGCCAAGGCTCGGCGGCCTGCGTGGGCAAATATTCGAATTTGAGCAATCACTTCCGACAAATCGGCTTGAAAGATCGCCGGAAAGGGGAACGACAACCTCTGAGTCACATCATTGCGTTGCTTGGATACAATCGTGATCGCCCGTGAGAATCACGGCGGTGTTCGTGGCATGTCTTTGGTGGATACCAAGGAATTGGAGTGAGCGATGA
Source organism: Bremerella alba (assembly GCF_013618625.1). Classification (NCBI taxonomy): domain Bacteria; kingdom Pseudomonadati; phylum Planctomycetota; class Planctomycetia; order Pirellulales; family Pirellulaceae; genus Bremerella; species Bremerella alba. Next base: position 193,625 of record NZ_JABRWO010000011.1, on the reverse strand, counting down.
AATCTTGCCTTTTTAAGACGGAAGCTGGTCGCGACCGCCTTGATCAGTGGTACGAGCGATTCTTGGCGAAGACGGTTCCTCCTGTGGATTCTGTTTTCGTACCAACGCGTCATGGAGAAAATCACGTACTGGTCGCTGGCCCTGAAGATGGACAACCGCTGGTCGTATTGCATGCGATGCGGACGGGGGCCTCATTTATTCTGGCCGAGCTAGGCCCATTGCTAACCCAATATCGTGTCTACGCACCCGACTTGCCAGGACACTCAGTCCGAGGGCTCGATATGCGTCTTCCTTTAACCGATGATTCGTCCGCCGATTGGGCTGCCGATGTGATGGATGGCCTATGCTTAGATTCCGCCCATCTATTGGGAGTCAGTTGGGGAGGATATATCGCACGAGCCACGGCTTCCCAAAGGCCGGAACGGGTGAAGCATCTTGCGCTTTTGGTACCAGCGGGCATCGCCAATGGCTCTCACTTGACCGGCCTAATGAAAATGGCCTGGCCCATGATCCGCTATCAATTTAGTCCCAACGATGCCAATCTTCGTCGTCTGTTGTCCCCTCTAGTATCAACATGGGACGATGACTGGGGCAATTTCATCGGCTGCGCGATTCGCGACCTAAAGATGGATCCACGAATTCCGCCAATCGCCACAGACGAGAAATTAAAGAATCTACCGATGCCGGTTCTCGCGATCGTCGGAGAAGAGGATATCTCGTTCCCAGGCAAACTGATCGAGCAGCGTTTGCGTACTCTGTTGCCGACCGCTGAAATCGATGTTCTACCCGACTGCAAACATTGCCCACCTACGACGCCCGAGTTTCGCCAATGGTTGGGAGAACGATTAACGAAGTTCTTTGTTTAGACGCAGCAGGAACGAGTGCAATAGTTGCTTTTATTCACAGCCGCCTTTTCTTCTTCCATCTGTTTATCACGCAGCCGAAACTACTCATCGATAATCAGCGAGAATATCAAGAATCGATCATTTTCTTTCATCTCAGTAATTGCTGACATCTCACTATTCTGAATATTGGTTTGCAAATCCCAAGCAACCATTTAGGGGCATACCCCAAGCCCCCTTTGACAACAGCCCGCTCTCCCGGTAGCATAACTCGTTTTCCCTGACTGTCTTAGAGCGACCCTCGCAAGGGGAAATTCGGCAACCTGGTCAGGCCTTAATTGGAGCAGCCACACCTGGAGGACTCTTGTGCGAGGGTCACTCCAAGATAGTTGGGGAAAAAACGAACAACGAGTTGAGACTGCTTTCGAGCAACCCTCGCAAGGGGAAGTTTGGTAACCTGGTCAGGCCTTAACTGGAGCAGCCAAATCTTGGCGACTCTTGTGCGGGGGTTCCTCCAAAGCAGTCCGATGGGTTGCCGATGGTCGAAATGCTTTGCGTGGTTCCGGCTTTTTATGCCGGGATCCTCGATAAAGCGGACTGGCCGCTAGTCAGTGGAGTCGGAAGCAGTGATTACGTTTCACCTGCTTCCATCCGAACTCATGAGCCGCTTGTGGCCTACGGCCACCCAGAAATGAATTTCTGGGGCACCCGTCGGGATACACGTGCGACTTGCGGCGTTTTATTCGTGGCTGCGGCTACGGTTGATTTGGCTCGTCTTGTGCGTCAAACTGCATTCGCGGCCCGTGTTTGGGTGGCGGTGTATCTGGCGAGACCGACGTTCTTCGGCTCGGAAACTCGAAGAAAGTCCTTAGCCGGTTGAGAGGGATCGTGGCTGAGCAAAATAGTTCTCCCGACTACCTGGTGGTTGCCAGGCGTTATCGCCCGCAATCGTTTGGCGAATTGGTCGGTCAGCAGCGTGTGGCAACTGCGCTGGGTAACGCCATCGAGCGAAACAGGGTAGGGCACGCCTATCTATTCACCGGGGCTCGCGGGGTCGGCAAGACTTCGTCGGCTCGGATCTTCGCCAAGGCACTCAACTGCGCTAAAGGCCCTACGGCCACGCCCTGCAACGAGTGCGAGATTTGCGAAAGCGTGACCGCTGGCGAAGACGTCGACGTGCTTGAAATCGACGGTGCGTCCAATCGCGGTATCGAAGAGATTCGCCAACTGCGGGCCAATATCAACGTTCGCCCCAGCCGCGCACGCTTCAAGATCTACATCATCGACGAAGTGCACATGTTCACCAAGGAAGCGTTCAACGCGCTGCTGAAAACCTTGGAAGAACCGCCGGAACACGCCAAGTTCATCTTCTGCACGACCGACCCGGAACGTATCCCGATCACCGTTCTGTCGCGCTGCCAACGGTTCGATTTCGGTGGCATCTTGCCAGAAGACATCGTCGGGCGGCTGCGGCACATTGTCGATACCGAGCAGGTCCCCGCCGACGACGAAGCGCTCAAGTTGATCGCGCGGCGTGCAAACGGCTCGATGCGAGACAGCCAGTCGCTGCTGGAACAAATTTTGGCGTTCGGCGATTCCGAAATCACTGTCGAGTCGGTTCATCGCTTGTTAGGTACCGCCGACAATCAACAGATTATCGATCTGGCCGGTCAGGTTCTTTCGTCTGATGCGGCCAATGCGTTGCAAACGGTTCACTCCGTCTTTACCGAAGGCGTCGACCCAGGCCAACTGCTGGAGCAACTGCTGCGTTTGTTCCGCGACCTCATGGTTCTTGGTTCTGGTGGTTCACCAGATTTGCTGCAAACGATTTCGCCGGGCGCGGTCGATCAGGCAAAGGGCATGGCCACTCAGGCCGGCGTGGCCAAACTGCTCGCCGCAGTGCAGTGCTTAGACGAAACGTTGGTTCGACTGCACCGCAGCACCTACGGTCAGGTACTCGCCGAAGCGGCGGTCATTCGTATCTGTCAGCTAGACGACCTGGAAAGTTTGGGCTCGTTGATCGCCACGCTCAAAGAAGGTGGGGTCCCCGCGAAGTCGGCTCCGACTGCTGCGCAAGGGGCTGCACCTCAAAAAAAAACGGCTGAACACCCCGTAGAACGGCCGCCGGCTCCCGATACGATCCCCATTCGCCCGGTTGAACCGCCACCCACTCCACCCTCGATGCCGGCCCCCGCACCGAGTGACTCTCCGGCTCCGACAGACCCCATCCCAGCCCCCAAACTGGTGATTACCGAGAAAAACGTCCTCTCGGTATGGAGAAATATCGTCGAAGATTTGCCGGGGCTTACCGCGGATTTTGCCCGGAAGGGGCACGCAGTAGCAATTTCTGGGCCAAATCGTCTAGTCGTTGATTTTTTCTCAACGTATAATTCGGCTGTCGAAGCTTTGCGACGGCCTAAAAGCCAGGAAGTTCTGGAGAAGGCTTTCCGCGAGATGTGCGGAGACACTTATGCGATCGATTTTCGGGTATTGGAAGATCCCAATGCCGCACGAAAAGCCGATTCCCACATGACCCCCGAGCGATCGGCTCAAGAGGGTCGTCTAAAAGCTCGACTACTGGCCGAACAGGAACCCTTCGTCCAAAAGGCGATGGACCTGTTCGACGGCGAAGTGACTGGGGTCCGCGACCCGGACGCCTAAAGATTTTTTTCAGAACCTGGCACGCTTTTCGCACGTAAGGGAAGTTTCGGCCTATGGCTGAGCTAAACTTTGCGCGTGTCCCTGCGGTGTTTCCGATGATTAAATGACACCCGCTATTTCGGAAGCGTCTGAGGGGACCGGAATGTGTCGCACTGTTTCACTGAAAAGGAGATGTCCGTGTTCAAGAACCTTGGCAATATCGCTGGCATGATGCAGCAGGCTCAACAAGTGGGCCAGGAAATGAAGGCCGTCCAGGAAGAACTTCGCAACAAGCGTGTGAAGGGAACTGCCGGCGCCGGAATGGTCGAAGCGATCTGCACGGGACACGGCCAGCTGGTCAGCATCACCATCGATCCGAAACTGATCGAAGACGGCGACAAGGACCTGATCGAAGAACTCATTCCTCAGGCCGTCAACGATGCCCAAGCCAAAGGCAAAGAGCTTCATCAAGAGATGATGCAGTCGGTAACCAGTGGACTGAACGTACCAGGCCTAGATCAAGCACTGAGCCAGTTCGGCCAATAAGATTTGTTGCTTTCGGAAAGCAACTCAAACAACAACATAATAGAAGGAGCTAGGTGAATGGCGCAGCTGACTGAATCGGTGGTTCGATTAATCGACCAGCTTTCCAATCTGCCAGGCATTGGTCGGAAAAGTGCCGAGCGCGTCGCCTATCATCTTCTTCGCGTTGGCAAAGAAGAAGCCCTACAACTGGCAGATGCAATCCGCGACGTGAAAGAAAACGTTCGGTACTGCAGCCAATGCTTCAATTTGTCGGAAGGGGACCTGTGCACGATCTGCAAAGACCCCCAACGCGACGCGTCGGTACTGTGCGTTGTCGAACAACCGCGCGACTTGATCGCGCTCGAACAGTCTGGCGTGTTCCCTGGTTTGTATCATGTCCTGCTGGGGCGTATCGCTCCGCTGGAAGGTATCGGCCCGGACCAACTGACCATTGATGCCCTGGTCTCGCGCGTTGCTCAAGGAGACATTCGCGAAGTGATCATGGCGACCAATCCGACAACCGAAGGAGACGGCACAGCGCTGCATATTTCGAGCCTGCTTGCCGAGTTCTCGGTTAAATTAACCCGTTTGGCCCGAGGCGTTACCGCTGGTAGCGTTCTCGAATTCGCCAACAAGGAAGTGCTTGCCGATGCCATGACTGGCCGGCAATCACTTTAATCCCACTTGGGGTGATTGAGAGTTTACTGCTGGGTGCCCAGAGATTTCTCTGGGTCGGCAACGCCGACAAGCGGCTCTTGTATGGACGTAATTGAAGATAGAAACGATCTATCTTGTTCATGCCTGATGCATTAGCTGCTTGTGGTCTGCGACCACCCAGAGATGAAACTCTGGGCCATCCTACTTAGCTGAAAGCTGATGACGCAGTCTTCACTTTCAGCACCCCACTTCCCAACAGCTACGGAATCATTCCCATGAGAATGTCGTTCGGTCTTGAGCAGAAAATGGCCCAGAAGCAAGTTCTGGCCCCACGGATGATTCAATCCATGGAGATTCTGCAACTGCCCGTTCTGGCCCTGCAAGAGAAGATCGAGCAGGAAATGAACGAAAACCCGATGCTCGAGGTTCAAGAGCAGGAAGCAAGCGAATCGGAAGATTCCTCTCAAGAAGAATACGAATCGAACACCGAGACCGAGGAAGAATTCGTCGTCGAAGACGGCAAGGACAACGTCGACGACTTCGAGCGTCTGTTGGAAATGGACCAGCAGTATCCCGACACGTTCGACGAACGCCCGCAACGTTCTTCCGGTCAGATGGAAGAAGACGCCGAGCGTCGGATGGACGCCTTGGCAAACGTTCAATCGCGCCCAGAAACGCTGCAAGATCACCTCGATCATCAACTGTACGAATTGGCCATTGAGCCCCTGGTGCGCGAATGGGCCGAACGCATCATCTCGGCGCTCGACAGCAACGGTTATCTGACGACAAGCCTGGAAGATTTATTGCCGGCCGATTCCGACGAGGAACTGAAGGACACCGCCCAGGAAGCATTGCATGTCGTGCAATCGCTGGAGCCAGCCGGCGTCGGGGCCCGTGACCTTCGCGAATGTCTGCTGTTGCAAATCGATCCGTCGCGGATGTTCTTCGACGAACTTCGCACGTTGATCATGAATCACCTGGAAGACCTCCGCGACAATCGTCTTCCCCAAATTCAAAAGTCGACCGGCTTCTCAATCGAACGCATTCAAGCCGCCTGGAGCGAACTTCGCCGCTTAGATCCCAAGCCTGGTTCGATCTATAACGACTCGCACGTGGCGAATGTGATTCCCGACCTGATGCTCGATATCGACGAAGATGGCCGATACGTCGTTCAGGCCGAAGATCGCGACATTCCTCAGCTTCGTATCAGTAACTACTATCGCGAGCGTCTTTCCAGCCCGACGGCCACGCGTGAAGAGAAAGAGTTCATCAAGCGAAAGCTAAACGCAGCGCAGTGGTTGATCGACGCTATCATCCAGCGTCAAAACACGCTCAGCCGCGTCGCCCAGGCAATTGTCGATTACCAGAAGGACTTCATCGACAACGGACCCGAACACATCACGCCGCTGAAAATGCAACAGATTGCCGACCAAGTGGGCGTGCACGTAACGACCGTCAGCCGGGCCGTCGACGACAAATACATTCAAACCCCGCGCGGTATTTTTGCACTCAAAGCATTCTTCGCCGGTGGCACGGTGAATGAATCAGGCGAAGAGGTCACCTGGGATCAAATTCGTCTCCGCCTGCAGGAAGTGATCGACAACGAAGACAAAGCCAAGCCGCTCTCGGACGACGACCTGGTCAAGAAGCTCAAAGACGACGGCCTGAACGTTGCCCGACGTACGGTCACCAAGTACCGCAAAAAAATGGGCATCCCCAGCTCGCGCCAGCGGCGTGATTGGTCGAAGAAGTAAGGTCGCTGTGTAATCGTAAGGAACCGAGCAGCTCGAATCTCAGCAAGAACCTGGTTCACACATGGTGAACCAATAGTCGCTGCATTTTGGGGCGATACGATCCGCTTCTCTGCTCGCACTCTAGCAATCCTTTGCGCGCCCGAGCACTCTCGAGCCTGGGCCCCGGTCACTATGGCTTGGTCTGTCTATACCGAACGGTGGGGTTAGTCCGTTGGCAGCGGTTGTCGGTGCTACCAACATTCTTCTTATCGCTACCCCCTCGAAAGCACGATGCCTGAGAGGACGATTCTACGTGTTATGCTCGCTAGCACACCCGCAACGCTAGCACCGCATAGACGGGACGAAACGGTTCGTCTGCGTGAAAACCCCAATCGTTTAACAATGCATTCCGCTTGAGCATGGATTAGCTCGTCGGTTGTGGCGGTGGCTGAAAGGAATTCAGAAATGAAATTGCGTCACATCCCCTTAGTGATGTTTGCTTGGGTCTCGGCGACATCTGCCCTGTTGGCCCAGACGGACAATGTTTTCCGTCCGATCTACCTCGCTCAAGACCCCGAGCTGGCCCCGATGTCGTTCGAGAAGCTCGACAACTTGACCGCGACTCCCCAGCCGTATGTGGCCGAGTCGTGTGGTCCCGCTTGCGGTTACTGTCGCACCGGCTGGCGAGTGGGGGTAGAAGCGACCTTCCTGGCCCCGATGGGCGGCAACCAGGCCGGTTGGATTTTTGAAAACACGGTCGCCTCGACCACCGATAGTTTTTCGACGGATGCCCACGGTATCGATGGGCTCGTGCCGGCACCACGGTTGTGGGCTGGCTACGTCTGCGACAACGGGTGGGGCGTGCAGTTTCGTTACTGGGAACTTAATACCAGCTCGAACTACGCTGATCCTTACTTCTTATCCGGCGACACGTTCGGCTTCGCTTCCGGCACCAACCTGGAAATGTTTGCACTCGACCTGGAACTCGTCAAAGAGTTCTGCGTTGGCGACTGGAACATGGTCGGAACGTTTGGCTATCGACATGCTCAACGGGATATGAACGAAACGATTGGCTTCAACGGCGTCATTGCCCGGCCAGGCGGCTTGGGCGGCGGCAACGATTTCTTCACCGGTACCGCGTCGGGGATTGCTTCGTTTGAAGGGGACGGTGTGACGTTCTCGCTTTCCGGCTATCGCTGCTCGGACTGCTTCTGTGGCTTGCAATGGTTCTGGAACGCTCGTGGTTCGGTGTTGTCCGGCGACTCGTACGCCGGGGCACTGACGCATGCCCAACTGATCAGCCCTGGCGGCGACGCCAACCAAACCAACGGTGGCTATGCGGGCTCGACCGACACCATGTTTATCGCCGAGTTCCAGGTGGGTGCCCAGTGGAGCACACCGCTGAAGTGCATGGGGGGCCGTTTCTTTGCTCGCGGTGCATTTGAATATCAACACTGGGGCGAGATGAGCGGAGCGGCTGGTGCCACTTCGACCGTCGGTGAATTGAACGTGGGCGAACTGACGATGAATGCCTTGGCTCCGTCCGATTCGCTCGACCTGGTTGGTTTCGCCGTTTCGACGGGAATCGTTTGGTAACGCGGCACCTAGGCACACATTAAGGTTTCCAAACATGGAAGTTTCAAAGCCCCTAAAGTTCGCTTCCCGAAGGATCGACAAGATGCTGCGAACACCAGATACATGCCGCCGCCGTCGTTGGCTTGCAGGCTACGTACGCTCGGCGATGATCGCCGCAGCCATCGTGTTGACCGGGCAGGTAACTACCGCCGACGCCCAATGGGACTACGGTTCGTCGAACAATTTCCGCACCGATGACCCCCTGTTCGTCGCGTCGGACTTCGAGGATACGTCGCTCGTTTGGCGCTATGGCAACGGATCCATCATGCCGGTTTCCGCGATGCAGCAAGAGCCAGGGCCACTGCCGCCACCCTTGCCGCAAATTCCGGAAAATGGAAAAGTCGAACTGGTCGATCCGCCCACCAGTCAACAGCAGGAATATGGCGAACCGCTGGAAGACTTCAACGTCCAGTTTCTGCGCTCGGCCAGCGTCCTGTTGGATCCAGGCCAATGGCAAATGGATGTCGGCCTGGTCTATGCCAAAGCCGATTACGATTTTCCGATCTCGCTTAGTCCGTCCGGCGTTGCCCGGGCTGACATCCGCCGACGTTCGTTGTTTGTGCCGTTCGCACTGCGATACGGTCTGACCGATCGCATTCAGTTGTCCAGCAGTTTGCCGGTTGGCTGGTCGCACCAGGAATATTCGTCGCTAGGTCGATTCGATCAAACGAGCGATAGCGGTGGCATTGGCGATTTAGACCTCGGCGTGAACCTGCTTTGCCGCGAAGGCTGTTATGGTCATTCACCTGATGTCATCCTGAGCTTCGGATTGACCGCCCCGACCGGTGACGCCGAGTATGCCGTGAACGGGCTAACCCAAGCCACGCTTTCAAACGGCGTGTGGGCACCGTCGGTCCAGTTGCTGATGATTCAGCGTTACGACCCGATCATTTACTTTTATGGCATGGGTTATCGCTACCAGGCCAAGCGTCAGTTCAACGACCAAGATGTCTTCTACGGTCATCAGTTTACGTACAACTTTGGCGTCGGTTTCGCAGTCAACGATCGTATCACGCTGAGTACCGCATTTCTGGGGCTATTCCAAACCGAAACTCAAATCGATGGACTCGGCGTGCAAGGCTCGATGCGGGAACTGCTGCGACTTCGCTTTGCGGCAACCACCTATCGTTGCGGTCGGATTGTCGAACCGTTTGCTGAAATCGGCATGACCGAAGATTCGGCCGACTCTGTTATTGGTATCGTCTGGACGTTGTAACCGCAGTCGGAGAAACTCTCGTGAGTTACCCTATCATCAAATCGCTGATCGTCCCGGTCGTCACTGTGAGTGTTGTCGTGGCATTGGCCGCGACGGCTTCGGCCCAGACCCGGTCGCAATTTGGACCGCCGGTTCGTACGCATGACAACAACATTCAGGCCTACGCCCGGACATGGACGGCGATTCGCGATCAGAATGTCGTCAAGCAGCAGCGAGATTTTTCGTGCGGTGCTGCGGCCATGGCAACCCTCTGCCGGTATTACTGGGGCGATCCAGTCACCGAAAACCAGGTGCTCGGCGTCATTGAAAAGAACCTGACGCGGGAAGAGCTGGAGGAACGCTTTGAGAACGGGCTGGCCATTTCCGACCTGCGACTAGCAGCCGTGAAGTTGGGTTACCTTTCCACGATCGGTCGCTTGAGCATGGCTGAATTGGCCGACGTCAAGGTACCGCTGATCGTGGCGATTCGCCTGGAAGAAACCAATCATTTTGTGGTTTTAAGAGGCATGGCCAACGGCTGGGTTTTTCTCGCTGATCCGGCACGTGGTAACCTGCGTATTCCGCAATTCGAGTTCGAGCGAACCTGGATCGAGAATGCCGTGCTAGTGGTCGCCAAGAAAGGGAAGGCCAAGTCGGACATCTCACAACTAGGCGTGCGACACGAAGAAATGGCGCGCGGTTGGCTCGACGACCAAATCATTCGCACCTTTCCGGAAAAACCATTCCGAGTTCCGTTTCCCGCTTTCCCCTAAGCGGAGCAGGATCATCAAGAAAATAAAAACGGCCGCGTCGAGAACCTCGATGCGGCCGCTTTTGGTTTGGCTGACGCCTGATCGCTTAGCGACCAGCGAATGCCCACGAGCTACCCGTGGCGTAGGTGCCCAGGCTGATTGCTTGGCCACCAAGTACGTTGCCACGAGGGCCAAAGACGGTGTTGGTGTAATTGATTCCCGTCTGGCTGCTATTACCACCAGCAGCGAAATCAACACCACGACCGAAGTCGCCAGCAGCGTACACGCTGGTCTGCGAGTTACGCAGGAAGTTGGACGTACCGTAACCGAAGGCGATCGCGAACGTACCACGAACGTTCTTGCCTTCTTCGTCGCTCATGACTTCCATACCCGACAGGCCCATCGAGGCCAGGGTGGCTTGATCCACGTTGCCAGTAGGTTCAGCAGCGCGAGCTTCCGAAACCATAGCGACCGATGCCAGAGCGACAACCAACAAACTTGCAATAGCTTTCATCTTGTTTCTCCATCGAAACCGTTGTGAGGCAGATTCAGGCACGGACTCACCAATTGAGTCCCCCCCTGAGTGACTGAAAAATGCTGCAATAGTCCCGATTGTAATTACGGGTATTGATATATCGATGGGATAAAATAAAGGAATTACCCAGATTTTGGGGATTGCAGGAAAGATAACGGTGGGGGATAAATCACCGCAGAAAAACCAACTTGCCGACTGCCCAATAACTGCAAGTGGTTACGGCATAATCACTTAAATATCTTGCCGCAGGCCCAACAAAGAAGCGGGGCCGGGCTAGCCAGTAATCCAAAGCAATTGGCTGGCTGAGCTAAGTCTTAGAATAGTTGCCAGCTTTCGCTTCTCAAGTGCTAGCCGGAGAAAATCTGGCTGAACGCGCCCAAACCGTCCGTAGGAGCGAGGCTAATAGTAAACATAGTCAATGCACTCGTCCTTGCCGGGACCTTCGATCGTCCAGCGAAGTTGGAGTTCATCAACGGTCAATGTCATGACCGCTGCGTAAAGATCTTGCCGGCAGACGTGAGGTTCGACCGATAGCCACGTTGCTTCTCCGTTCTGCCGCAGGTCGAACAAGTACACCGGCTGCTCGCTGCCGAAACGCAGATGCTCGAGCCGCAGGCCATCTACTTCGTGAAGTGCCGTCCAGCGATAGACGTTGCTGAACGCGAGCTGCTTACCGCCATTTTGTTGCCACTGACCTAGCTCGTGAAACAGGATGGTCGTCGCATCCCTCGTCTCGACCACGACCTGCCCACGGCCTTCGCCACTCCAACCACTTGCGTCGGTTTTAGATGTGGACTCGAAGCTCAGCGAGTTCACTGCCGATAGCCGCTGCCAGAGGGTGATGAGGTTGTAGTTTGTATCCATCTGAAACCAGGTCTGTCTTCAATGAACTGAAACATTCAGATCGACGTTCCAATAGTTCGCTTACCAGGGCTCATGCCCTATCTTTTGTACACGTTTTTGATTGCGTGTTGTAAGTCGAAAGAGGGACAGGCTCTCGCCTACAGAACCTTCGCCACCACGAACGTCAAGTCGTCATCCTGCGAACCACTCCCGCGGTAGCCGACCAATGCCTGGCGGATGATCTGGCTGATTTCTTCGGAGGGCTTTTCCGCGTTCTGGCGTACCAGCTCTTGCAGTCGTTCTTTGCCGAACTGTAGGCCTGCTTCGTTCATTGTTTCTTCCAGACCGTCGGTCGTAGCCAGAATGACGGTGCCTTTTCGGATATTTGGCTGCCAATATTCGGCGTACTCTTCCCCTTCCATCAAGCCTAACGGCAGTCCTCCGCCGTCCATTTCAGGGAAAGAGTCTTCCTGCGGATCGTACACAATCGGTGGTCCGTGACCTGCTGACGCCCAGCGGATAGTATCCTTCTTTGCCGAAAGCGTGACCATCAGCATTGTCATAAAACGCTCGCCATTGGTATCGACCACCAGCATGTCGTTCAAGTGATTCAAGAAATCAGCCAAAGAGCCTGGCACGGCACAGCGGCTCCGCAGAATCCCGCGGGCCGTTGCCATCAACAAAGCAGCCGCGACGCCATGCCCCATCACGTCGCCTATTACCAGCACGGCCGTGTCTTCGTCGGTGCCACCGACGTCGAGAAAATCGTAGTAGTCGCCGCCTGTTTCGTCGCAGTAAGTACTGTGGCCGGCGATGTCGAGGCCATTAATTTGCGGCGACTCGGAAGGCAGTAAATTGCGTTGCACTTCCATGGCCAATGAAAGCGACTTCTGCATGCGTAAGCGGTCTTGCAGGCCTTCGGCCATCTTGTTGATTTCGGTCGCCAGGTGCGTGTACTCCGGTGCGTGCTGAATTTCGAGCCGCGTTTCCAGGTCGCCTTGGCCGATCCGCCTAACCGAGTCCCCGATACTTGCCAGCGGAGCGACCAACCAGCGGGCCGCCAGAAACCCCAGCCCCACCGCGAAGATAACCGCTACCAGGCTGGTAATCCAACTGCGCGCAAACTCGGCCTCGATGTCCCCCACAAAGTCCTTCTCTGGCACGATGGTCAGCAGCTTCCAATCGAGCCCGACCTCGCTGCCGACCTGCGAAGCGTGCAGGTAAAAGGTTTCGCCGTTAAGGTCGATATGCGTGCTCACGTCGTTCTGGGAGTCTTGGCTTTCCAGATACCGGGCGGCGGCCGTAATTTTCGGATTCTCTGATTGCGAAGCAGGCAGCTGGGTGCCATCGGCTGAAATGATTTTCGACCCATCGGAAGTGGCCAGCAGTTTGCCATCCGACGAAAGCATGAACGCCATGCCAGTCTTGCCAATTTTCAGCTTTCCCAAATAACTAGACAGATCGTTCAGCGAATAGTCGGCATCGACAATCCCCAATAACGTACGATTGGCTTGGTAGATGGGAATTCCATACGAGATGCCCAGCGTCGTCTCTTCTCCGCCACCACCACCAACCCAGACGAACGGATCACTCCAGGTCGGTCTTTTCGCATCGCGAGGAGCTTGAAACCAGGGGCGTGTTTCAAGGCGGAACTCAAACGAATTTTTTGAATCTTGAATGACATCGCCGTCGCTATTGAGCTTCCACTCTTCCATCATCTCGGAAGACGAGTCGCTTTTGATTGCCCAATAGGTGCTACCGTCGGCATAACGGCTGACCCAAACGGTCCGCCCGTCGCCACTGCCCCAAGAGATGGCGCTAAGCATATCGAACGTTTTCGACTCGTGTACAAACGTCGGCCGCCACGAGGCAAGTTCGTCCGGCGACAGGGCCTTGGTGGCAATCAGGTGCTTATTGACCTGGCAAACCTGGACGGGAATCGAGAGCACATCGGCGATTTTACCGGCCGTGGTGCGGTGGATCTCGTCGATGCTTTGCTCGGCCAGTTGGGTGACTGCATTCTGCGATTGCCGATTCCACGTCAACGACAACCACACCCCCACAATCAATACAGGGATACCAAAAAGCAGCGGAGCGAGAACGCGAATAGGAAGACGTGTAAGGAACAAGATCACATTTCCAGCAGACGAAGACGACCAGACAACACGAGCCCACCATCATAACGAATCAACCTCGCTAAAGCGCTCACCAGAGCGAAAGAGCGGAAAGATGTGGGAATGCTCGATAGATTGGGAAGGGCAGGGGACGACCACGGATCGAACGCATGGCCTTGGCTAACAAGGGAAGACGATCGAAAAGGTATCCGGAGCCCTGAAAATACCGCAGGGTGCAAGCAGTAACGCGAAGCGGAACGAATCGCACCCAATGCGGTCTCAATACTATGGCGGCGCGTGTTGGCAATTCATGGTGCGATGCGCTGGCGCTGCTCGCCCCTTACAAAAGGATCGCCGTGTCAGGCCGCCTTTTGCTTACATCACCGCGAAGTAATTATCGACCGCGTCGTCGAAGTGTTCGTTGGTCAGCTCCAGCGGTGCGTTTTCGTACAGGCACATATTACGGACCTGCATCAGCAAGTCGCGTGGCTGGCAACAGCGGAAGGGGCGGTCGACCTTTCTGTAGTGGTTTTCAATCAGGTAATCGATCGCCGACTCATTCACCATGAAGCCCATCATCGGACACATGATGTCGAACAACTGGCGGAACTCTTGTTCGGTCGGATCGATCACTTCGATCTTGTACGGAATACGACGCAGAAACGCGTCGTCGCACAGGTCGCGTGGTTCGAGGTTGGTCGAAAAGACAATCAGCTGATCGAACGGCACCTGAATTTTCTTACCGCCGCGCATGTTCAAAAAGTCGTACCGTTTTTCCAGCGGCACGATCCAGCGGTTTAGCAGTTCGTCGGTGCTCATCCGTTGACGGCCAAAGTCGTCGATCACCAGCGTGCCGCAATTACTTTTCAGCTGTAGCGGGGCTTCGCTCACGCCGGTCGATGCGACCGTGCTGATTTCCAGATTGTCCATCGTGAGTTCACCACCGACGACGATCGTCGGGCGTTTGATCCGCACCCAGCGGCGATCGATACGATGCTGCTGCATGATACCGGGCCCATCTTCCAGGGGAACTTCATCATGCACGGCCGGATCGAAGACGCGGAGGATTTCGCCATCGATGCCAATCGCACGGGGAACCCAGATATGCTTGCCGAATGCACGCGTAACACGTTCAGCGATGCTCGTCTTACCGTTACCCGGCGCGCCGAAGAGGAATAGCCCGCGACCACTGTTGATCGCCGGACCTAGTCGGCGGAACATCGTCTTGTTGATCAGCAGATCTTCGAAGGCCGATTCCAATGCCTCGACACTGGGAGACTGGCCTTCCAACGATTGAGCACGGACGCTGGCCACATAATCCTTCAGCGATACGGGTGCCGCACCGTAATAGGTGCAGTGTTCGTTATAACGCCGGGCTCGTTCGCGGCCGAGATCGGTCAGATAGTACACATAGTCGCCGGCCTGAGCGGTGTCTTTATAAACGACCAACTGGTCGTACTTCATCTTCCGCAGCGCCTCGTCCATCAGCAGAAACGGAATACTCAGCTGATTGCCGATCTCGCGACCGGATGCTTCGCCGGCGGTGAGCAGATATTTCAGGCATAACGCTTCAACGTCTGTGCCGGTCAAATGGGCCTCGCGGAGCGATTCAGGCTCGCGCGGGTAAAACGGCATGTCGCCGTCCTCTTGAGAGGACATCGATGGCTGCGGCGACGTCTCTTCGCTGCGGGCCGTCTCGGCAAACGCTCCTTCGTCGTCGGAGCCGCTGCTGGTCATGCTGTTAATCCGCGAGATCATCGCTTCGAGCGATTTATCACCGTTGGATTGCAGTTCTTCCTCAGGGGATACAGCTTCTACCAATTCCCAGGGATCTACTTCCCCAGATTCTGCCGCATCGCTACCAGCCAGTTGAGACAATAAATCTTTGAGCGGGTCGGACATAGGTCGTTTCTTCGTCGCGCTAGAACTGCCAGAGAGGGAGAGGAAAAGCCGTTTCGAGGAAAGCCTAGGTCACGCACGGGAAGAATCAACTTCCTTGCGCGTTACCCTCTGCCCAGGCGTCATAACCGTACCTAATACTTGCAGGAATCTCGAACTGCGGGTGGCTCTCGTTTTCAACCCAGGCCTCTCACGGCATAGTGACCCCACCCACGCGTGGAGGTATGTTAGAACCTTAGGGCCATGATCTGTCGCAGATCGGCGCTAAAAACTTCCCAAAACGCCACAAAGTTACCCGGAAGACAACTCCCGGGCGTTTCGCTAAAATTGTGGGCGTCTACCGATCTGCCTCAATAGATTCGATTTAGAAAGAACGAGTACGATGACCGCAAAGTTCGATCCGTTCGGCGCTCGCGACGTGTTTTCCACCTCGGAAGGGGACTTGGGGATCTACCGAATTCGCAAGCTTCAAGAAGCCGGCCTGGGGGATATTGATAAACTTCCTTTCTCGATCCGCGTTCTTCTGGAATCCGTGCTGCGGAACTGCGACGGCTATATCGTCTCGGAAGACGACGTGAAGACCCTGGCCGGCTGGAAAGCCGATAGCCCGGTCTCGACCGAGATTCCATTCATGCCGGCCCGCGTTGTCTTGCAAGACTTCACCGGCGTGCCGTGCGTGGTCGACCTGGCCGCCATGCGAAGTGCGATGCAGCGATTGGGGGGCGACGCCGCCAAAATCAATCCGCTGATTCCGGTCGACCTGGTGATCGACCACTCGGTGCAGGTCGATGCATTCGGCACCGATCAGGCCCTCGACCAGAACGTGGCCCTGGAATTCAAACGCAACAAAGAACGCTACGAATTCCTTCGCTGGGGTCAGAAGTCGCTTAAGAACTTCCAGGCCATCCCGCCCAACGTCGGGATCGTGCATCAGGTGAACCTTGAGTACCTCGCCAAAGGTGTCTTCATTCGCGAAGATGAAAAGGGCAAGGTTGTCTTGCCTGACTCGCTGGTCGGCACCGACAGCCATACCACCATGATCAACGGCCTGGGCGTCGTAGGCTGGGGTGTGGGTGGTATCGAAGCCGAAGCCGTCATGCTGGGTCAACCGATCTACATGCTCACGCCGCAAGTTGTCGGCTTCGAGCTGACCGGCAAGCTCGGTCCTGGCGTCACTGCAACCGACATGGTGCTGACCATCACCGAGATCCTGCGAGCCCAAGGGGTCGTGGGTAAGTTTGTCGAGTTCTTCGGTCCTGGCGTTTCGCACATGAGCCTGGCCGATCGAGCCACCATCGCCAACATGGCACCTGAATACGGCGCGACGATGGGCTTCTTCCCGGTCGACTCCGAAACGCTGAACTACATGCAGCGAACCGGCCGCACCGATGTCGAAGTCGAACGCGTCGAGCGTTACACGAAGGAACAAGGCCTGTTCCGCACCGACGACATGAAGCCTAGCTACACGTCGCTGGTTCGTCTCGACCTTTCGACCGTCGTGCCATCGCTGGCCGGTCCCAAGCGTCCGCAAGACCGCGTGCCACTGGCGAGCATGCAGTCCGAGTTCAAGAAGTCGCTGGTCACTTCGCCGAACGAACGCGGTTTCGGCCTGGGCGACGAAGACCTGGTTCGCACTGCCACCGTTGAAGATCACGGCCTGTCGACTGAAATCGGCCACGGTGCTGTCGTCATTGCGGCGATCACCAGTTGCACTAACACCAGCAACCCCAGCGTGATGCTGGCCGCTGGCCTGGTCGCGAAGAAGGCTGCCGAAAAGGGTCTGACGGTCAAACCATACGTGAAGACCAGTCTTGCCCCTGGTTCGCGCGTGGTGACCGACTACCTCGAAAAGGCCGACCTGATGGACGACCTGCGGAAGCTTGGCTTCAACCTGGTCGGTTATGGCTGCACCACGTGCATCGGTAACAGTGGTCCGCTGCCGGAGCCGGTTGCCGACGCCGTCACCAAAGGTTCGCTGGTCGCCTCGGCCGTTCTTAGCGGTAACCGCAACTTCGAGGGCCGCGTGAATCCGCACGTCAAAGCCAACTACCTGGCCAGCCCACCTCTGGTCGTGGCCTATGCATTGGCCGGCACCGTCGACATCGACCTCGACAACGATCCCATCGGCACCAATGTTCAGGGGGAAGACATCTACCTGAAGGACATCTGGCCAACCAACGAAGAGATCGCCGAAACGGTCGAACGGGCGATCAATCCCGAGATGTTCCGCGAACGCTACAACAGCGCCTACGAGTCGAATCCCAACTGGAACGCAATCGAAGTTCCCGATTCCGAACTTTACACCTGGGACGCCAACAGCACCTACATTCAAGAACCACCCTTCTTAGACGACGTGAAAGAAACGATCGACCCGATCGAGTCAATCACCGGGGCGCGTGTGCTGGCTCTCTTGGGCGACTCGGTCACGACCGACCATATCTCGCCTGCAGGTGCAATCGCCAAAGATAGCCCGGCCGGCAAGTACCTGATGGAGCACGGCGTCGAGCCGGTCGACTTCAACAGCTACGGTTCGCGACGTGGTAACGACCGCGTGATGCATCGCGGTACGTTCGCCAACATTCGCATTCGTAACCGCCTGACTCCTGAAAAGGAAGGTGGCTGGACGAAGTGCTTCAAGACCGGCGAAACGATGACCATCTTCGATGCCGCCGAGATCTACAAGCAAGACGACACGCCGCTGGTGGTCATCGCCGGTAAGGAATACGGCACCGGTAGCTCGCGCGACTGGGCCGCCAAGGGCACGTTTATGCTGGGTGTCAAGTCGGTCATCGCTTCCAGCTTCGAGCGTATCCACCGCAGCAATCTGATTGGCATGGGCGTTCTGCCGCTTGAATTCCCCAACGATTCGTCGTGGGAATCGCTCGGTCTGACCGGTGAAGAGATTTACGACATCTACCTGCCGGAAGACCTCAAGCCGCAGCAACAGATCACCGTTTCGGCCAAGAGTGCTGATGGCGAAGTCACCACCTTCGACGCCACCGTCCGCATCGACACGCCTGTCGAGCTCGATTACTACCGCAACGGCGGCATCCTTCAAACGGTGCTGTTGAAACTGCTTCAGGCAGCGAAGTAGGCCTGATCTTCTGCGGAAGATGCAAACGCTGACGCCCTGAAAAGGGCCACCGAATCGAACCAGGGGCACCAAATTGCCCCTGGTTTCTTTTATTGGCGAAAGCTGCCGCTATGGTGCAATGCGATTCACGGCTCGCACTCTACGAATCCTTGTTGGTGAAGTCCTTGGTTCCCTTTTCGCGCCAGCAAGACCTCAGTCCGCCCAGCCCAGGACATTTCTTAAGACCGACCAGCGAGGCGGTTTGCGTCGTTTTTCTTCCCCCAGAATCCAATAATCGTACAAAAGCTGGTAGGTTCCATCAGCACGTTTGAGCCGCAACCAGTTTTCGATCACTTCGTCGAAGTCCGGATCCTTGTAGCTCAGGTAGTAGAGGGGAACTCGATCTCGTCCGTGCAGCGGATTGGTCACGGCAAAGTGCGGGTAACGCAGCGTCCAGGCCGACCCCGACTCGGCGCTAATCACCAGCCCGTCGACCTTTTGGTGCTGACCTTCGAAAAATTGCTCAGCCGTGTCGAGCTCCACAATTTGAATGTTCTTCGGGAAGTCTTTCCGCGCCAGCTCAGCGAAGAAGCTGTTCTTAATCGCTGCCAGTTTTAATTTGGGCAGCTTCATTATCTTTTCGATGTCTCGGAACTTCTGTTCGTCACGATCCGGCACCACCAGAGCCATCGTCACATCCATGTACGGCTCGCTCGCAGGGAACGCAATGGCCTTGGAAACACTTCCTTCGATCGCCGACATGGCAACATCAAAGTGATCTTCCTGCATCTGCTGCAGGAAGTTGTCTCGATCGATGGGTACGAACTCGATATTAACCCCCAGATCGCTCGCTAGAATATAGGCCATTTGAATATCAAAGCCGATCAGCTGCTGCTGCCCGTTGAAGTAAGCAAACGGCATCCGGTCGGAATTGAAACCGACCCGCAGCACGCCTGAATTTTGAATTCGTTGGACCCGAGACTCGCCGGAGCGGATTGGCTGGGGGTTCGGCTGGGAAGTTTCCAGAACCTTGTGTCCCACCTCTTGGAATGAACTATCCCCATGAATGGGCAGCATCGTGCGTTCGGTGAGCAGATCTTCGCGTGAATAATGGTCTTGAAATTCGGAGATTAGATAGATTCGCGTCCCCAAAGACACGGCCAACAGCAGGACGAGCGAACTCGTCAAACCAACGACAAGCTTGGTCAGCTTAAAACGAATCGATCCGCCAAGCACGCAGAACGTCAGCAGGGTGAACGAGATCAAGTGCATCGTTTTCATAAGATCGCCAAACCGCGCCGCGACAACTCCGGAGATCAAATACAAGTTGATCAGATCGCTCGGCAACTCGGCAATACTGAGCATTAAGGGAACCGTGACAACCGGCTTGCCAAACGCTCCCAAGAAGCCGACACCCAACAGCGGCGGATAATCTTCGACCGCGATCACCGTCCCCGAGAACCACGCCGCAAACGGAATAAACACCAAGGCCAAAATCCGGCCGATATCCGGCATTGGATAGGCCAACGGAACCAGGTATTCTGGCTTATCACCATTTAAATTTCCGTCGAGACCGCTTTCCTTCTGAAGCCGTTTAACGCCGTCGATAATCATCGGCAGCACGACAAACGAGTTGCCGATAACAAACGCTGTAATCAACGCGTCACGCGAAGCACGAAGCACATCCCAATAACCGAGTGGGGTGACCGCGGCCACCAGTGACGGTAAGACAACCAGCGAGATGATGACCGCTGGCAAGCAGTAGGCCAGCAAATAGCCCTGTAGCAGACTCAGCTGCGCCAGATCGATCGTTCCGGCCGTATAGGCAGCAATTGCGAACAGCCCGATGGGTGTCATTTGAACCACCATCTTGTTGACCTTCGCTAACGCCTCGATCAAGACCTGGAGCGGTTCTAGCAGCTTTTCTTTATTGGGCAGATACATCAGGGCAATGCCTAGTCCAATGGCAAACACCACCACCGCCGGAACCGAGTTCGTTGCGAGCGACTCAAATGGATTTGACGGTATAAACAGGCTCTTCCAGTCATAAGCCGGCGGAGAATCAGTGAATCGGCTGCTATAAAATGAACCCGTATCCCATTTAGGAAAGGCTAGCGTGCTGATCGCCAATGCGACTATGCCAATCACCCATAGCAGCAACAACACCAGCAAACTAACGCGCAGCATCCGCATACCAGACTCCCTCGTCAGTTGCCCGATGTTGGCCACCAGCGAAACCAGCACGTACGGCAAGACGGCCATCTGCAGCAAACCGACGTAAACGTCGCTGACCCATTTGATGCTCGTGACGTACTCGCCAAGAAACAGGCCGCAGCCTATGCCTAAAACCAAGGCGATCAGGACCCAGGTAGAAAAGTTAAGATGGCCCTTGCGATCGGTAGAATTTGCCATCAAATGCGAGGCCAAGTGGGTTGAAAGCGTGTTGTCAGGTCGATGAAAGTCCCTCAAAAATAGTCCATGCGTGCTCAGAGTTCAATTGCCTTGCCGATAGGCTGCCTCGTTTGCCGCGTTGTCATAGCAAGTGGATTAACGGAAAACTTCCAGTTGGTTGTCGATTTCATCAAAACCTGGTCGACCAATCTATAAACAATCGTTTTCACTCACCCTGAAAGGAAGTCTTCTTATGCCCCAAGCATCGAACTCAATCCGACTACACCGTGTACTACGTGCCCCAACCGAGCGTATTTACAAGGCCTTCCTCGACCCTGATGCCCTCTGCCGTTGGCTGCCGCCGTATGGCTACCTGGGTAAAATTGATCGCATCGACGCGCAGCAAGGGGGTAGCTTTCACATGTCGTTCACCAACTTTTCCTCGGGCCATAGCCACAGCTTCGAGAGCAAGTTCGTCGAGCTAACCCCGAACGAGCGTATTGTCCTGGCCGACCAGTTCGACGATCCCGCGCTGGGTGCCGACATGACCAAAACAATCAACCTGGGCCAGGTAAGCTGCGGCACCGAGATCGAGATCTTGCACGAAGGACTTCCGGCGGCGATCCCAGTCGAAATGTGTTATCTCGGATGGCAAGATTCGCTGCGGCAACTGGCCCGCCTCGTCGAGACGGAGATTCCCGGTGGCGAATGAATCGCGATTAAGAGAAGCTACCGCTTGTTAACTCACTCTATTTCCAATCGGGACAAGCCATCATGCATTTCAACCACAAGATCACACCCTTTCTTAGCTTCAAGAACGAAGCCGCAGAGGCGGTTAACCTTTACGTTTCTTTACTTCCAGATTCACGAATCATTCAGACGGTCAACAACCCCGATAGCGGCGAATTGATGACCGTCGAGTTCGAGCTCGCTGGAATGACCTTCGTTGCGCTGAACGCCGGTCAACCGTGGGAGTTCACCGAGGCGTTCTCGCTGGCTATCAGCTGCGAAACCCAAGCTGAAATCGACCATCTGTGGGATTCGCTGATGGTCGGGGGCGAGCCGCTCGCGTGCGGGTGGCTGAAAGACAAATTCGGCGTCCGCTGGCAAATCCTTCCGGCCAGCATCGGCCAAATGCTCGCAGACCCCGACCCGGCTCGGGCCAAACGCGTGTTCGATGCTATGTCGCAGATGATCAAGCTGGACATGGCCACACTGCAAGCGGCCTACGACGGGTAACGCAGATTACGCCAAGATTTCGTGATGAACGTTTCCGTGGACGTCCGTTAATCGAAAATCACGACCGGCATGGCGATAGGTTAACCGCTGGTGATCGAGCCCCATCAGGTGCAGAAGGGTCGCGTGCAGATCGTGCACGTGCATTTTGTTTTCCTGCGCGTAATAGCCGTACTCATCGGTCGTGCCGTGCCGATAGCCAGGCTTCACGCCGCCGCCGGCCATCCACATGGTGAAGCCTTCGGGGTTGTGGTCGCGACCATTGGCCCCGCTGCCTTGGCAGGTTGGCGTTCGCCCGAACTCACCTCCCCATAAAACCAATGTGTCTTCCAACAGGCCGCGTCGCTTTAAGTCTTCCAGCAGCGCCCCAATCGGACGATCGACCTCGGCAGCATTTTTGGTGTGTCCCGCTTTCAAATCGCCGTGCTGATCCCACTGCACCTTCGTATCGCTGTGGGTAACCTGAATGAAACGCACACCGCGTTCGGCAAAACGCCGCGCGAGCAAACATTGCCGCCCGAAGTCTTTGGTGATGGGATCGTTGAGCCCGTACATCTCGATCGTATTGGCCGTTTCCTGCGAAAGGTCTTGGGCCTCCGGCATTCTAGACTGCATGCGGTAGGCCAGCTCGAACGATTGAATCCTGGCTTCCAACGACGGCTCGCTTTGCGCGTGGGCCATGTGCTCGCGGTTCATTGAATTCAACAGATCGAGCTGAAGCCGCTGCACGTCCTTAGACCAACGCGGATTGTCGATGTACTTCACGTTCGCCGCCGTCGATGGCTGCGAGGCAACCCCCAGCGGAATCCCTTGAAACTCGGCGGGTAGAAACGCCGAGCCCCAGTTCTTGGCGCCGCCGTGAGCGAACGTGGGGCAGATGGTCACGAAGCCTGGCAAGTTGTCGTTCTCGCTGCCAAGGCCATAGTTCACCCAGGAACCTAAGCTGGGCCGAATGAAGTTGTCGCTGCCGGTGTGCAGCTTGAGCAGCGCCCCGCCGTGCGACGGATTGGTGCCATGCACCGAATGCAAAAAGCACAAGTCGTCGACATGCCGCGCGACATGCGGGAACAGGTCGCTCACGTGCATGCCGTCCTGGCCGTACTGGCGAAACTTCCACGGCGATCCTAACAGGTTACCTGTGGGGGCGAACTGCACGCGGGGCTTGTCGAAGGGAAGCGGCTTGCCGTCGTCTTGTTGCAGCCGCGGTTTATAGTCGAACGTATCGACGTGCGAAGGGCCTCCCTTCATAAACAGGAAGATGACCCGCTTGGCCCGTGCCGGAAGGTGGGCAAGCTCAGTCGTCGGTGCCCCTAGCGCTTCCCGCGTTTCGCCTTGCAGCAGCGCCGACAAGGCCAAGTAGCCGAAGCCAACCGCCGAGTTCTGCAGCAGGCAGCGCCGAGTGATCGTCGATGTCGGAAGGTCATTCATTGTGGCTCTCGCTTCCCGCCAAGCTATTCAACGTAAAGGAATTCGTTCGACCCCAACAAACACTGGCACGCCGCCGCCCAGGCCTGGCGATGCGCTTGATCGGGTTCCATCTGCGATTGCAACGCGTTTTCCAACTGCTCGATCGTCTGCAGAAGACGCGTTACCTCGTGTTCTTGCGGCGGCCGTGCGAGCGTCAGCTGGTAAAGAAGGCCGATCCGCTGGGCATCATCGGTAGGCTCTTGCTGCTTGAGACGCTCGGCGAGTGCTTCGGCCGAGTCCAGAAACAGCGGGCTGTTCATCGTAAAGAGAGCCTGGGGAGCCACCGTCGAGGTCGGTCGATCTCCCTGGGTGGTATCGGCAGTCGCGTAGTCGAACAGCATGAACCCGTCGTAAAGGTTGTTGCGAATGACCGGCAAGTAGACCGCCCGGCGTAGCGAATCGTAGCTGGTGTCGTCCTTAGAAGTGTGATCGAAGACAAGCTTCCACTTTTCGACGGCCAACACGCTGCTTCCCTGCGTCGGGTCGAGCTTTCCACTGACATACAGCAGCGAATCTCGCAAGGCTTCGGCCTGAAGTCGCTGGACGTTGGCCCGCCAATACCAGCGGTTCTCAGGGTCGATCGCGGCACTCTCTGGATCGACGGCACTACTGCGCTGATAGGTATCGCTCAGCATAATCTGGCGGTGCAGCTTCTTCAGCGACCAACCACCGGCAACCAATTCGGTCGCCAACCAATCGAGCAGCCTCGGGTGCGAAGGCGTATCGCCCAGCTTACCGAAGTTATCGGTCGAGGAGACTAGCCCCGTGCCGAAGTGCCAGCGCCATACGCGATTGACGGCGACTCGAGCCGTCAACGGGTTCTCGGGATGAACCAACCACTTGGCCAGCTGCAATCTTCCACTTTCACCGTCGCTGATCTCTAGCGAATCCCTCAACTGCAAAACTGCGGGAACGCCCCGTTCGACCTGCTGTCCGAGAATCAAGTGACTGCCACGAACATGAATTCGTACGTTCTCCGGCGTTCCCTCTTCCACCGCCATCGCGGTTGGCAGCGAGGGTGCCTGGTCGGTGAGGGCCGCAATCTGTTGACGCAGCTCGGCTAGTTGCTGCTGAACCTCGGCCGGATACGACTTCTCTTCGATGCCGGGCTGCGTCTGCTTGGTCGCTTTGACAAGCTTGTCGAGCTCGGCCTGTTTTTCTTTTCGGGACTGGTCGAGCTGCGCCTTACGCTGAACTTCTGCTTCGGTCGCCAAGACCTTTTCGTTGTACTTAGCTACCGTCTTGAGCGACTGCATCGATTGCGTGCTTTTGAAGATTCCCGCCATTGCGTAATAGTCGGCCGTTGAGATCGGATCGAACTTGTGATCGTGACATCGAGCACACGCAATCGTCAAACCGAGAAATGCCTGACCGAGCGTGTCGATCTGCTCGTCGATGATGTCCATCTCCATCTTCACGGTGTCTTTTTCGGCCAACACCTTTGGGCCGAGCGTTAGAAAGCCGGTCGCAACGACCGCGTCGAAATCTTTCGGCGATCCTGATGAACCAGAGCTGTCCGCCAACAAATCACCAGCGACCTGCTCCATGACAAACTGATCGAATGGCTTGTCCTCGTTCATTGCATCGATCACATAATTGCGATATCGCCAGGCATCGACGAACGCCTGGTTTTCGTCCAGGCCGTTGCTATCGGCATAGCGTACGACGTCCAACCAATGACGCCCCCAACGCCGACCGTACTCCGTCGATGCCAACAATCGATCGACAACCTTCGCGAAAGCATCCGGCGACTCGTCGGCCAAGAAGGCAGCCACCTGCTCAGGCGTCGGCGGCAGACCGGTCAAATCAAACGTGGCCCGGCGAATGAGCGTCCGCCGATCGGCCGCGACATTAGGTACAAGTCCTTCTCGAATCAGCGCCGCCTCGATGAATGCGTCGATAGGGTTTCGTGGGCCGGCCGAAGCTTCTACTGCGGGCACCGCAGGACGCTCAACAGGTCGAAACGCCCAGTAATTCCGGGCCGCTTTCATATCAATCGGCGAGCGTCTTGGCTCAACGGCGTTCTTTCCCAGTAAATCGGGGTGAGGTGCTCCCATTTGAATCCACTGCTGCAGCAGCTTGATCTGGGCGTCGGACATCTTGCCGTCCGGCGGCATCTTCAGATGGTCGTTGTCGTACTGCACCGCGGCCAGTAGCAAGCTGTGCTTAGGGTCTTTCGGAATCACGGCAGCGCCCGACTCACCCCCACCGAGCATGCCCGACATCGTATCGACGCGGAGCGAACTTTCCTGCGTGTCGGCCCCATGACAATCAATACAGTGCGTCACCAACAAGGGACGAATCTTCGCTTCAAAGAACGACAGATCTTGCGAACTCGGCGCAGCGGGTTCCGCCGCGTTAACGTGCGATGCGTTTGGGACGATCCCCAGGGCAATCAGCACAAGCGAAACATGCAGGATCGTTTCAGGCACGAATTTCGATGTCGGCATAGTAGCCTCACTACGCGTCTGTCGGCGGGAAGAACCGCTGCTACGAATGCAACAACGGCGAGCGGGGCGGGGAAGTGATGTCAGGTGAGATCACAACAGTATATCGATTGTCGTGCGACTGCACACGTTGATTTTGAGAAACGGGCCAATTTGTCTTATCCAGCCTGGCGATTCGATTTATGCTGAAACAATCCGCTGACTCAGCTCGCCACTTTGTTTATGCCGCAGAATGAGTTTCGTCGCTCCGTCTGGCATCTTTTCCTTTTTGATCAGGTCGTGCTCGTCGTCGAACGAACACGATTTTCCCGCCCGCTCGTTGCCAGTCTCGCCTCGCCAGAGTGGCAGTTCGACCGGGGCCCACTGCCGCGTTTTAACCGATTGATAAGCGGCGTCGATAATTGCGTTGACCACATAACCATCGTAGAAATCTTCCTGAGGCCTTCCGCCTGATTCCATCTGGCCGAGCACATCGGCGAACATGTCGTCGTAGCCCAACGCGGCCCCTTCGTTGCCCACGGGAAACAGCCACCCGGTGTCAGTCTCGGCTTTCTCGGCAATATAGCCAGACTGCGTCGACGACGAGAACATCTCCATTCCGGTTCGTAACCAATGGTTGAGCCAGATGGTTCCCTCGCTACCGCCGACCTCGTCACGCAGATCCATGCCGCCGCGGAAGATCCAACTCGTCTCAAATTGCCCGATCGCGCCGCTTTCGTAGCGAACCATCCCAATCGCATGATCCTCGACATCGACCGGATGCATCTGCGTATCCGCCCAGCACATCACTTCGACCGGGCGAATCTGTTTGCCAATGAAGTTGCGGGCAATCTCGATGCAATGACACCCCAGGTCGATAATCGCCCCGCCTCCGGAAAGATCCTTGTTCCAAAACCAATCGCTATGCGGCCCCGAGTGCGCCTCGCGCGAGCGAACCCACAGCACATCACCAATCGCACCGGCCTGGACCGACTTCAACGCCTTGAGCGTCTTGGGTGTGTAAACGAGATCTTCCAGATAAGCATGGTAGACGCCCGCTTCCTCCACCGCTTGCAGCATTTGCAGCGCCTCGGTCGCGTTGATCCCCAGCGGCTTGGTACACAAAATCGCTTTGCCGGCAGCGGCTATGGCCAGCACCACCTCTCGGTGCAGGTGATTGGGCAAACCAATAACGACCGCATCGATGTCCGGGTTGGAGATCGCGGCGCGCCAGTCGGACGTGTCGTGAGGAATTCCGAACTCCTCGGCAAATGCGGCCGCACGATCCCAGCTCCGCGAATAGACCACATGAATTCGATCTCGCGAACGCCGCCCGTGTAGCGATTGGGCATAGAAACGGCCGATTAGCCCCGTACCAAGCAAAGCAATGCGTGTCATAGAAGTACCTCGTCGCGGCTAATCACCTGGCAGCGGAAACGGCCTGAATTGCTTTCGAGACCTGCTGGTCTGGCCAGATTTCCAGAGGAGCGTAGTTGGGGTGGCGACCGCCGGTAATGATCGGATCGTTGTGCCGCGTATTGTAGCAGCAGATCAGCGACCAACGCGGATAGTCGGAAACATTCTGATCCGAGCGATGCAGCAAGTTGCTATGAAAGAAGACGGCATCACCAGGGCTCATTTCACAGTACACCAACTCGTGCCGGGCAACCGCCGCATCGACGCGCTGTGGATCGGCGCCTGTCTGCTGGCCGATCTTCACATGGTTCACTCGTCCCAGGCGATGGGTACCGCGGAGAACTTGCAAGCACCCGTTGGCCTGGGTGGCCTGATCGACGGCCAGCATACAGCTTCCCATGTCGGGATACAAACAACCGTTTTCATACCAATACCCATAGTCTTGATGCCACTCCCAGGCCCCGCCAGTCTTAGGCTGCTTGAGCATCATCTTATGGTGATAATGATAGACCTCGTCTCCTAACAGAGCCTGCATGGTCCCGGCAACGCGTTGGCTTCGCACAATGGCCGTATACAACGACGTTTCATCCAAATCGTTACGAACCGTCAGGCGCGTTTCGCCGCCGGTAGCATCTGTTTTGACGTGCGACTGTCCCAGCAGATCTTGATCGGCACGGGCATACGACAGAAGGCCATCCATTTCCGACGGTTCGAATAGACTTCGGACGATCAAGTAACCGTCGACTTGAAACCTCGCGACCTGATCTTCGCTCACCGCGAACTGATTCATCGAACCATTCCTTTTCTGTCCCAGCATGAAGGAAAGCATCGTAAGACACGCCGCCATTATCCATAATCTGACGCGGATCGCCAAACGATTAAGTAGCCTGGCGCGATGCCCCTTAATCAGGCACGCCTCCCTATTCTTGTACCCTCTCGCTCAAAGGAAGAGAGCTAGGGTGAGGGTTTCCCGAACAACGATTGACGAAGACCACAAAATCAAGTTCCGAACCGTTCGAAAACCCTGCCGTCGCATGCGCTGCCAACGTTAATAACCACGCACACGCTTGTTCGTGGTGCGACTGGCTGTGCTGCTCAGCCCCCGACGGGACGACTACGAGAGGAGCCCCACGTTCAACGCCACTTGCTTGAAAAAGTTTGGTCATCCTGCGTTATTTTTGCTATAACTTCAACTTAGAGCGACACTATGCCGCTGCTAACTTTCCTATTCCACCATCCTTTCGAGGCCGAGCCAGATTCAGGTTGCACCTTGGCCGTGCTGCTTGTCGATTGGCTTTTTGCCTGCATTCCTACCTGAGTTTCCTTCCAGCTTTACGGCGAGTCGAGCCGCTCGGAGGCCATTGTTTGCGTATGTTCAGCCTGTTGTCGAACATCACCCTCGGTCGACCTATCGCAGCCCTCCTGTTGCTACCGGCTGTATGTGTGAATGCGTTTGCCGCCGAACCGCAGCCAAGTCCGGATGTGCTGTCCCGCACGATTCAGGCCCGCTGCGTGAAGTGCCATGGCGCCGATCCCGACGACCTTTCCGGCGACGTCGATTTGCGATCGTTCACTGGTAAGCAGTCCACGGCGGATGCCCATTTGCTACGGCAGGTGATTGAAGCGGTCGAATTTGGTGCCATGCCGCCGGAGGATCAGCCGCCACTGGCAGAGACTTTACAAGCTCAGCTGATCGACCAGTTGACCACTCGGCTGCACCAGGCAGTGACTGCCCAAGATACACTCCCGCATATTCCGATGCGGCGGATGAACCGATTTCAGTACAACAACGCCGTGATGGACTTGTTCGACCTGAAATGCGTGGTCTTCTCGTTGCCTGAACGCATGATGCGTGACCACAGCCGTTACTTTCAACCGCAAACCGGCAAGATGCCAAAACTTGTCTCGGTTGGTAGTCGCCCTATGGGCAAGTCGCAATTGATCGAACCTCGCCTGGCAGGCGTCGCCGTCATTCCGCAAGACCTAAGAGCCGAACATGGCTTCGACAACCGCGGAGACCACCTCACGCTTTCCCCGTTGCTCATGCAAGAGTTCCTCAAGCTTGGCAAGTCGATCACCGAGAGCCCCGACTTTGTTCCCAAGAAGGTCGGCATCTGGGACACCTTCTTCGCGACACCTCGTAAAAACCAGAACGCCAAGAGGCAAGCAAGACGACGCCTGGAAACGTTTCTGACCCAGGCCTTTCGGCGACCGGTCGAGCCAGAAGTGCTGGACCGCTATGCCGGCTTCGTTGCACATCAACTAGACGCGGAAGTCGCATTCCCCGAGGCCATGAAGTCGGCAGCCGCAGCAGCCATTTCCTCCCCCAAGTTTTTGTATCTTTACGACCAGAAGAGTCCGGGGGACCTATCAACCTCGATTGACGACTTTGAACTCGCGTCTCGGCTCTCGTTCTTTTTGTGGGGAAGTATTCCCGACCAAACCTTGCTCGATCTGGCGGCTAGTGGACAGCTCAGTTCGCCGGAAGTGCTTGAGCAGCAGATCGACCGCATGATCAAAGACCGCCGACTCAAGCGGTTCAGCGATAGCTTTCCCACCCAATGGCTTCAACTGGAACGGATCATTTCGTCGGTCCCCGATCCCGATCGTTTTCCCGACTTTTACTTTTCCCGATACCGCGACAGCATGCATATGATGCTGGAGCCACTGTTAATTTTCGAGACGGTCTTGATCGAGGACTTACCGATACGTCAACTGATTGACTCGGATTTCACCTACCGCTCGCACCTTCTGGAAGAAGCCTACGACGCGCTTTCTTCGCCTGATGCTAACAAGCGAGTCAAAGGGTCCCAAGTTACCGTTTTGAAATTTGAACGCGTGCCGGTCACCGATCGCCGCAACGGCGGCATGATCACCAACGCGGCCGTCATGACCATGACCTCAGGCCCCAACCGCACGCAGCCGATCTCGCGCGGCGCGTGGATCGCCGCCGTGATCTTCAACAACCCACCTAAGCCGCCACCGGCCGATGTGCCACCCCTGGATGAAAAGCCTAAAACGGGCGAAGAACATCTGACCTTGCGAGAACGCCTGGCACTACATCGCGAGCGAGCCGATTGCCGCGGCTGTCACGAACAGATCGACCCGCTAGGCTTTGCGCTAGAAAATTACGACCCGGTCGGCAAATGGCGAGTCGAGTACGAGAATGGCCGCGAGGTCGATGTTTCTGGCAAGCTGTTTGGCAAACACGAATTCTCGAACATCATTGAATTCAAAGACGCGATCCTTAGCGAAGAGCAGCGTTTTGCTCGAGCGTTTGCAGGGCATTTGCTTTCGTTCTCGTTGGCCCGCGAACTGGTCCCCTCGGACGAGCTTGCCCTGGGCGCGATTGTCGCCAACGCGGCTACGGACGACTTTCGGATGCAAGCTTTGCTGAAACAAGTTATTCTCAGCCAACCGTTTCTCGCGAAACGAAGTCCAGCCGAATCGGCCCCTCCGCAGCTATCTCAAAAGGTGAGCCCATGACGAGCCAGCTTAACCGTCGACGTTTTCTCCGCGGGGTCGGTGGCTCGATGCTCGCCTTGCCTTGGCTGGCAAGTGTCAGCAAGGCCGCGGCACCCAAGGCCACAGCGCAGCGGATGGCGCACTTTTACGTGCCGATTGGGGTCGTACGACGGGGGTTCTTTCCCGGCGAAGAAAACGGCGTGATTCCCGTAGGAAATATGGGAGCCCGCATGAGTTCGCTCGACAAGCAGGACCCCAAGTTCCGCCAAAAACCGCTCGAGAATCTCACGCCAACCCTGCAGCCGCTGGAAGGCATCAAAGGGAAGGTCAACCTTATCACCGGAATGGACCGCACCTTCCAGCAAGGCACCGACGTTCATGCGCAGTGTGCGTCGTGTTATATGAGTAGCGCGAAGCCGTACACTATTGAAGGAACCGCGTGGCCGTTGGACCGTACGCTCGATCACTTGGTCGCCGATCAAATTGGCACTAGCACGCCTTTCCGTACGTTGGAGTTCAGCTGCAATAGTCATCGCGACAATAAGGAGTCGATCTATTTCGACAACATCTCGTGGTACGGCACCGGGCACCTGGCACCATCCATTCGCGACCCACGCAAGATGTATCGTCGGCTGTTCTCGACGCAAGACACCGACCGTTTGCGAGACGTAACCGACCTGGTGTTGGAAGACGCCAACAGCTTGCGGAAACAACTGGGCTATGACGACCGTCACAAGTTTGCCGAGTATTTCGATTCGATCCGAGCAATCGAACTGCAAATGGATCGACTCGAAGCGATGAAAAGCGAACTGGCCAAGGTCGATCTAGAGGAGCCTCCGGAGGCCTATCTTCCGCGCGGTGAGTACATTCGCCTGATGGGAGACTTGATGGTAGCGGCCTTGCAATCTGGCCTGACGAACGTGACGACCTTTATGGTCGGTCCCGAGCGGTGGGACACGCCGTTCATGTTCGAGAGCCTGTTCGATAAACCGCGGAGCCATCATCAGATGTCTCACAATCAATCCAAAATGATCGACGACCTGTTGAAAGTCGACGAGTTTCACATGCAGCAGTTCGCCTACCTGGCCAGCAAAATGGACGGCATAGTCGAAGCCGACGGAACCACTCTGCTGGATAATACGCTATTCACTTACGGCAGTGGACTGGGTGACGGATCAACGCATCAATACAACGACTTGCCGATTGTTGTGGCCGGTGGTGGCAAAAAAGTCCGTACAGGTCAGCATATCAATATGCCTGAGGGAACACCGCTGGCAAACCTTTGGCTAACCCAGGCTCAGGCAATGGGGCTATCGATCGACGAGTTCGCCGACAGCAACGGCACAATCGATGCGATTCGAGCGTAGAAGCTGGTTCAATTCGACGACGAAGAATCGCTCAGCCGATGAATGGTGTTATGAATTCGCAGCTTCAACGGAGCCGCATCTTCAGTCTTCAAGAAGCCGCGGATTTCCATGCTCCAGGTAGGCTCGATCTGCGGCACGATGAGCGTGACCGTTTTCCCATCGGCCGATAGTTTCGCTTCGCGAACCTTCCAAGTTCGTTCGTTGTAGTGCTTCGAACCGTAGTTTTTAGTCCGCCTCAAGTCCCAAGCAGTGATCGCGTAGTTTTCAGGATTGACCGCAGACTCTCGGTCGAGCTTGTCGGTGAAAGTGATTTGAATTCCATCTTGCGACGCATTTAACCCGATGGGTAAATGCACCGGCTGATCGGTTCGCCGAATGCGGTAGAAGCCGCCAGGCTGCTGCTGATTGCCAGCCCAAGCAAACATGCCACATGCGTACAATTCGTTGTCGGTTGGATGAAAGCGACCTCGAACCAATCCGGTTGGAAACTGCTCAAGTGGCAGTTCACACATGCCCCCTTGCCGCTGCCCGTCGATGTTTTCAAACGGCACGACAAATACTTTGCCATAACCGTAGGAAAGGTTAAGCAGCGATCCGCCCAACGATCCCCAAGCATTTTCAGGCACCCACAACAGCTCGGCCGGTGAACGATCGAACGCGTTGGTGATCCAGCACAACGGTGGGTCCATGGCCGCATCAGACGAATCAGACACGTCATGGTAGCCATACATATTGCCGTAGAAACCACCTTCCTCGACCCAGTTGATTCGGTTTTTGGGGTTCCAATGGCCTTCCTGATCGGTCACCACAAACGTGCCGTCCGGATTCAAACAAACCCCGTTGGCTGCCCGAAATCCGGTGGCCAGGATATCCGTTCGACTTCCATCGGCTGAAACACGCAGCAAAGTCCCATGGTGCGGCACGATCGCCGGCAACGCATGGCGAGCCGACTTCGCGTAGTAAAAGTTCCCGTCGTCGTCGACCTGCAGCCCCATCGCGAACTCGTGGAAGTGCTCGGTGACTTGATGGTCGTTGTTGAAGCACTCGTAAAAGTCGGTTTCCAAGTCGCCGTTGAGATCGCGCAGAATGACCAGTTGATCGCGACACGTCACGTAGATCACGCTGTCTACAATTTTCAAACCCAACGGCTGGAATAAGCCGGTCGCGATGCGTCGCCATCGGAGCGTCCCGTCTTTCGAGATCAGCCCATCGACCAACCACACATCGCCATCCCAGGCACACACAGCCGCACGATCGGCGCCGGGGTAGAAATCGAAACCGGTCACTCGCACCAACGCGTTCCATGGGTTGGCATCCGGCAAGGTCAATACGTCCGCCGCAAACGGACCGTCATCGCTTCCGCGAATCGTTTTTGTTTCGATCACTTCCGGCCACCGGGTAGGGCCTCCGTGGGTCGCTGCTTGTAAGTCCGGCACGTTGATGGATGTCAACTTGACGGCGTTAACCACTTGGTCGACCTCGTCAGCCGCGTCACTCGACGTGAACCATAAGGTGAACTGAGTGGCTTGATCGCTGGCCGGCAAATCCAACAGAAGCGACTGCCCATCTAAGCGGAAAGTGGCCTCTGGTGGTGGGTTCTTCAGGCCGGCTACCAGCATACTGGAAGCGTTCGCTTGACCGCTACGAACGACAAATGCCGAGCCCTCGTCGTTCCACGGCTGAAGCTGAGCGCGTTCGCCGCTGCCCTCAGGCACATCGGCGACTCGCAGCACCAATTTGTGATCGCGGGGCGCGATCTCGAAATGACGAGCAAACACGGCCAGCGAATCGACCAGTAACTCAGGCATCTCCAAGATGTTTGCGTCGCCAATCTGATAGCTGACAACTCGTTGATTTCCGTGCCGATACAGACCGTTGTATTGTGCCCATGCTTTCGGCAGCGGTCCGTAACGGCGACCGTCACGTCCGATCACGCGTGGATCGTCGAAGGAGTCGTTCTGGGGATTTGCCCATCCCGGGGCCGTTTTATTGGTCGCGACTACGTCGCCGACAATCCGCGGATGAATGCCGTGTTTGCCATCGAAGTGAATCCCGTGCCAATCAATAAAACCTTTCCCTTGCCAGGCAGCGGCCATGCGCATCGTATCGTGATCGAAGATCATCCAACGACTGCCGCGCGAGATACCGCCGGCACCGTCATCCAGCCGCGTAGCGATTCCCTTATAGGCGAAGTTCGAGCCATCATTACCGACTTCGTACGTGTTGATCAGAGACGGCCCATAGTCCATCGTGATCCAGGCCTGCATTGGCGACGGCTTCGGACCGCGAAAGTCGCCTGCTGGCAATCCAGCTAAATACGTTTCATCGACCTCGAAATACTGCGACCGATTGTCGGGCCGGAAGTAGGCCTCGCGAATGTAATGAATCACGTCGTACTTCTGCTGCGGAACCATCCACCCTTGCGGCTGCATCATGCCAAAGCCGTGCGTCAGTGTTTGATACATTCCATGTGGATCGGTTCTATTTTTTAACTTTCCAGTTGCAAAACGAGGCGATGTCGGTAGCGAACCAGCCTGATCGTGCGTGCCATGACAGTTCGCGCAAACTCGACCATAAATGGCTTCGCCACGCTGGAAACTAGCGTCGTTTAATTCGGCGATCATGCCGACGTGATCGATTCGTTTTTCATATTCTGGTATCGGTTTGACTGCATAAAGATGGGGTGCTGGCTCTAAGTTTCGGGCCGCAATCGTCCCCCCATCGCGAACGTCAATCAGGTAACGCACAAGATCAAGAAACTGCTGTCGGCCGATTAGTTGGTTCGCCAAGCCGGAAGGCATCAACGACTGCGCAGCGTCTGCCTGTGCTTCGATCTCGTCCGACGGTATTGTGTGCCGCTGCTGAGCACCGGTTAGCTCTTGCAACACGATCTGCTCAGGCGTGTTTTCTATGAGCCGACCGGTAATCACTTTTCCATCAATCGTCAGAACGCTAACGGCCTCAAAGCCTTGTCGGATCTTCTTCGAGGGGGACAATATCGCGTCGACCAGGTCTGCGTCCGACGGCAGCTCTTTCCAATGCGTTAAATCAGGGCCAAGCTTCGCCTCTTCCTCCAACCCATGACACGAGCGACATGCCATGTGCGGTTGATAGAAAAGAATCGCCCCTCGTTTAGCATCGCCAAGCTGACGCGCCTCTGCCGCCAACTGACTGGGGGCGATGGCCTGAAGCTGTTCTTCCAACGTCTGCCCGAGCACGGCCTGAGCAGAGTAAATGACGATAAGAACCGCGAACTTCGACAAACTTTTGGAGAATCGGCTCATAGATCGTTTATGTTTAAGATGTTTTTGGGCAAAGCGTAGCAGCCGTGCACTGCTATTAACTCGACGACTTCGCATTAATATCCAACGAGAGTTCCGCTGGGCACTGGAAAGCCATTTTAGCGATCTCAAACCCTACAAACTATGAAGATCACCATCTTAAGAGCGTATCGCTGCGCATAATTCGATCGCCAGCATCGCAAAGCCCACGGCACCGATCGGTGACCCTGAAACTATTGGACCGCGTGCGCGTGGCCTGACAAGCACTTTTTCGCCTTCAATCAATCGAGACGGAACGATGCTTGAAATGCAGGATCGCTTGGTTGGGTGATAGATTGAAAATGGCTCGGGGATTGGCGATCCAGCGGTCGCCGTCGTACTCGAAGACCCCGGTTGCGGCCCTGAGGTTGCCGACGGCTTCGACTTCTTCCATGTCTCCCCCTTCGATGGCTTCGAAGCGGATGGTCAAAGAGACAAACGCACGCAGCAAACCGTGCTCTTCGTCGCAGGCATATTGAACGTCGTTGCCAAACTCGCAATCGACCCAACGTAGACCGCGCGGCTTGCCGCTAGCGGCGGCGGCTTTCAAGAAGTCGGCTTCCAGCCATTCCCGACGCAGACGAAACCGCTGCTGGGCTTGCTCCTGATTCGTGCTGCTTAGTTGGTGCCGGCGACGTCCGCGGAGCCACTCCGCTAATCCCCAAGCACCCACTAAAACGACGAGGACCACTATCGAGATCCAAATCGTCCACATGGCTGTCATCCTCAGACAATGGGTCCGCTTGCGTGCTGTCCAGAAAAGCCACAGGGGGCATCACCCAAGCGAAACAAGTAATATCTAATTTATTCTAAGGATCACTGCTCCATAAATACAGCGAGTTTTACCGCAACCTGGAAGATGCTGGCACACGCTACGTCAAGAAGCTACCATAGGCGCCAATTCACTGTCTTATCTGAACTCTTTTGTTTGCGTCATCGTATGTCGTCCGCTTCGGAGCCTCCCACAACCGCATCGCCCGACGAGGGCCCCTTATACTTTGTCAGGATTCCTGAAGGGCAGATTTTCGGACCAATTCCCTCAAAGGAACTGGACAAGTGGGTGCAGGAAGGGCGCATTGATCGGCAGTGTGAGTTACGGCAGACAGACTCGCAGGGATGGGAAAAGTCGGATCAAAGATATCCGATCTTGGCCCTGCCAGAGCAAGTAGGATCAGGTTCTCCATTCCATCAGGTCCGACTCAGTGAAACGAATGCCCGTTATCTGTTACCTCATCGCGGAATCCCTAGTTTAATCTTCGCCCTAGTTGGACTTTTAGGCGTCTGCCCGATCTTCAGCATCGCGGCCTGGAGCATGGCTCACACCGATCTGGAAGAAATCGACCGGCAGCACATGAACCCCAGTGGCCGGATGATGCTGCTATGGGCCAATTACCTGGGCATGGCCGGGGTGATTGGCTACGGCATCCTTTTCCTCGGCTTCGTGCTGGTAACGCTGCTACGGCTTCTGATTTGAAAGCGATCGCGAAGACAAACCATCCGAGGCGTGGTGAACATTAGCCAGAGTAACTTAGCGAGACTCGGTCGCGATCAATCGCTCCAATCCCCCAGACACCGCCGCAAGAACACCAATTGCCCGAGGTGATACGCGTTGTGATCGGCCACCAGCAAGGCTTCCCGCAGAATCGTCTGGCCATCGCCATGCGGAATAGGGGCGAACAGATCGGTGTTGGGGTCGGCCATCAAGTCGACCATTGCCTGAGCATCGGTACGAAACGCTTCCACACACGCATCCCAGGCCTTCTCATTCGGAGGCCCATCTGTTGGAGGCCACAAGCCGATCGGGAACTCTGGCGAGACGTGATTGGCGTTGATCGAGAACTGCAAGATATCCCACTGGCAGATCCGCAGATGCTCGACCAGTCGCCATGCGGTATGAGAACAGCCGTCGGCCTTAGCCCCGCGTAGTTCCGGTTTCAAACCACCGATGGCCTGGTCGAACCCGAGATGTGCTCCGCCGCCGTTAAGGACGTAAAGGACATGCTCTCGGAGTACTTCGTCTGACATGGTGTTGCTCCTGGTCGTTGGCTTCCGTTTCATTCCTGCTGCCATGATAGACATGCGATGCGTTCCGAGCGAGACACGAAGTCCACGCAGGCATTACAGCCGCGGATCGACCGGTTCGCTCTCTAGCGCCAGTACGCCGAAGACGCACTCATGCACGCGGCGCAGTGGCTCGCCGCGGACGAAGCGTTCCAGGCCTTCGATCCCCAGGGCAAACTCGCGTAATGCCAGCGAGCGTTTGCGATTCAGGTTGCGGCTTCTCAGGCGTTTCAGGTTTTGTGCTGAATCGTAATCGGGGCTGTAAATAATTCGCAGGTACTCTTTACCACGGCATTTGACCGCCGGCTGCACTAAGCCCTTATTGCCTGTCACAATCCAGTCTAACGGCTTGACCACCATTCCTTCGCCCCCTTGCTGTGTGCGCACCTCCCACCAAGCGATGCCCTCCTTCACCTGGTGCTGCTGCGTCACGTCGATCATTTTGAAAGGGGTCGCTAAGAGTAACTCCGAGTCTTCGCGGCAGATGCTGGCCAACGTTTCCATGTGCCAAACGTGATTCTGATCGATGTGTACCTGGCCTTCGGTGGCCAGCAAATGAAACGGGGCCAGTTTGTAATCGTTGATCGATTCGACCGGCCAGCAGTATTGTCGATAGGCTGAAACAAACTGCTGGACGCTGGTGAGGCGATCGGAATACTTGTCTAGTTCAGGCGAATAGCGCAACGGATCGTCGTCACCCAGTCGCCCAGCCATTTGTTTTAAGGCATCAATCGCTTTGGGCAACGCCGCACAGCCCGCCGCGCCGACGGCTGCGTATTGCGAGCGTAACAGCTCTTGGGCTTTCGCCGACCAGGGCATCAGTTCGCAGTCGAAACACGCCCAGTTGGTGTTAAACTGATCCCAGAACCCGGCGGCTGTCATGGCCGTACGCAGTCGATCAAGTACACGTGCTTCGAGTTCGGCATCTGGAAAGAAGCGGCGTCCGGTCCGGGTGGTGATGATGCCCGTTTCTCCGTCGGTCACACCGAAGCGATCGCGAGCGGCCTGCTGGTCGCGGCAAATCACCACGACCGCCCGGGACCCCATGTGCTTCTCTTGGCACACCACTTGAGCAACGCCTTGGCCGCGGAAGTACGAAAACGCTTCGGCCGGATGCTCGAGCAAGCCAGGCTCCTGCGACGTTTCACACGGCGACATCGTCGGCGGCAAATAGACTAACCACTTGGGATTGGCAGCAAAGCGGCTCATCACTTCGAGCGCGGCGGTCGAGTTTTCCTCGCGAATGGTAACGCTGTGCTGCAGCCGGGTCGAGATGATCCGCTTTCCTAGAACGTCTTCCAAATCAAGAACATCGTCGTGTTGCTGCTGGGCCGACAGGGGGGCGTCTTGGTCTTGCGGCAGGAAGGGACGCGACGACTTGCAGTAAGTCTCCTTCGCCGCGACCGAAACGAATTCCCCTTCCGGGTAGCGTAGCCCGGTGAGCTTTCCGCCGAAGACGCAACCGGTGTCGACGTTAACCGTATGGTTAAGCCACTGGGGCTGCGGAACCGGTGTGTGCCCGTACACGACCATCGCCGAGCCACGGTACTCGGCGGCCCAGTTGTAACGCACCGGCAGGCCAAACTCGTCTGTTTCGCCGGTAGTTTCTCCGTAAAGCGCGAACTCGCGCACCTTGCCTGAGCCACGGCCTTGAAACTCTTCTTTCATCCCGGCATGAGCCACGACCAGCTTGCCGTCGTCGAGCACGTAGTGACTGACCAGTCCATCCAGAAACTGGGCCATCGCGCGGCAGAACGGCTCGCGGATTTCTTCCGGCAGTGCATCGATCTCGGCGACGGTCTCGGCCAGCCCGTGGGTAAGCTGCACGTTGCGCCCGTTGAGCTTACGCAG
This sequence comes from Bremerella alba, assembly GCF_013618625.1. Classification (NCBI taxonomy): domain Bacteria; kingdom Pseudomonadati; phylum Planctomycetota; class Planctomycetia; order Pirellulales; family Pirellulaceae; genus Bremerella; species Bremerella alba. Next base: position 154,182 of record NZ_JABRWO010000011.1, on the reverse strand, counting down.
CGGCTTCATGTCGTGGTTACCAGGCACGCACAGACCGGTACCATGGTACACCATGTTCCGCGCGATCTTCACGCAATCAAGTACCCGCGGCCCCCGGTCGACCAGGTCGCCCACGAACATTGCCTTGCGGCCTTCTGGATGGGCGTAGTACGCGTTGCCCCACAGTGCGTCTTCTTCGTCTGCCGTTTGAATCTGGTAGCCCAGCGCGGCCAAAAGTTCTTCCAACTCGGTGCCGCAGCCGTGCACGTCGCCGATGATGTCGAGCGGGCCATGCTCGTCGCTACGATCGTTCCAAAGCGGAACGCGCTCGACGGTGGCGGCTTCGACCTGCTCGACGCTGTCCATCACGAAGACATGCCGAAACTTCTCGCGTTTAAGCGCTTTCAAGCTTCGTCGCAATTGCGAACGTTGGTTGCGAATCACATGCGGACCGAACGTGCGGTCTGCCCGATCGCTATTTCGCGCCTGGCAAAGCGTCTCCGGCATGTTCAGCACAATGGCCACCGGCAGCACATGATACTGCCGAGCCAGTTCGACCAGCGGACGCCGAGCTTCCGGCTGCACGTTGGTCGCATCGACCACCGTCAACAGCCCCTGCGCGAGGCGTTTGTCCGCGATGTAGTGCAGCACGTCGAACGCATCGTTGGTGGCCTCCTGGCTGTTCTCGTCATCGCTGACCAGCCCGCGACAGGTATCGGAAGATAACACTTCGGTCGGCAGAAAATGCTGCCGTGCGAAGGTACTCTTGCCGGAACCGCTAGGGCCGATGAGGACAACGAGGGATAGTTTGGGAATTTTCATTTGCATGGGAAAGACGTTGCAATCGGATGGATGCCATTGGAAACAATGAAGTATGCATCGATGACTGAATCAATTCGGGGCGTACGCGAGTTCACACGGAATCAAAACTCAAACACCCCCATCTGCGTCGGTGATCCGACCTTTTCGTCTTCTGGCCCGACCGGTAAGTAACGCACCGTGTATCCAAATGCTTGGCAAATGCGTCCGGCCCAGGCTTGAAACTGGGCTCGGGTCCATTCGAAGCGATGGTCGGCGTGGCGGAACTGGCCGGCGGGCAGGCTTTCCCACATGACGTTGTATTCCTGGTTAGGGGTCGTGACGACCACGATCTTGGGCCGGGCGAACTCGAAGACGGCCCGCTCAAGCGCGGTCAGCCGGGGAGGGTCGAGGTGTTCGATCACTTCAACCACCGCAGCCGCATCGAAGCCTTCCAGGCGGCGATCGCGATAGATGAGCGAGCCGTGCAGCAGCTTCAGACGCTCGGCCTGACGCGGGGGCAAGCGGTCTAGCTTCAGGCGTTTCTGGGCCATCTCTAACGATCGGATCGAAACATCGACGCCGACAATCTGCTCGAACTGGTTCTCAGGCAGCAACTGCCGTAGCAGCTTCCCCTCGCCGCAGCCCAGGTCGAGCACGCTGCGAGCACCACTTGCTTTGAGCGCGGCCAATACCGCACCGTGACGCTGGTCGTTCAGGCTCACGCTGCGCTCGAGCGTCTCTTCTTCGGCGGAAGCTGTTTGTTCGTCTGGCGGTGCTTGCAACTCTTCAACCTCAATCAATCGCGACAACGCCTCGCGATACAGACCATAACGATGCTTCAGATAGCGCCGTGTGATCTGATCCTTCTCGGGGTGCGCAGTCAGCCAGCCGCCCCCCTTGGCCAGCAGCTTTTCCAGCTCGGCTTCCCCCACGAAGTAATGCTTCTCGTTGTCGAAGACCGGCACCAGCACGTACAGATGCGTGAGCAACTGCGAAAGAGTCGTCACCCCGCGAATGGTCACCGAAAAGTAAGGACTGTTGCCCCACGCCGGGAACTTCTCGTCCAGCGGATAAGCTTCTGCTTCGACCGTATAGCCGAGTGGCTCGAACAATTGCCGAAGGAAACGCTCGCCTCCGCGTACCGGTAAGACATCGATCCGAGCAGCCAGCGGCAACGGCGTGTCGGCAAGTTCAGGGCGATCCTTACAGCGGCCAGACATGGCCGCCCCCAAAACCTGCGAGATGGCCACGCTTAAAAAGGACGACGCGACATAAGGCCGGTCATTCACGTAACGCGCAAGCAAGTCGCCCTGACTACGATTCTTCCCGCGAACCATCCCCACCGGGTCGATATCCAACAACAAACAAGCCGTGCAACGATTTTCATCCGCCTCGGGATAAAACACGTGGGCCTTGCCGAAGCTCAGATCAAACGTCTGCAACCGGCCAGGGTGCTTGTGCAGCAAATACCCGAGATCAGTCGCAGGTGGGTGCTCGGTGGTGATCGAGAGAAGCATGTGGCTAGTTCATCACATCGGGATAGGGCCAGGCTATGGGGATTGAAACGGTTTCCACCTACAGACAGTTGGTGCTTACGTAAGGTTCGGCGGCTAGTGAAGATGTTCGTAGAGTAGCGAAAGCAACCTGTTTTTGATAGTTTATCACCCAATCTCACACCGACCCGTTTCCCTGAAAAAAGAATTTACCATGCCCCCAATCGGTGCCCATATGTCGATCGCCGGCGGCTATTACAAAGCTGTCGACGCTGCTGCTGAATTTGATATGAATGTCGTTCAGCTGTTCTGGAAGGGTTGCAGAGAAGACAATGGGCCACAGACGGTGTTGAAAAACGAGATTTGATGATTTTGATGCTCGAATAAAGTGGCAGACCAAAATTGTCCGCTATCGCAATAGAAACTACTCTCTCTCGAACTTAGAAATTCTATTTATGAAGTAGTTCACTCGATCTCTTGGATCGGGCTGAGCCAATGCCACTTCCTTTTCGTCAAATTGGTAGTTCGCAGCACGCATGTGAACAAACAGAAGAGTAGCTACGGACTCCCAGATGAAAACGTACTCGGATTCTGAACTTGGATCTACGAATTGATCCAGAACCTGAAAGAGTCGATCATATCCCTCTGGATGAGTCGTCGATTCCTTGCGGCCAAAGAACACGTTAAAGATCGTGAGCCACAGAAGTGCCAAGGCAATTCCCGTAAGCGCATTTAATCGATTTGCTTCCTGCTCACTATCACCAGAATTAGTTGCCGCATCGACCATCCAGTTGGCAGCAAACATGTCCGCTTCTTTCTCCTGCGTCAAGGAGAGGAAACCTTCTTGTGAGCTATGTCCTAGTTTTAAATGTCCAAGTTCGTGAAAGAGAATCCATGCAGTCGCATAACGATAAAACCCTTCACCAACAATACGATTCTTCTCACTGATTTTTGGCAATGCATCGTCTGGAATTTCTTCCTCTGTTTTCCTCAACACATGATCGGGAGGGAGTACAATTCCGTCGCTTGCTACCCATCCCGTAACATCAACACCAACTGCCCAGTTCAACATGTCATCTACTGGGCGAAGAATCTTATCACGCTCATCCTTCGATTTACCCAGCGAGGAAAAGATTATCGCAGCAGCATAAGCATGGACTTGTAAACGTCTTGAGCACTTGAGCCCCATTACAATTTCATTAGGTTGTCCTGGTCTAGCTTGAAATAGAATGCGTTCGGCTTCACGATCCACCATCCATTTGGTGTCTAGCTCGTCCAGAAGTCTGATCAGTTCGTTGTTTCGACACGGTGACGCCCAGCAAAGCAATCGCCGGACGTCATCTTCTTTAACTTGGACGATTCTCTTCATCGTTGCCTCAGTAAAAACACTTGGTTGCTCTGAAAAAACACAATCTCTCTTTCAGTTCAGTTAATATAGCCCTTCCGTCAAGTGTGGAAGCCAAACAACTAGCCAATCGTCGGCGCACAGAAGCAAGGCATACTCAAGATCCAGGCCGAACCTAATCCTTTAAGGTAATACAGCATTGCACTGTTTCTATCTCCTCTCAAACAGTTGCCAAGACATTGCTCGTCAGATATTCTGCCTGAATCGTTAAATACTTCAAACGGGAGTCGTATCCGTGCGAAAAAAGAAGGCTTACAGCTACCTACGCTTTTCTTCAGGGCCTCAAGCCAAGGGCGATAGCAAGCGCAGACAATCTGAACGTCCGGCTGAATGGGCGGAAGCCAATGGATACGAATTGGACAATAGCTTGGTGCTGATGGATGAAGGAGTAAGTGGCTGGACTGGCGCTAATGCAACGACAGGCAAGCTTAAAGCCTTCATTGATGCCGTGGATGCTGGAAGCGTCAAAAAAGGCTCAGCCCTTATTGTGGAGAATCTCGATCGCCTTACACGGCAACAAGTGCCTGTCGCTTTGGAAATGTTTCTTTCCATATTGCGTCGAGGTATCACGATTGTAACCTTATCCGACGCTCATCCAGAAATTTTCCACTGGGAGAAATTGAGCGAAGTTCAGCTAATCATTGCGATTGTGATCTTATCTCGTGCTCACGGCGAGAGCGAACGCAAGAGTCAGTTCGGAAAGGCAAAATGGCGTTCACGCCGAGAGGAAATGCGAAAGGGAAAGACAGTTGGAAACCTTTGTCCTCGATGGCTCAAATCCAAAGAAGATCGTTCAGGTTTTATCTTTGTAAGAGACAAGGTCAAGACAGTACGCAAGATTGTCAAACTATATCTCGATGGCCTGGGAGCCCACTTGATCGCAGAGAAACTTAACACAGACGGCAATGCGCCTCTCGGCCACGGTCGGCAATGGGATGCGGGACAGATAAAGCATGTTCTAAGTCATGAAGCATTAATTGGCCGAAAGCAGCCCATGAGATTAGAGGTTGTCGATGGCAAAAGAAAGAAGGTCCCAGACGGAGAACCGATCGTTGACTACTTTCCAGCAGTCGTTGACCAAGAGACATGGGACAGATTGCAATACGAGCTTTCAATTCGCTCCGTAAATACTCAACCCAGAAAGCAAACGATTCGAAATCTCTTTCCAGGATCAATCATATCGATCTGGGACAACCACATCCACGTTTGGAAGTTGCACAGCACCCAAAATGGCATTACGTCGATTTACTGTCCTCGACCCGGTAAATCTAACAAGAAAAAGCGATACCACCTTCCGTACACTGCTATTGAGAGAGCAGTCCTCTTGCACCTTAGAGAGCTTGATGCTTCGAAATTAACAGGTAGAACGACGTCTCAACCCAATCAGATTGATGCTATATCGGGCAAACTCGTCCAGCTTGAACAGCAACTGACCAACACGGAGCAGGGCCTAACGAAAGCATATTCAGATACACTTGCGAGAGTCGCCCAGAGGCTCGAAGGAGAGATTGATGAATTGCAACAACAACTATCCACACTAACAAGTGAACAGCAGAATGTAACTACGGAGCGGATCAAAGACTTACAAGATTTGATCGAGCAACTTGACAACAAATCAGGTGACACGCTGATTTCTCTTAGACGAAAGCTAAAGGCTCGCATGCAAACCCTTGTTAAGCGGCTGCAAATTACACAGATTGATGAGATCTCTAACCAACACAAGCACATTGTGCTCGGCATTGTTTTTCGAGGTGAGCCGAGATGCCGAATTCTAAAACTTGAAATTAAACAGGGACAACTGGTCTCCAGCTACATGTTAGCAGAGGCCATTGTTGAGCGTGAAACTGGCGAAGTAACACTCGCCATGATTGACAAAAATGATCCAGACTGGTGTTCACTTGATAAGCCAGAAATTCTCGCCTACATTGATGACCAGTTTCAGAAGAGCCGAGAGGAAAGAGAAGTCGAGGACAGTCACTACTTTTCTCTAGAATAATCCTTTCTGTCAGGCAGATCATCTAGCGAAGACTTCGTTACAAATCAAACCGTAGAGTATGAATAAAAAAGCCCCACCCGCTTGCAGCGGGTGGGGCCTGACATCACTGGGTACCTATCGAGTTGTGCTTACGACGCCAGATTTACAAACATCTGGTCATAAAACATTTCCGCCGCTGTTTCGCACTGCTTGTATTCCTCAGTTCCGCAAATCGACCTAGACGGTGCGTTCTTCTTAGTGACGATGTGGATTGAAGCAGTGGAATGCAGTTTCTTCAGTCGATTGATTAGGCGATTCACCTTCTTGTAGTTACTCGCACCAATTCGACCCTCCCAAAGGAAAATGCAATTGAGTATTGCGTTGTAATCGACAATTACACCAGTCTTGTCGGGACGATCTCGAATCCATCCAGCCTCATACCCGCAATTGAAGGCTCTGCATGAAGCTGGTCGATCTTGGTAAATCCCACATCCTTCCGAGCATTGGTGCTCGCATCTTTGATAGTTGTTCTTCTCAATTTCCCGGACGGCCATAGCCGTGCAGCATGCCTGACAGTCGCCACAGGGACGAAGCTCATCTGGGTCAAGAATTTTAAGTTCGTAATGTTTGGCTTCCATTGCCATTTGTTATTCCTCCGTGATGTTTGATTCGCTTCAACCCTTTGGGGTTTGCCACCTTTGTTGAACCGATTTTCTGTTTGATTCGTTTGTTTTGTGCCGCCTTGAAGTACCGCTTTCGAAGTGCTCGATTGCCATAAGGAATGGTTGGACAGACATATTGATTAGCCATCGATATCTTGTCCCTGCCTAGTTGGTTTCATCCTTCGTTTCCACGTCTCCAAATAGCCAGGGGCTCGGATAAGCTTTCTGGTACCACGAATTGCATGAGTCAAGTTGTGGCACTTCTTTGTATAGACGGCCTCGCTTGTGGAAATCCTGGCCTTGTCGGAAGTAATGATTAGTTTTTCAATTGTGCGTTCTAAAGATGTGGCAATTAGATCACGGAGTGCATCGATGTCTTCCACATCAATGTGATTGCCGCTCAACTTCTTGCGTTTCCCATTGAATTGAATCCAGTCACCACGAATCGAGGCTTTCCCGACGTAGTCGCATTCGTAAGAACGCCAGTACCTGCCTTTCCCTTCAAACTCCTTCCATCGAATAACCACATTGACTTCGTTAACTTCTGCTGGTTGCGGCTTCTTGGCTTTGGCCATCGTCAGCAGTTCTTGGGTTGGTTGCTCGAATAGCTCTAAGACTTCACCAACATCGTAGTAGTCAACGCAGTTTGCGAATTTGCTGACATGATGCCATTCGCCGCTGTCACCATATTCCTTCAAAAGGCATTCGCAGCCGTACAAGGTGGATGGAATCGCACGCAATGAAAGAGCCTGTCGAAGACGCTTCTTTCCTTCCGAAATTGGAAATCGTTCTTCCTGCTCGGCGAGCAATGCATTGTCTGATTTGATCAAAACTCCGTAATGTTTCACTATTCAGTCCTTTAGTAAAGTTTGCATTTCACTTGTGTTGAATAATCCCCTCGAACAATTCAGAGGGGCAGGGGGATGCGCATGCAGGCACTGCCACGCAACGCATACGCATGCAAGCTCAGTCAACGAATGACTCAGCGTGTAGCCACAAGATTGCGGCCGGAGAATGTTCAACTGTTATTCAGTTGATAGGTTAAGAAAGTGCTGTTGGGAACCGCTCCCGGCGACTCCAAGTCGCCGCTCGCCCTCCCGCACTGAGAACCAATTTAGCAGGGACTCAAATCAAAAGGAATGCTGACATATGGTTGCTGATGTTGACCACACTTCGTGGGCATGCAAGTACCTCAGGGAAGGTCATTCATTGTGTGCAATCAGAAACCAACTTTGGCTTGATGAACTCACGCAACATCATCCTTGCAACCTTATTCGGATGACTTCAGTTCAACGAATTGGAAAGAGTTAGATGCCAATCAGGCCCTTTTGATCGAGGTGGGCCACGATAATGGCTGTTGCGAATCGTTGTTACGGGATTTTGCAGCGGAAGGTGATATAGGGAGTTATGTGTATATTCTTTTTCTACTCCCTTTCCTCCCCACTCCCTCGCACCTCCGGTGCTCAGTCGCATCGCCCTACTTGTTTCGCACAAAGACTTGATTTCTGAAAGCTTGCACGAACGTGACTCATTCGAGCAAATTGAGCGACGACTTTGTTTCATCTTCTGAGGAAAGTTTTCTCCCTTCCTCCATCGCCAAGCTTTTCCGGTACAGTGATTCTTGTCGTAGATATCGACAACGCCAATCTTTTCAAGGTGACGACGAACTACCTGGAAGTATTTCTGATTCCAACTTGGTGTATTTGGCACCAAGTCCCAGACTGCCTTGATTCGATTGATCGGAAGAGCATAATTCTCCAATGGATCATTCAAGCAGAATGCGATAACACCGACAGCGTACTCGACGAATCGACCAGGGACACGAATGTCTTTGACCACAGAGGTCATGTCCACCTCGTTAATTTGACGTTGCTTACCAGTTATTCCATTTGGAAATTGGCGACGACACCAACGACGAATTCCGGGATCAAGTGTGACTTTCTGATGACTTTTCAGGAGTGATGGGTCAAAGGTCTCTTGGATCTTATTAAGAATGTCCGTGACACGAGCACGACGATGTCTTTCATTGTCGCTCCAGTCACCGGAATAAAGGTCATTTTCCTTCAGGTAGTGCAGGGCCTCACTCACCGAAGGGAACGTCTTATTAAGTTTGAAAAACTCTCGGACAAACGGCAGAAGAGCAGACCAGTTTCGGCTAAAGGCGGATGGATCACTCTGGCCCTTAGAGTCCGTGCGAGTGACCGCCTTATTAATGCGTTGATTGGCAAGCCCGCTCCCCGCAGGGGAGCGGGCAACGACCGGCTTGCTGGGAGCGATTGACACATCGTCGTCAATCGACATGTCATCCGGCATTCCCGCACAGGAAAACCGGAGGGCAGATATCAGTGCCGGTTCGCTGTAGTTATCGCCCTGGTAGATCCAGTTGATGAAATGAAGGATGGAGTAAGACCGATAGTATTCCCAAACGGTTTCTCCAAAAACACGCTCGTCCTTCATTTTGCGAACACATCGAGGCAGAATCCCACGATCAGCGATCGAGATTTTATCTCTTCTCAATGGCAGGAAGACCGCTTTGCAGTTGTCTGGGAATACTTCAATATTCCCATTGTGGCATAGATTGCGTTCGATCAGTTCCTGTTTGATATGAGATGCGATTTTTTGAGCATCACTTAGCAAAAAATGATCGCCTGCCCGTCGAAAGCCGAAGAATTTGGTGGATCCGTTGTTTGGATTGACTTCAGCAATCCATTTGATGTGTGGGAAACAGCAAAGATAGCGGCCAATAGCGACTACAAGTTGTTGGTGACGATTTGATGAAACAGATGACGAATGTCGGTCGATATCAACGGAGATGAACGGGACCTTTTTGGTCCTTTTGTCAGCAACGATGCCTTTTCTATCACCAGTAATATGGTCTCGAAGAGGAAGCCAACGGGCATAATGCCTGGATTTAGTTGGGCAAGAGAAGCGGCGAGGGTTGGCATTTGGTGATCGGCCAACTCCATCTTCACAAGGGGGCAGTGAGAGATACTTTTCACCGTGCCCGTGATACAGCCATCGAGATAGTGCTTCGGTCTTCACTCCCTCTTTGAGGGCGGGACTTTTGGATAGTCGATTAATTGCTTTTAAAAAGCGTGTACTTGGTTTGCCCATTCATTCCTTCTCTCCACTATTATAGTAGCTTCCTTGTCTCAAAAAAATGCTGACAAAGTCGTGAGAAAGATGTGGTTTGTACTCTAAATATATTGTTCGTGTTTGCCCACGAATCCTTCAAGAGCCCGCCAGCGAAAGCTGGCGGGCTTTTCTTTTGGACTTAAAGTTCGTCTAAGAGTTAATAGTGGGAATCACTGAAGACGTCTTCAATGAAAGTAAAAAGTGGACTTCACACTTGTTGAAGCCGAACGCCTGCTGCTTTAGTTCGTAGTTTGTTAGCCGTGCGATGGTCGTTTTGCGAATTACTGGGAGAACCTCTGTTAGTATCCCCACAGAAATTTGGTCGGCTGAGATGTCTGCATTGATTTAGAATTCGAATCTCGATAGCTTGGATATCGTGCAGAATGCACATGCGTCGTCGATCTAACTGACCGGTCCTGGCTCACTCTCTGGACATTTGTGAGGCGGTACGAGAATCGGCTGCGACGGCTTTTCTCTTAGAGGCAACTATGTAAGTTGCTAACTTGCGGCGTTTCGGCCGTTCTCTTCATAGATCTTTGATTCTAAGCAAGAAAGACGGGCCGTATCAGGGTTCGGATTCACGGGACGAATAATCAATATTTGTTCACTGCGATGTTCGAACTTGCTCGCCCAAGAAAGAAAGCTATGAAGGTAAAAGCTATGGTGAAAAATGGATTTTTGGAATTTTGAAACAGAAAAGGGATTTGCTAAATGCAATGAGGCTGAATTGGAGGAGTGGATTGACGCAATGAGTACCAGCATTTCTCAGGCAAGTCAGTCTCGATCTGAATGGAAGTGGGTTCAGGCAAAGAGACCGTATTATGACTTGTACCCGGCAATAATCCCGCTACTTGAAAAGGTTGATCTGTCAGACGTGCCTTCGGATCAGGTTGCTCCGCAATTGCCTCAACTCGTCATCCGATTTCCAAAGGTGGACCACCCACTCTTCTTTGAATACCAAGGCAAAGTTTATCACATGCGAAGTATCTTCTTTGCTCAAGCAATCAACCAGAGGCCCCCAGTTGTTCAGTTCTCAATAGACTACGGTGAAACGGACCCACAAGGACGAACGGTCACGCTTTGCAGACATTGGAGTAAGAGAGAGGGCTCGTCCCTTCAATCGGTACAGGAGGCCATCGAGCCTAAATCGAATGGAGGCGTGGACGTTCCACCAGACTTTCTGATGAGAGTTGCCAAGGTATTGGCATCCATCTGCATGCTTGCAAATGATCCTGAGTTGATTCAGTCAGACGTTCTCGCCAGTGACCGAACTCGCTTTGCGGAAACTGGAGACAATAAGTATGTAGAGCGTGCTCATCGCCGGGGAAAACGGGCGTGGACGATCGGAAAAACGATTGAAAAAATACCTCACTATAGAAGATCTCATTTGGCCAAGTTTTGGATAGGTCCGGGGCGAGTGACTCCAATTTTGAGGCTTCGGAAGGGAGGGATCGTATGCCGTGAGAAGGTTCTTGAGGTTCCAACAGGATACCTAGATGGTCAGTTCTCCGAAGTTAAGGCAGTTGGACTGAATTTGAACTCACGAGCTTAATCCTCGACAGAATTCCATTTGGAAAATCATCAACACAACTTATCGAGTTGTCAGGCCCATAAATCCCCAATCAATATTCGACGGTCACCAGCTTCATTCGGAAGAGAAATATTGATCCTCCTGGTGGCCCAGAGTCCTAACAAGAAGAAGTGGTTTGCAATTTCTGGGTGGTTGCGAAACTTTGCCGCCGCACTATCTTCTGGTTCGACTGAGTGAAGCTGACGCAGGATCTTTGGCAAGTCGCTCGTCTTCGACGTCGAATAGGCGAGTTCGACTAGATCGTGAAGAGTCGATTGGACTGTGTATGACTTGGTGAGTGAGATGATGGCGTGGTAACGATACCACGCTCCAAGAGACAAGAGCCAATCGGTGACATCTTGGTCATCACGAAAAAGTCTCCAAAGGGCGGGATGTTGCTGGGAATGTTGATGAGAGATTCGGTTTAGCTCGTTTTTTGCTTTGTCATTTGAAAGAACTCCAATATTGGCATAGCTAGACGCACTACGTTTTTTGATTTCCGACTTGCGGATACTGGGCACCATTGGTTCTCGAAGAGGTCGCTCTAGCCGAAATCGATCATCACGAAATGAGAATTGCGTTCGATGAAATGATTTCTCGGGCTCGTTTAATCCATCAATAAAATATTTCAGGATAGCCAATCGCCGTCGTCTTGAACGCTGTGACGTAACGTCCGCAATCCAGGCTCGAACTTCTTGCAGATTTTCTAGCTCTACTGTGAACTGATATGAAGACAATGGCGGAGACGAATGATAGAGCGAAATGGCGTGCTTTTTTAGGAAGTCCCAAACGACGAGATCTTTTTGGGTCAACCGGATGATTATGTCGTCATCTTCGATCCATCGTTCGTTAAAGCGAAGTTTCTCTGGAAAGACTTGCTTCCGTTTCTTGCCGTTCAGTTTTCGATGGCGCACAACTTTACAGAGGTTTCGAGTGACTTCGATTCCTCTCTCGGCCAGTTGCTCCTGAAGCTCTTTGGGGGATAGGTCTGGCTTCTCGCTTAGAAGCTTCCTGATGTGGGCGGAATTCTCCAAGTTCTTTTCTTCAAACCCAAAGGTTACAGGGCGGTTACACTGTCAGTGCGATGGTACCTCCTCAGGCAGTGGTTCGCAACAAACTGTCGGTTACAGACCGGTTAAATAGACCAGTCCACTGTACCTTGTTTGCCGAGCGAAACGTTAATCGCCACATTCACAAACCCTTTGTCTGGAGTGAGTTATGTCTGATTTGAAGAAGCTTGAAGCAACAATTCGCCGTGGCCAGAAGGCATTCTTTGATGCAGCACGGGCGTTATTGGAAATTGAGCGTCGCAAGCTTTGGCAACCGCAGTTTGCCAGCATTGTAGAATACGCTGCCGCCCGATTCGACTTCTCAGGATGCGACGTTTCTCGTTACCGAAATGCAGGTCTCGTCCTCGAAAACTTGGCTGACTTTGAACAGTTGCCAAGTAACGAGGCTCAATGTCGGGCTCTGGCCTGCCTGAAGCACAAAGAGCCGCAGGTCAAAGTTTGGCAGGCTCTCTTGGAGTCGGGTGACAGTATCAGCGCCAGAACGATCGAGGAAACCGCTCAGCGACTGCTCAACGACGAAGAAGACGATGAACAACCAGTCGAAGTTGAAGAAGCTCGAACGGCGATCCACGAAGTCGTCACAGCAGTCAAGTTCCTTCAAGCCGCTAAGGATCGAGTCCAGTCATTGGACGAAGTTGGACGCACCTCGTTGATCAAGCAAATTGAGATCGTCGAGGCTGAGATCGTGCAACTGCGAGAAAGCTTGTTGCCAGTCTCGATCGCTGCCTAGTTGTTTCTACGTTTTGCAAAGCCGCCCCGCCGCTTGGCGGGGCGGCTCTTTTTATTCCCAGGAGCCAGAAATGAACATCCACGAAAAACTACCGAGAAACCAAGTCATTAACACCGACAATCGAAAGGGACTCAAATCACTTCCCGATGATTCCATTCCGCTCACGGTGACATCACCTCCTTGGGATGATGTGCGTATCTACGGCGATGGAACATTGACGCCCTGGAATGCCAATGTCTTCCGAGAGGTGGCAGATCAGCTTTGGCGTGTCACGGCACAGGGGGGCGTCGTCTGTTGGCACGTCGGAGAACAGATCCAGAACGGTTCCGAGAGTGGAACGTCTTCCGAACAGCGACTTTACTTTCGAGACCTGGGTTTTCGCCTATGGCAGACTTTGATCGTCGAGACGATGGCTGGGCATACCCACGGGAATCGATACGGATCGATGATTCAATACATCTTCGTTCTTGCGAAAGGTCCACCAAAGACAGTTCATTTATTGAGAGATCGACCAAACAAGCACGCCGGTGAAGTTAAAGGCTTCAATAAGCGACGACGTGACGGCAGCTTTTTCACAACGACTCAGACCGTCATTGCTGAATACGGCATCCGAGGTTCGGTGTGGAAGTATCACCCTCGAAAGCAAGAGGACGATGAGGCCCGCCGCCACCCGGCCCCAATGGATGAAACAATTAGCCGAGATTTGATTCGCAGCTTTTCCAACCCCGGAGATTTGGTCCTCGATCCGTTTGCGGGATCAGGGACAACGCTTAAATGGGTGATGACGATGGGAAGGTATTACCTTGGATTTGAGGCCGTCGAACAATATTTCCAATTGGCAAAGAGACGACTGGAGAGGTATCGGGTTGGGATGGAACTGTCCTGACGAGATCTACTTCAGCGACCCTGAGGTGATCTAGTGAATGGCGTAATCACCAATTCATTTTGAGGTTCGATCTCCGGTCCGTGGCGTCGGATCATCGATGCCTGGAAGAAACGCTACTTTAAAACGTACCCTGGAAACAATGGAAAGAAATATGAACATTAAAGAACTTGCAAGCCAACTCCGCAAACGCTTAGAGGTTGCTGGCCATCTCTCATCTAATATGGTCAAAAACCTGTCCGACGAGGACGTCATCCGTGCGTATACGACATGCAACGAGTGCCAAAAGCAACAGTTGGACGCCAATAGTCTGGAGCAGGCAGTTGCCTCGATGGAGGATATTGCTGAATTCCTTGATCTCGCTCATCAACTTCAGCGCCATTGCAGGACCCAGTCAGCGAAAAAGAGGAATCGCAAAAAGCAATATCGAAAACGGCAACGACCGTCCCGTTACAAGTCACCGACACTCACAAATTCAAAGAGCACAACTATTTGGGACGCAGCGAACGAGTGGGCGGAGGTCAATTTTCCACGCCTCAATGGCAAATGTTTGACCTCTGATGAACTCACAACGTTGATGACGTCGCTTCATGCCAAGTGGACTGGGCAAAGCTCACAAAAGTATCTTTTTCTGTGGTCGCCTACGTCGTCCGTTCCTCTATTTGAAGTTGGGGGTGGAGTTTTCAGGATGGTAACTGCTCAGACCAAACTGCTCACGATCTCGACGGATGGTGGAATGATCTTTGGCGTCGATGCAATGAGAGGGCAAGTTGAGCCGCTGGTTGTCGTTGCTTCCAGTGGATGGGAAAGCAACTGACTAACACTAGGTGGGCTGTCGGTTTTTAGCAGATGGTTGGGAGCAGTACCGGCCATGCCTCCCCGGCGTCAGCCGGGGAGGCTTTTCTACCGATCCCGCCAATTCGGAAGTCCCTTCTTCATCTCTTTAGTCGCCTTCTTGGAATCAAATTTGTCGGGATCGAATGGCCCGTTCCATTCCATGTACTCCTCATGAAGTTCATGTTGCGAATCTGCCAAAGCTTCCAGGTAGTCCGCATAGCCCCACACTCCACCGATGTCCTCAGGCGGACAAGCTCTTTCGCCCTCCAGGCAGAGTGGATATTTCTTTCCTTTTTCCGATAGTGGGCTACCTTCGTAAAGAACTTCGTGCTCCCAGCCATCCCCGAAGTCGTAATCGTACTTGAAGCGGAATGGCTTGCCGGTCTTGGGAAGAATCTCGCTCATCATCGTCGCTGTGGAGTCGATGCAATCGAGATCATCCATTAGACCTGGATCACCATACCTCTTCTCCTTGATCACAAACTGATGGAGATGGCTGTTGGTCCAACCCATTGCCGTTTGGATATGCTCGTGCAATTTATCGAGCGTGCAATCCTGAACCTGAATTCTTCGCCAGATCAATGGCTTAACGCCTAGAAGCGTGATCTTGAATTGGTAGAGAATGCCCGGATTTACCTTCGTCTTACGCTGCGGATTCCGTGCGTCCCTAATCTTCAAAGTCAGCGGCGGTTCTTCGTCCATGTACTTGTCGAGGACATCCTGAACTCTCTCGAACACGGCGTCGAGCTTCTTTTGTTTCTTCTTGTCCTCACAATGATTGGCCTCGGAAGCGATGTAGCCACCGAAGTCCTCCAAATCGTCGAGATACATCATTACCGGCTTGCCGGAAGGTGTTTCTCGAATGATTTGCTCGTAATCCTGATCGAGGCACATCAACTCGTCGAGAATGAGTTTCCGCTCAGCAGCGGTCAATTTGAGTGGAACCTCTTCGCTGTGTTGAATCTTCTTCTTGGGGGACATGCGAGGCTCCATTCAATGATGAAGGTGGTCAAGTAAATTCATCTGAGTTTCACGAGCTACAAGCGATCGCAGGACGATTTATTTAGAGGTACAAGTGATCAACATGCCAACGGACGGGAATCGTCCACGTCTGTCGATGATCCGGCAAGAATTTAGAAAATATAGCCGTGCGGGCCTAAAGCAATCGTTTCCTCTTGCGTTGCGAAGTTGAATCGTCCTTTATGAAATGTGTCAGTGAAACGAAATATTGACTCTTGCGCCAAGCCACTGAATGTGTGGAACGTGATCGTGACGATGTCTCCTTGTTCGCTATACGTCGGCCCCCAGGTCTCTGGTCGATCTGCATTCCATGTCCATTCGTCAGCCTTCCCCGAGGCCAGAGCTTGCCGTTTGCGACGGTCCTTTGCGTCTGGATCACATTGCCACGGATCGGTACCCAGAAGGGAATGAGTGGACCATTGGCAACCATGCCACATAGCGCCAAACTCTGATGCTTCCCTCGAAAATATCGATGCAGAGAAATACGACCAGGGTGTGTCGTCTCCCTCGATCGCATCCATTAGCTGATCGAGAGATTGTGGGGGTTTTGGCGGACGTAGGAATCGCCCTACTTGAGTCGGGCAATCTTCTGGCTGAGGAAAATCGGCATCGATTGGCATCGCCCATACGAAGCCGTTTCCATTTCCACCTTCTTTGAATTGGTATGCACGCAAAATGTAACCACTTTTGATCTGTAGAGCAGGAAAACATGCCAACATCTTCATGGGATCGGCAATGCTTTGACTCCAGCCATTTGGATTGTTGTCGTTGTCGGCGGAAGCTCTAGCGGCTGTCTCACGAATTGAATTCATTCTAGAAACATCGAGGACGGTCATAGGGTTCACGTAGTTGACGCCTGAGGAGGCATGATGAAAGAACGCTTAGGGGAGTTGGGCGTTTGAGTGTTGGAGCCCTGGGCGTCTTGATTTCCTACAAGAGTTCCAGCTTTAGGGTACCAGAGTTGTAGCAAGGTTATTTCTATAGTCCGGGTGGATCTATTTACCTCCACAGGCTGGATTTATCATATCAGACTTTGTAGATTCTTAGAAAACTCGCCCCTCTAGTCGAGAGTTCTCATGAGAAATGACCCCCGTGGATCTTGCTGGACGCAGTGGGACCTGCATTTCCATACGCCAGCATCGTTCGACTATAAGAACAAGTCGATAACCAATCAGCAAATCGTTGAGAATCTGATTTCTGCGGGTATCGAGGCCGTCGCAGTAACTGATCATCATCGGATGGATGTTGAGCGGATCGAAGAACTTCAAAGCTTAGCCGAAGGAAAGATAACAGTCTTTCCGGGTATAGAGTTTCGCTCGGAACTTGGGGGAAAAGATAGTGTTCATTTCATTGGAATCTTTCCTGAGGACTGCAATGTCAGCCACATATGGACCACATTGATGGGGCGATTGGGCGTGACATATGAAGATATTGCTCGAAAAGGTGGAGATGAAGCGATCTATGTTGATTTTAAAAACGGAGCCGAATGCATCAAAGAGTTGGGTGGTTTGATCTCGGTTCATGCTGGTCGAAAGTCCAATAGCATTGAAGAAATTGGAAATGCACAAGCGTTCAAGCGAGCGTTAAAGTCCGACATGCTCTTAGACTTTGTGGACATGGTTGAAGTGGGGGCAGTGCGAGACGAAGAATCCTATCGGGAAATTGTTTTTCCTGCTATTAAGAAACATTTGCCGATTGTGATCGGCTCCGATAATCATGACGTCCTTAATTACTCTCGGAAGGCTCCATGTTGGATCAAAGCCAACTGCACTTTTGACGGCTTAAAACATGTTCTTCATGAGCCAGAAGAAAGAGTGTTTTTGGGCGACATCCCTCCATCTGTTGCCAAGCTAAAGGGTGGCGATAGAACAAAGTACATTCGCTCAATTGCAATTTCTAAGCTCCCGGACTCGACGTTACCGGAGATATGGTTTGACTGCGAAGTGCCTTTGAATTCCGGCCTCGTTGCCATCATCGGAAATAAAGGAAGTGGGAAGAGTGCCCTCGCAGATGTAATGGGACTATTGGGCGATTCAAAAAATGGAAAAACGTTCTCGTTTCTTCACCGAGATCGATTCTGCCAACCCAAGAACAACAGAGGGCAGCACTACGAATCAACAATGACGTGGGAGAGTGGCGGGACCGCAAAACGCAAGCTTCACGAAAGTGTAGCAGACGGCACACGAGAATCTGTTCGTTACTTACCACAGGCTCATCTCGAAAGCGTATGCAATGATCTTTCAAATCCAGATACAGGAAGTTTTTCCGTTGAACTCAAGTCGGTAATTTTCTCACATGTTAAGCGAGAGGATCGCCTGGAAAAGGCAAGCCTTGATGAACTAATTGCGTATAAAACGCAAGAGACAAACGAGGCAATATCTCTTTGTAAGTCGGATCTCAGGTTGAGAGTTGCTGAACTAGTTGGAATTGAGAAGCAGCTTTCTCCTGTTCACAGAAAATCACTTGAAGAGCAGTTGGCGGCGAAGAAGCGAGAACTTGTTGCACATGATGAAGCGAAGCCTAAGAGTGTGCAGAAGCCTGATGATGGTACTCCTGAAACTCAATCAAAGACAGAAGAGGTGGAGCGTAAGATAGAAGCTGGCCAACTTAAAATTGGCAATATCGATAAAGAGATCAGTCGCCTCAAAGCGGACAAAAACGAGCATGCAAAAAATGTCGCTGCGGCAAACAGGTTACTCGGACGAATTGAGAACTTCGAAAAGCAGATTCAAAAGTTTCGCATAGACTCGGAAGAGGATTGTTTGCAGCTTTCCTTGAAGGCCGAAGACCTTATTTCGATTGCAATTAAGTCTAAGGACATTGAGGCTAAGAAGGCAGTTTCTGAGTCGAAAATAGCAGAGATCGAACGCAAGTTGGCTCCTGACGATCCGAAAGCACTGACAGCGGCATTGGCAGAAGCGTCTAAAGAAGTCGATGCACTTCGCACTGAACTTGATCAACCAAACAAGGAATACCAGCAATACTTAAAGGACCTTGGCGAATGGGAGAAGCTCCGAAAATCAATCATCGGTTCAAAAGATGAGCCAGGTACGGTTGAGTATCTGAACGAGCAAATGTCGGCGTTAAGCTCCTTGCCCGATCACGTCGAAAATAAGATCAACAAGTGTATTGAAATTGCACTTCAAATCTATGGCCACATCGAATCCCTTGCGGACGAGTACAAAAAACTCTACCAACCGGTCCAGCAGTTCATTGAGCAACACCCATTGGCTGAGGATCATTTCGAGTTGAGATTCGAAGCATCAATAGTTGAGCGTGGATTCGTGGAAGGGCTCTTGAAGCTTATACATCAGTCCCGAAAAGGTACGTTCAACGGATCAGACGACGGTCGGAGACGTGCGCATCATCTTGCAGAGTCGGCAGACCTGAAGAATTTGAATGGGGTAAGAGAATTTCTTGAGGGAATAGTTTACAGCTTGAGAAACGATGTTCGCTCTGACACTCCTGCCCCTGTTAGCGTTCTTGATCAATTGAGGTCTACCGCATCCCCTGAATCTTTATACGAATTCGTCTTTGGGCTTTCTTATCTAAATCCGTTTTATACCCTGAGTTGGAATGGGAAAGAGATAGGACAACTGTCTCCTGGCGAACGTGGGACGTTGCTTTTGGTCTTCTACCTACTCATCGACAAAGACGATATTCCATTGATAATCGATCAGCCTGAAGAGAACCTAGATAATCAGACGGTTTTCAATGTCTTGGTTCCGAGTCTGCAAGAGGCAAAAAAGCGGCGACAAATTATCATTGTGACCCACAACCCAAACCTCGCCGTAGTTTGTGATGCTGACCAGGTAGTTCATTCCGCTCTAGATAAGAACGACGGCAACCGAATTTCATACATGTCGGGTGCCATAGAGAACCAGCAGATCAACCAGCATCTCGTTGACATCCTGGAGGGAACGTGGCCCGCATTTGAAAATCGAAAGAAGAAATATCGTGAGGCAACGACCTGAGACAAAATGGCTGCGCAATTCATCTGGGATAGTTGTAGTAAATGACCAACTCCGAGCCCCAAGGATGTCTGCTGGCGATCCTGCAACTTTTTGGCATAAGTTCCGGCAGTAAGTCTGATGAGCACGAGCGTCCTTATCGCCTTCGAGACGACTTCCTGTCGGCAGCCGAACTATCTTTTTACAGAGTGCTTCAATCTGCCCTGGGAGATCAAGCCACGATCTCTCCCAAGGTTAACCTTGCCGATATTTTCTTTGTCGCTAGGCCCAATGAAAATCAAGGTTATCGAAACAAGATAGATCGCAAGCATGTCGATTTTCTCATCTGCGATCCGACATCAATGAAGCCACTGTGCGGAATCGAACTGGATGATTCTAGCCATGCTAGGCAGGATCGAAAGACTCGGGACGAGTTTGTCGATCGGGTGTTCGACGTGGCAGGTCTTCCTATGGTTCGAATACCGGCGAACCGTGGCTACAGCCCGCAGGAGCTTTTGCGTTTGGTTGGACCACGTCTTGCACCTGTCGAAACAGGAGGTAAAAACACGGAGGAAATCGTTCCAGCCGTTGTGCCTAGTTGCCCGAAATGTGACGTGCCAATGGTCGAACGCAAGGCTACCAAGGGAAGAAATGCAGGACAAACATTCTATGGATGCCCGAATTATCCGAGATGTCGGCAGGTGGTGAATCAATAGAGTAGAGAGGGCGCTCGTCTCAGGAGATGACAGTTTTTCCAAGTGATCTCGAACGTTGCAAATTCAAGACTTTTGTCAGTCAGTTGAAATATCGTACTTAAACGAAATTGGCGTTAGTGCCGTTTGATCTATAATCCACGGCTGGATGATAACTTCTTCACCGTGTTCCAAGGTTGCGCCGTCACTTGACACCTGAATTGAGTGAAAAATAAAGAGAGCCATCTGCTTTGGATGCTGGCCAGCAAACTCAACTTCTGCGTTCGTCAAAAATACACCTCTTCCGTCAGTCTGTGTGCCTTTGACTTCAATGAATAGAGTTTCCTGATGGCGAGTGCATTTCAGGTCATAAGGATGATTCTTCGAGTGATCCTCGACATCGTATCCCTGTGATCCATAATGCTCGATTGCCGCTCTCATTGAATAGTCTTCAATCTTCCTCCGAAGCAAACTGTCGAGCAAAAAACCTTGACTTTTGGCATGGGCTATTTCGATTTCCTCGGAGAGAGTGCTGTCAAGCGTATTTGGGAGTGAGGAAAGCTCTTTCGATTGATAGGTTTCTTCTCCGCTTGATACTCTTAGCTGTTCTGAAATCTCATCGAAGTACCGTTTTTCAATCTTAAAGAATACTCTTTGGATCTCGTTTACGGGGATAAATAGATCGTCAGGCCACGGAACACCCTTAGCTGAGCAGTACAGCCACTTCTCGACATCGATGCGTTGTGCGTGCCTTTTAAGTGGATCGTCTGATCGCCGCCACGAGTCATTGAAATCTTCGTAGAACACTGAAGCGTCCTTGTAGTGAACTACACCGGAAGTGTATTCGTGAGATAGTTTGGCTGAGACGTAATCCGAAATGGTGGAAACATGGTTTTCTGAGGTAGCAGGCCTTCTCGGAAAACGAATTTTTCCGATAGCAAAAAACGAATGTTTGGTTCTACTACGTTTTTGTGGAAGATATGCGATGAGCCAATCGCCATGCTGAATCTTCGGTAGCCTATTCCAGTTTTGTGTCGTTGTGTACTTCTCAAATTCATTGCCATTGCTGTCCTCGTATTGATACTGCATCATCCAAAGATCATGAGTGATCCCGTACGATAGGCACTCCTCAGAATAGAAATTTGCACACCAGTACTGAGTCATGTGCTCTAAACTCCTTGGGGTGAGACTGGGCCGGGAACCAAGACCGCCTCATCAAGTCTGCGGTGAATGTACGAAAGCATTGTGAGGGCATCCATTGCGTCGGTCCGATTTACGGCCCAATGAATCCTAGGTGAATGTGCTGTCACATTGCGAAACGTCCCAAAGACTCCCTTAAGAAGATGAGCGAAACCCTTCTGTTCAGACTGTTCGGATGCCGTCTGAAGAGTGTTGAGAGCAAGCCTTGGAGAATTAATAGGAAACACTTGGTCCACCAAACCACTCCCATCGGCTTCAATGCCTGTACGATCTCGAATCTTTTGAGCGGCACTTTTGGTGGCTTCGAGAACGCAGTGAAAATAATTGTCTTGCAATAATTCAGCACTACAGAACGCTAGGACATCGGGATGAACCGCACGATGTTGTAGCTCAGATCGAAGCTCGTTAGCCCTTTCTTGAGCTTCGGAGATTATAGAAGCGGCTGAAATTGGGACTGGCTGAGCCTTTTCGTTAATTGAAAGCCCAATGAATGCAAGTTGGTAATTTATTGACGCTCGGAACGCTTCAAACTCTGAAATACGGTCAGCAAAACGTGATGGATGAATCAACGCACAGAGAAATGCGATGACGTTGTTGCCGCAGGAATCACGTTTTTGCCTAGTGGAAAGTGCAAACAGCATCCGTTCCCACTTTGGCGTACCGCCGCATTCCTCTATACCACACTGAGAAAACAGTCGGCCTAGCTCCTTATGCGTAGCTGCATCTGCAACGTCTCGACAAGTCGTTTCAAGGGAACTTTCTGGAAGTTGTGGTAATGCTGCCATCTCAAGTTACTGCGATCTGCTTATCAAGCTACTTGGTGGGAGTGAAAAGAACAAAGAACACTTATCGATCTTTGGTACAGCAATACTCATGACGCATCACGAGCGACTACTTCTGTCATTGTGGGTCAATCCAAGTCTTAGTGCGTTGGGCCGATCTTGAAGCCAAAGTTAATGAACGATCCCCAAATGCTCCTCAGCGCACGATTGGCATACCTCATCACTGTGCATGTGTTCGGGCGGCTTGGTTTCACCACATCGCTCACAGGTGCGATATCTGCTCAGACGTTTCCGCCTCGCTGAATCGATCAATTCGTCGAGCCGCAGTTGTAGCCGATCTGCTGACAATTCGTACCAATTCAGAATTGCGTATTCTTCCGGGACCATGACGGGCGTATACGGCGTTTCCCACTCAACTGCAAACACGGAAACAATGATCGACTGGTCGATGATATGAACAACGACTTCTCCCGGATCACCTCCCACAAAGACCTGACTGTTCGCTCCCAGTTGGTGAATCGGGACTGGTTCAGGCAGACGTGCCTGAAGGTAGTCGATCAGTGATTGTTTGTCTGGAGCGTTTTCAGGTGGCATTTTCATTATGCGGGCAAAGGATGCATCTTCAGTCGAGAGTCGATACTGCCTTCTCAAACTCTTGCAATAGTCCTGCTCGTTTCGTTCCGAACGCTTCAGGGTACTCAATTGCCCTAGTGCAGGCGACGTAAAAGCTTGCTCTTCCCTGTACATCGGTCGGGAACTCATCTGCCCCACATAGGAGGACTGCATAGGCATCGTAGCCTTTTGCTGATGCAACTGTTGAAATCGACAACCAGCCTCGCTGATGGAGTAAGTCATCCTTTTTGGCCTTCGCTACATGAATTCCCTCGACAGATGGAATCCGAGCTTCTTCAATCGCCCGCACCAGCTTGTCAATCTGATTTCGGTAATATACTAGAAGATGAATGTCTTCCGGGCGAACCTGCTGATCTTCGATTAGATAACGAAGCCGATTAGTGATTTCATCTCGCAGCTTGTTTCTACTCGGAAGCACGTTGACCTTGGGCTTCAAGCCATCACGTTTGGCAAATCCGATCCTCCACATGTCGTCGTCTCGTCGAAGAAGACCTTTCTCTTCTAGCGTGGCAATATCCCCAAATATTTTGGTCGGCCCCTTAGTCTTTTCATCTGCGAATGAAGCATAGAGAACATTGAACGCAGGTTGCTGAAGTCGATCTTCCGACCTTTCATGGCTGGATGTATCTGGGGCATGAAATGCCCGAAGATGCACTGGACAAGCTGCGGAACCAATTCACGAATATTCGGTGATACAAACACGCTTGATTGCGATGTTCCCATAGGAAGAGCGGCGAAATTCATGGCACCAATATTTCGTTGACAAGTCGAGAGTGATGGTCAGTGCAAGTTGAGTAACGTCAACTCTTCCTCAAGTGCATCCAGATAACGAATAGTGCGGCCCTTGATTTGAAGGCCATTAGTCCTGCATTGCTCGAAAAAGTCAACGGAGTGCCGAAGAATCGCCTCGCCGTGTCTGACGAGATCGTCGGCTTTAGGGCGGTGAACCGAACGTGAGGTACGTTCGTGTGTCAGGTGGGCGACGTATTTATTCACGGAATCGACAAACGAACGAGAGAGGGTTGGTGCCTGACATAATCCAGCCGCTTCAAATTGCTTTACGGAGATGTCATCCTGTTTGGGATCATCGATGAAGAACATTAACAACGATCTCAACTTGGTTAGTCCGGCAGCCTTGGCGACTTCCTTGGGATCATAGAGGCCGTTCCCCATGGACTCTGACCATGGCGTTTGTTGATAGCGAACCGACATCGCAAGCAAAAGAGAATCGTAGGCAACGTGGCGAATTGCTGACGAGAGTTTGGTGGACATCTATGGATTCCTGCTGAGCGTGGCAAAGACTATTTTCCAGTGACACTCTTGTCATCGACGAGGTTCGTGCTCGACCGCCTCTGCGTACTTGCTTTTCAATATGAAGACTTCGTGGGATGTAGGTCACTGATTCATTACCCCAACGCTCCTGCAATCGCCGTGAACTGGTCTAGGGCCTATTTCTTAGTTGTCCACAATTTCTAGGCCAGTACATCGGTGGCTGGCGAGTGATCGGAGTCTTCGACAAGAAAGGTTGAAATGCGGGAGTCGTCCGTCATTGCCCCTCTTTCTCCGCTTTGTCAATTCTTGCATCATCGTTACCATCACTGACGTTGATTTCAGCTTCGTCCGTGGCGGATTCGATTCCGAGTGTCGTTGCTATTCGCTTAATTATGGGCTGAGCCTCGTCTTCAACTGGTTCAGTCATGCAGTCCCTCAGCCTGTTCTCAAACGCCTTGACAGCCGTCTTATCCGAAACCTTGTCGAGGAGGTCTGGGTGGGCGTCGAGAATTTCATCCAACCAATTCAATCCAACAACATTTCGTTCACGAAGAATAGGCGAGAATAAGCGGAGTACGATCTGGTTATGGGCTACCAAGCTTTCGGCGTCGGAAATCTCATCGCCGTACAATTCGAAGAAGGATGCGGCTTGTGTTCCATCTTTCGTTGCCGCAGCATCAATCAGTCGGGTCCGCAGTTCTTTGCGAGTTGCTTCTTCACACAAACAGTCGAGCAGTTTCCTCCATGCCGCACGCAGATCATTCGGCGGTACGTCCTTCCCTGCCAATAGCGATTGAGCGTGAGTCGCCAAAGCATCTGAGAACCCTGTCTTCAATTCTGGCGATTTGCCTTGTTTGACGAGATGGAGTGCAAGGCGGCAGCAAGAGAAAAAACCAGCCAACTGTGCCGTCCAATCGTCTGACAATAAACGCTCTAAACCACTCTTGCACCATTGGGCGAACTCGGGAAGTTCCTCTTTTGCGCCCTCGATGACTGACAAGTACAACTCAAAATTGCTTGTGGAGAAACCGCCATCGGCATCCTGTATCGATTGGCAAAGTGATGTACTGTGCGCCAGTCTTCCAACGAGCGTTGTAAACCGACCTTCGTCCGACGAATCGTTCAGAGCCGAACGCAATTCTTTCCACGATTCCAAAATCAATGGTGGCGTAAAGACGTGTTCGGCTTCGTCCGCCTCCGCTACATCTCGTAGTCCTAGACAGATGAGCGAGTCGTATTTGGAGCGAACAGAGGCGATCCGCAAGAGAAGACTAATCTCTCCGAACTGGCGTAGGAGAGCCAGGAGGCGACTTGCCACATCTGCATCGTTGCTTGAAAGGATCGCATGCAGATTCTTGTGACCCTCGTCTGAATTCCCCGCTGTTCCCGGCTTCTTTGCGCCAGGTCGCTCCCGCAAGAACGCAAAGAGGGACGTTGCCTTTCCGTTGTGATGGCCTTCCGCATTTGCCCGATGAAAGTGATGCAAAGTGTGGCCGTTGTCAGCCAGTTGCTTCAACAAACTCGTCGCTTCTGCTGAGTTCAGACTTTTCAGAACGAATAATCCCCGAAAGAGGAGGCACGCTTCGTTCGGGTCTACGTTAGCACCAGCGTCGAGTCGTTGTCTGATTGCATTGACGACAGCATTCCACGACGACTTGATTGGAGACAACGACGTTACACGAATTGTTGTGATTTCTCTTTCCTTGAATTGACGAGCGCTAACCGTTGGTTCAATCACGCTGGATACAGCGGCAAAAGCCTCTTTGGGGCGAATAAACTTCCAATACTTGCCTTCCGTATCCGCCTTGGCTAGAAAGTCGCAGGCAGAAGGCCATGCCTCAGCCGTGATCGGTAGAGTGAGTGCCTGCGGGATCGCACTTTCATGGCCGAGCAAAGAAACTTCTCGCATGACGGTCAGCAGCGGCTCAATCACGGACTGCGGCTCTGAACTCGATTTGGCATCACCGCTGTATTGTTCGAGAGTTGCGGCAACGGCCTGCATAACGGATGCTGACAATTCGGGTGACTTGCCTAGATAACACAGCGCCGCCAATCCATTCGCCGTGGTAGAGTCGAAGGGCGACCATTGCTCGATCTTCTTGCCAGCACTCTTCAAGCCGTTCAGGATGCTGCTCGATTCAGGTCGTTGGTTGCCGTCGAGAATACCAGAGTGTTTGAGGCATGAAGCTGCCTTGGCAATAGTCTGTGCATCGGTATCACCCAACCTCGAAGTGGCGACGACTTCAAGCACTGCCCAGAATCCATCTGGGTTGCCCTCCTCTAATTCTTTTAGCTTTTCGGAGTCACCGTCTGCAAGAGACTGGTAGATCGGTTCCGCCAGCAGAAGCTCAATTCCTTTGCTTGCCTCCACGTTGAATGCAAGTCCTGCCAGATTACGCCGGAGACTTTCACCGAGAAAGGCAGAGTCTTGTTCGGATGGAAACGGCGACTCAGAATCACGAAGCCGCTCAATGATCGACTTGCTGGCCCGGCGATGCAGAACGTAGTAGGCGACATGTTCAATCGGGAAAGCGTGTTCCCACTGTCGGTGGATGGCCCCGATCTGGTTGACGTACAACTTCAACTCACGGGGAGTAGGTGGTTCGCCCGTCCTTGTTCGGCAGTGATCGAACACACGGTAAATCCAGTGACGGTCTTCCTGTCCGTGCTTTGGAAACGCCTCTTCGACCAAGCGATACACATAAGCCTTCCAATCGGATAGTACGGGCGGTGGAACATGGAACCGAACTTGGAAGCTCTTGTCCAGAAAGGAATCCGAAGCAGCACTCTCGTTTACACCAGCAAGTGCCGTGGTGTCGCTGTTCGATGAGCGGTTGTCCCAGAGCTTTCGCAATCCGCCCGGATCAAACGGAACAACTACCCAAAGTCGTCTGAACCACGCTTCATTTCTGTGGCTACGATCTTGAAGAAAGGTCTGCAACGTGGACCAGATTGCAAGGGCGCTCTCAGGATCAACACGATCCAGATTGTCCAGAACAAGCAAGCAGCGACGTTCGTCAGATGCACTCAGAGCTTCACGCATCAACTTCGTAAAGTAGTCCTCGAACTCAATCGACGTGGGATTTGGCGACTCCACCGTCTCGGTTCGAGTTTCGTTGATCGCCCGGCTGAACAAGAAGGCCCATTCGGAAGGCACTTCATCTGTCTCATTCTCCGAAACATCCTGAGTTTTCCCAGAGTCAGATTTCTTGTCTCCACGGGTGAAGGCGACTCTGAAGAAGTTTGCAAGCAAAACCCAGAAGGGCGACAACCCCAACGACAATCCGATGATGAAATACCAATTCGGAGAAAGGTCGGTGCCGAAAGTTACACCGGCCCGAAGTCCCGCTGCCAGAAATGCTGATCCGAGTGGAACGAGTAGGAGTGATATCGCCAATGCCACACCGAGGTTTGTCGGTTTGGGAGTAATTCTTGTTATGGTTTCCTTTCGACGATGAGCGATCTCTTCACGCCGTTTCTTCCACGTCGCATCATCGACCCATTTTGTGGCCCGAAGTTCCTGAATCAGAGTTTCGAGGTAAGTACGACGTAGGGGATCACCCTCATGCGCCCACGCATCGAATGATATTACTGTGTAGTTTGTGTTCTTCGAGAGACGTTTGACGAGGAATCCAACGACGGTTGACTTTCCTGCTCCCCATCCACCTTCGAGGCCAATGACTTTGCCACCTTTCTCTGAGGACTCGATCAATTCAGCGATTGCATCCGCTACTCGCTGATGAGGGCCAAACGCATCTTCATCGGCAGGCGTGTCTTCAATCAAAAATGTCGGGCATTTATCTTCTTCGGTCATCATTCGCCTCGTTAGGGCATCCGCCTTGTTCACTCCACCCCCAGCGCTTTGAACGCTGCGTCTCGTGGGTCTGAGTAGAAGCTGGTTTGGAACTTGGCGAACAGTTCGCCGGGAATCGTTGGAATGTCTCCCACACTCGCCATCGGGAGCAGGATGCGTTTCGCTCCCGCATCGTGAGCAACTTGGAGCGACTCAGCCAAGTTCTCGACCGGAATGATGCTTCCACCGAGGCTCATGCTGCCGAGGATCACTAACTGCGATTGGAGCGGTTTCCCCAAGACCGCCGAACAGAGCGCCACGAAGGTCGTGAGCGTCATGGCATTGTTCGGCCCGGTGTTGTGGAGTTCGATCACATGCAGGTGGTAGTCGTGATCGCCTGCTTTGGCCGAGGCGCTGACGTGGGTGGCGTTCGCCTTGAAGTAGTCGAACCCAACCTTGATCGCTTCCTTGGCTTTGGAGTTCGATCCCAAGCCCGAAGTCTTGAGCGATCCGTTGCCTGCGGTGACCTGTGTTTCGATACGGTACAGTCCCAGATGACCACCGTTCCCCGTGCCGACTGTGTGCAGCACGCCGGGGTTGAGTGGGCCATCGGGAATAATCGATCCACCGCCTTGTTCGGCTACGCTGATGAATTTCTCTTCGGATGTTTCTAAATCGATGTAGCTGAAGTGAACATCATAGAACTCCATGCCGCCGATCTTCTTCAACTGCTCCTTAACTCGGCGACGAACTTCGAGTGCATATTCAAGGCAACGACGGACAGCTTCCTTGTCGTACTCCTCGTTGGGGTACATGAGCTTCAGTAAACCCGAAACCGTGTGCTTCACGGCGATGGTGTCACGCTGGTTTAGGTCTCGCCCGAGCTTGAAGTACTTGTTGATAGCATCACCGAAGCTGCGTTTTCGCATCTCACGCACCCACTCGGCGAAGTAGTCCACGATCAGGCCGTACTGGTTCGTGAAGAACTCGGGCCGCATCTTGGGAATTTCCCAACCGGGGATGTACCCATGAAAGCGATCAAAGAAGGCCGAGTCAATCATTGTCTCAGGGAATGGTGCCAGCAGGTGGCTGGTCTTAACGAGCGTATCAACAGGCTGGTTGATATTACCGACGAAGACCATCGAGGCGTAAGCGTTGATCGAGTCACGGCCACGGGCAAATGAGCCACTGGCCATGTAGTCCTTCATGATCTGGACACCGTCTTTATCCTTGAAGGAAATGCCTGCCACCTCGTCGAAGGCGACAACATCCCACAGTCCGACTAGACCGACTTGACGCCGGGCCAAGTTGTAGAACAGGTTGGCTACAGTCGTCTGCCCACCAGAGACCAAGATGCTATTAGGACTGATCTCTTTATAGATATGGCTTTTGCCTGTACCCCTTGGGCCGAGTTCGCAGACGTTGAAGTTGTTCTCAATAAGGGGCACCATCCGACACAGCAGGTGCATCTTCACTCGTGCGTCAAAATGTGTCGGTTCGTAACCACAGGATCGAAGCAGTACATCGATCCATTGCTCCTCGGTGAAGTATCGTCGCCCCTTGAACAGTTCCTCCATATCCATGTTGGGCATTTGGATAGGTTTAAGTTCCTCGATGACGAAGGGCGATCCCTTTTGTCCCTCTTCGAAGTAGTACTGCATGGTGATAATGCACCAGATGCCACCGGCCAGCAGCTTCTCGTACTTCTTCACCGTGCCGGTCGGAATTTCGACGCCCTTCGTGCCGAGGTTCGACAACAGCGCTTCGTACACATCTCGCTTCTCGTTTAGCGTGACAGTTACCTTGTCGATGATCTTCAGGCTGCCACGCTCACGAATGGTGGACTTCACCTTCTCGGCTTCGTCGGGCCGAACGTAGTTGTCGGCCAGCACTTTCTTGACGGTGTCGAGACCGTTACTGATGACCTCGGGATCGTTTGAGGCGCAGTAGTTCCCGAGCAGATATTCGAGAACGTACACCGGGACGTTCGCCCCTTCCTTGACCAGTTTGGTCAAGTCTTTGCGGACAACCTTGCCTGCGAAATGCTCATTGAGCAATTCGTCGATCCCCGTATCGCTTTCATTGGTTTCAGAAGTCAAAGTCATCGGCAATCGCTCGATCTATGGTCACATCGTGACTCTGTAATTCGAAATCTGTACTGGAGTCCTTCACAAGCAACTTGTATTGCTTGTGCTTATCAAACGACTGGTCCTTTAGCGTCAACATTACGGACTGCTGTCGGTCTTCGAGGTTCGAGGAGGTGCTGGCGAAGGTCACAGTCTCGATGCTGGAGACCGGCTCGTCCCCATTGTATATTGCGATCTTCACCGTCATCGCCTTGGCACGCTCGCTGACGGGCTCCATCTGGATCAGCTTGAAGCGGTGAGTGTGAGTGGTGATCTTGTGGTTGCTGCCCAGCACCGAGAATGACACCTGCTTTGTCTTTGTTTTCTCAAGGGCCGTCTTGCTCTTTGCCTGTCGTACCGTGATGACCGGGACGACAATCTCCTGCGGCATAGCACCACCGTGGATGAAGCGAGCACCGCCGGTGAAATGGAAGCGGTTCGATCCTTTCGGAATCCAGAACTCCATCCCACCATCACATTTGGCAGTGATCTCGGTCTTCCCTCGCCATGCGTCTTCGTATTCTGGTAGATCGTAACCGATCAGGTATCGTTTCTTAGCTTTGACGGTGCCTGCTGGCTTTTCCGCCAGCTTACTCTTGTCCGTCTCACTGGGAGACGACTCGGTGAAGAGAAATCCGTGATCGGCGGTCACAACAATATACGTTCCGCTTAACGAATTGATGATGTAGCGAATAATGGCAGCCAGTTCACGGATGGTTTCCTGAGTCGCTTTAAAGGTGTCAGCCTCGGTAGCGGGATTCTCTCCTCGAGTGTCGATTTCATTGTGGTAGATATAGACAACTTTCTGCCCTTCGATAAACTCAAGCCCTTCCGGCTTATTCATGCTCGACAAAGCATCGGCTTGAATGACTGTACCGTTAACCTTCGAGAGAATCGTGTCCCGGTTTTCACTGCCAGATGTGGAGACCCCATCGGCAAGGACATCACCCTTGTCGGTGTATTGTAGCTTTTTGTGCGGCAAGATGCTGGCCATACCCAGAGCCGTGTACGAAGGCAACACCGAAAGCTGAGTCGAAAGTTCCGCTTGGAAGCGGTACTCGCCATTGAGAACCTTTGTCAATTCCGCTGCAGCTTCGTACCTGAACGCATCGCTGATAACGACGAACGATCTGCGATTTTCGGCCTCACGCTGACGTGATCCGATGTGCTTCTCGTAGAAACGGTACTGGTTTGGAATGCCGGGAATTTCCCACTTGTCCAGCAAGCCACCACCGACAAACTTTGCCCACTTCAGGGAAAGTTGAACCAAGTACCAGTTCTTATAGGCCGCTTCAACTTCCTTGCGGAGTGATTTGAGAATGTCCCACGCCTGCGACTCGGCCACGTCGGCGTTGTGGCAGAAGTGCCGATAAAGCTGATCGAACTTATAAAGTTCCTCTGTATAGAGCTTGTAGACCTCCTCAGCGGTATTGCCGTCGAAACCGTCAGAGTGCTTGTTCCTCAGATCAAAAAACTCCGCAGCCACGGCCACTGCTTCATAGGCAGCGTGGCGAGCCTTGCGTTGTTGTTCTGGTACGGAGAGCGAGGCGATCCAGTGTTCTTCCTGACGGCGACCGACGATCTCACGAAAAGCCTCGGCGTTGACGTGATCTTTCGTGGATGACAGGCGTTCCAAAAGTCCGAGCAGAATTACACGATCCACGTTGCGAAAGGCGACGGCGTCAACGAGCTTCTCAGGTTCTAGACCTTGTAGCTGCTCGTCAATGTTTGTATTTCCGCCGATTACGTCGGAGAGGACATTGTAACTGCTGGCTTGTTTGGCGCTGTCACGCCACTGTGCGAGGCAGACGACGGCGTTGTGCGTGCCACTACGGCTTAGTTGCAACTTTTGTATTGCTGGGGGAACGTGAATGCCGAGTTGATGGGCGAAGTCGGAGAGCATCAATCGCATCAGCAACTTCTGGAGCGTCGGAGTTTCATCGTCGTAGCCAAAGGCCGTCGAAACTAGCTTCCAGAATGAGCCGTCGAGGTCGAACTTCTCAATTTGTGTCCATGCTGGTGGAGGTGTCTCCAAGTCCAATTCGTCCTGCTCGGCCATGGACTGAAAGAGCGTGCGGACGATGTTAAACAGTTCCGGTTGATCCGATTTGGTGACAACAGCCAGCATCTTGCGATCCAAGTCCAACTCGTTGTCGTCGGCGTTGACGAGTTGCTTGAGCTTGCCGAGTCGTTCCTTGCTGTCAAAGAACTTGCGACGAAGCGTCAGGTGGCTACGCAGGTGCTGCCGGGCCAGTTTGAGTTCATCGAGAATGATCGATGAACGATCTGCTCGAAAGCTACGGCTGTAGAGGCGGATATCGAGCAGAATGTCATCCTCGAATTCCGGTTCTTCCTCGGGAGCGTAGAGCAGAAACTTGGAGTCCGGTTCATCACGCTCGATCCGCAGTTTAGTCTCGATGCCCCCAACCTGATCGAGCCGAACGAGGTTGACACTGTCGAGGTCGAGGTTCTCAACGACCCGGTCGAACTCCTGCTGCGGATCGTTCCAGAAGACGATCCGTGCCTGTTCTTCGTCGTAGATTTTGCTCAGGGCTTCGCTGAGTTGTTTGGTGTCCATATTTAACTACGCTCCCTGTGCCGAGGGCAGTGGAGGCACTTCAGCCTCTGGCTCATCAAGCCACCAAATTACAACCCTGCCGACGATTGTTAGGCAGTTCACCAGATTCGGAATGCGGGCCTGAAGAGTCGCCTCGGCGTCCATTCTCATCGGCTCAGGCATCGAATCCCACTTCTCCGCCTTGTCCACGTCTGTGTGGAATCTTCCACTGTACAGCCATAGTCGGAGTAATTCGTAATACGAGTTTCCTACTCCATCAATGTTGAAACCAATAGATGGAGGTGAGTTCATCAGTTTGTTCCATGCATTCTCTGCATGTGTGACCATATCCACCAGTTCGGTTCTATCGCACTCGTCCTTGACGATCTTACACACCTTATCAAAATTGACAGTTTTCTCTGTTGGAATCATGAACTGCCGGAGGGTGGTGAAGAACGCTATATACTCAGTTTCGTTGTATCCTCGGAAGTCACAGATTGTCCCGCCGCTTTTTCCAAACAGAGTCAGTGTATCAACTTTGATCTTCTCAATCGGCTCTATCACGATCTTGCTGTCGTGAAGCTTCTTCAGTTGGTTCAGGTACAACCGAAGCTTCTGTTCTTTTGTAGTGTCCATTCAGGTCATTGCTCCTTGCTTCCAAGATACATGAAGTTGTTGGGCCGCTTGGTCAACGATCACTGAGCCGTATTCAAGGTCAGGGAGTGCGGCGGGATGAAACTGGCGATTGGCGTTAGCGTTCAAGATGACGACGGGATCGATTCCCGGCATTCCAAAGGCGCACAGCATCGCTCCCGAGATTGGCTCTCGTGCTGGCGAAGGTTTCATGTCGTCGTCTGGTTTTAGAAAGATTGCCGGGTAAAAGTCAGTCGTAAGGTAAGTGTCGCTCGTTTCACCAGTCTTGATGTTGATGTCCCACGTCATTTTGGTCTCGCCAGTCAACAACATGTTGACGATGGGACGCTGGTTAAATTGCATCGCTACAAACCCGTGCCAAGTTCCCACCGCTACGAGCAGCGGTGCGTCGGCAGTCGTCGATTGTCGCACCTTATGGATACACTTGTTGAACACGGCAAGAGTGATGGGACGGAATCCCCCCAGATATGGCCTATCGTTTGGGATGCCGGTTGTCTTCTCTGCGGTCGCAATGCGAATGCACGCCACTTCCACATAGAAGTCGATGCCATTTCTCACGCATTTGAAGTCAGAGGCTTTCTGCCTCGTGTCGAGGTCTTCGTTTGGCTCGACGCTGACTCCGAAACCTTGTAGTCGTCGCCGCACAGAGGCTTCTGCCATGGCAGCTTCGTTGTCGGACTTGAAGAGTCGCTCCCAATTTGCCAAATATCTTCTATCAGAGTTCGCAAGCCAGTCTCGATGTTCGTCTGCAAGTGCCTGCATTGCATCATTCAATGGAAGCGTGAGTCCGCTCATGTCGTCACCACCACGTCTGGCTTCACTACTGCATTTAACTTCACTTCGGCCTGATGGGCCTTCGATGACGAATTATTCACAAAGATGATCCGAGTATGATCTTCGTCGTAGATTTTGGTCAGGGCTTCGTTGAGTTTATTAGTGTCCATCTATTCTTGCTCCTCTTTCGGCCATTGAACGTTCAGTGTGCCGTCCACGTCGTTGATCTGAACTTCACAAAATGGAACGTCGGGAAGCCATGACGGAGAGAACGGCTTTGAGGCGTTGGGGTGCAGTATGCCAACTCGCATGACAGGTTCAAAGCTCAACCCACATAGCAACAGACCTGAAATCGAGTTGCGAACCACTTTGATCTGATCCTCTTCACTGCGTTGGATGAATGCTGCTGCATCCAACTGACTTTCGTACCGAGGTTCTACGGAAGACTCCAACGTCTCCTTATCGATAAACACCGTCATCGTTGTCATTCCAGTAAGAAGCATCTCTGGATACGGTGGCATGAACGAAAGCATCGCAGCGCTGCCGTGCCATGTGCCAATGGCAAGCAACACGGGAGCAGGATGATTTCCGCTCTGTCGTGCTTTGCCGATACACTTTCGACGTATTGCGCCATTCAACGGTGTCGGATTCCGCATGAAAATCATTTGAAAGTCGTCAGCAATTCCTGTGATCTTCTCCGCTTTCTCAACAGGGATACAAGCAACTTCTACGAAGAATTTCTCACCGTTCGATAGGCAGGAAAAATCGACACGCTGCTGATTGCCATTTAGGTCTTCGTTTGGACTGACCACCACGTCGAAACTGGCAAGCATTCGACGTACCCCAGCTTCACACATCGCCGCTTCAGCGTCCGCCTTGAGCAGCTTCTCCCAATTTCTGGCATATTGCTCGTCGAAGCCCGATAACCACTCCCTGTGGCTTTCAATTAGCTCGCTAAAGAATGGGCGGGAGATGTCGATTGTCACGTCGTCACCTCCACGACAGGTGTCTTGCCGGTGATTGATTTCACTTCCGCCAGCAGATCGCCGAACTTGCCGTAGTTGACTTTCACGCCATCGTCGAGGTCGAGTTCGATGCGTTGGTCGGCGTAGTGGCGGAGCTTCTCGTCGAACTCTTGAAGCTCTTCACGCTGCTTGATGAGAGTGTCCCGTTCCTTCTCCAGCTTTTTGCGGTGGCTGGTGCTGTTGGCGGCGGGGATGTCATCTTCGAGTTGGTCGATGCGAGAGTTGATTTTGCCTTGGAGCTTCACGACGTACTCGGTGCGCATTCGTGAGAGCGTGCCAGCGTGGTAGCGGTGCAGGTAGACGAGGCACTGGAAGGCCCGCTGCTTGCCACTGGAGAAGAGCCAGTAGATGGGCCGCTTTTTGTACATCGACAAGTGATGCTTGTAGAAGCCTGTTGCGAAGTAGCGACGTATGCATTCTCGGGGTGTTTCGCTTTTCTTCATTCCAAGGTTCTCGGCGACGAAAGTCAGGTTTTCTTCGAGATGTTCCTCGGGCCAAGCCGCTTTGACGAATTGTTCGAACCGATTGGCCGCATCATCGGGAAACCATGCAATGTCGGTGAGCGGAACGATGCCGTCATCCTCAGCGGGGAACGTGTTGTACTTGGTGGAGTTAAACCCCTCGTTGCCGCTGCAAGCGTAAATCAAGCCCGGCTGGTCAAGGCTAAACCTTCCCATCATACAACCGATGGCATGGGAAATTAGGCGTTCACACTCTGCGTCTCGCTGTGGCAATTCGACCGCATTTGCCGACGTCAACTTGTCTGAATCGGGAACACGCTCGACGCCAAAAAGAGAATAGAAAAAGTCGTCAATATCCTTTTCCAACTTCGAAAGTCTTCGGACCTGCTCTTGCTGCTGGCGTTCCCAAACATAATACGATTCTTCTAGGCTGATAGCTGGCAAGCCGAGCAAAGGATGCTCGTCGTAATCCCAAGAGGTCTCCCTTGAGTCCCAATCGTGTCTCGCCAGTTCGATACACGTTCTCACCTTTTCAGCGGGAAACCCGGCATCACCAATGAACGGAAGCCTGTTCACATTGCCGATCTCAATCCCTAAATTCGGGCTTAGCAAGCCAAGAAAGACATCAGCCAGACTACTGTTAAGGAAGCCCAAAGTCGCTTCACGCTGTTTGGAGTTCCCAAAAACCCCCGGCCCCTTATGCCCTATGATAAAGCCTTTTGGAAACCACCGGAACGAAGAGCCTCTCCCCGCAATAAGCGACCATGTAATGCCTTCCTGAAAGTAGTAGTCCATATTCTGCGGCCGAGAGCGAAGTTTGCCGGTTTGGGGATGCCGGAAGTCACGAATTGCCTTTCCGTCATCTTTCCAATCGACGATGTACTCGTTGTTGCCGTACCATCGCCGCAACTCACCACCTTTGCAGAAGGGAAACCATCTCTTGCCAGATCGACTTGCTTCGTCCCGAGTGTCACAGTGAAATGCAATTTGAGTAAGCGGAACTTCATGCCAGAATCGCAGAAAGCGATCATCCTCGGCGGTAGCCAAACCTTGCTTAACATTGAGCACGTCACCAATGCGGTCGTTATTGGAAAAAGCAGATAGAAGTGATGGGGTGACCCAATATGCAAGTGGAATACCCGGAATCGTCGAGAAACCATCTTGCTCCGTGAGACGAAAACAATTGTCCCGGCGAAGCAGCGCATCTCGCTTCGCATCTTCACCACCATTAACGAGCCGAAAAAACGATGGGGTAAATTGCCCCATGTGATGATTTAGGCAACAGAAAGCTACGGTTTGCACTACCTCTCCTGAGATCGTCGCAAACGCCCCCGGCCCAAGATGTGCTACTGTGGTCAAAGTCTTGTTGCTAAGGATGTCTGAACGCAATGCCGAGAATGACGACAAAAACATCCAGCCTTGCATCGTAATCATTGCTGTAATGCCATTGCGCCGAGTGAATCCAATCGCTCGTTCAATAAACATCGAATATAGGTCGGATCGACTATCTGGAAAATGTTCGTCAGCAAAGTTCTTAAGCAATGCAAAGAAGCTTCCCATGTAGGGCGGATTCATTACAACCGCATCATGTCGTGCTGCAATGGAATGGGACTGCTGAACCAATGGTTTTAACGCCTTCGCTGCCGCCTGCTCGAACATCTCCCCATAAGCAGCCACGTCGTCTATTCGCTTGGCGATCGCAGACAACTTCTCGGACAGCGTATCTGGAATCTGGATCAAAGAGCCGAAAGTCTTTCCATGCTCAAAGAGTTGAATCAGATGAGCGACATCAGCCTGCGAGATGTCGCCTTTGACAGAAACGTTCTTGCGACTGAACAACGGTGACTTCTCGTCGGCGACCTCTTCGAATAACTTACCAGAGGGCGGTGGTTCGTCTATGAGTATAGGTTCATTCAGTGCGTCAGTGATGTCCTTCGCATTCAACCCTTTGCTTTCCTGAATCGACAGCACGTTTGGCTGAACCTCTCGTCCAAAGATGCCTCGGTCATCGGCACGAGCCTTCATCATCAAAGCAAAGGCTGCTAGCTGTGCAGCCCGGTCATCAATTTCTAACCCATAGAGGTTCTTGGTCAGAATCAACTTCGAAATGTCTCGGGGACGAAAACCTCGCTCGGTGTAGATCGCTTTGAACAGGTCGTAGGCTTCGACAAGGATGTGACCTGATCCACAGGCAGGATCGAGGAGCGTGAGTTCTTCCGGGTTGAGGCTGTCCGGCGTGATCTCATCGAGTTGCTGCTGGACTTCCGCTGTCTGCTCCGCTGGTTCGATGTAGAACTCCATCTGCTGCTTGAGCGGCGAGTCCGGGTAGGTGGTAACCCACTGCCGACCGAGGCTATTCTGTACGAGGTACTTGACGATCCAGTTCGGCGTGAACAACTGAGTGGCGGCGGGGATGTCTTCGCTCTTGACCACCTTACCGATCACCTCGCCCTTCTTCTCCGAGATGTAGAACTGGTACAGCCACCCGATGATCTCGACATTCTCCCATTGCTCCTCGGGAATGTCGTTCACCAGAGTCCGCACCAACGAGTCGGTGTGCAGCAGGTTGTCCGGCAGCAGAAGCTCAGTACCGTCCTTGATCGACTCAAAGAGGAAAGGCATCGCATTATGCAGAGCATTGCACTGGGCCAGCAGCAACATCTGGTAAAGCTGCTCGTCTTTTCCGCCATCGAGCTTCAAATCGACGACTTCATCCCGCTTCAGGCCGGAAAGCTCGATCCGCTCGGCATTCTCAAGAATCTCAGGCGTCGATTTGCCTTCGGGATGGCTCAGCACCCGGTAGCCGTGGTCGAGGTAGCCGTGAAGCTCCATGTACCGAATGGCGACAAAGCGGTTGAACCATGTGTAGGCGATGGCTTCAATGAACTGCCGGAAGCCCTCTTTGCGAATTCGCTCTTCGAGTTCCTTCCGCTGCTTCGCCACCGAGCGTGGGAATGGCCGATCCCCAATGATGACCACATCCCCATCTTCCTGCATCGGAAGAATTTCATCAGGCAGCAGACCATACACCGCCGCCTTGTTAGTAACAGCTTCTATAAAGTCTCGCCGAGCTTCTGGTGCGTACTTTTTGAGATGCTTCGTTTCCATGTTCTATTCCGCCTCTTCCTTGACAACCCCGAGCAAGTCCACGATCTTCTGCTTTAGCGCTGTCTGTCGTGCGTCGTAGAAGTTTCTGAATTCCAACATTGAGTCAGGCACGTCTCCCAAGACGTGATTGTCGCAGTAATTGGTTCGCTGCGAGTCCTTCATTGTGGCGTTCATCCATTTGGCAGGCATCTCGGCCTGCTTTTCGATGTTCTCGCCGCCCTCCAACAGTTGAAGATTGGGGAGGCTGTTGCACATCTCTTTCAATTCGTCCCATTCTTCTTTGGGAACTTCCGTCTTCTTTAATTTGGGTTTATTGAAGCGTGATTTAGGAAAGACATGATCAACGTGGAAATGATGATTCGTCACGTCCACAAATGGGAAGAGTAATGACAGCAGCGCAAACAATCGTTTGTCTCCATACTGCATCTCGACAAGTTCGTCGATTTCCTCGTCGGTGAACTGAAGCGACTTGCCCCGTTTGCCCATGACCTCTTGAAGCTTGCCGACAGGGAACTCCTCGTCACCATGAATCGAGATCGTTTCACGGAGGGCGGTGAGCAGCGTATCGAGGCCACTGCCCCAAATGCCGGAAGCCTTGAGCAGGCTACGGATTAGCCATTTGCGAATCGCCTGCCGATCTTCATTGTATTTACTTTTGGTAAGGTACTTGCTGTCGAGCTTACGGTGGCAGACGTAGTAAGCGATGGGGAGCAACGCACTGTCGGCACGGAGTGTCTTGTCATTGAAGCCAAAGCTCGCCAGCAGTTGGACGGCCACCTTGAGCGACTTCTTCACATCGGGCCATCGCTCTTCAAGAATCTCCATATTGTGACGGTTAAAATTCTCGACTTTGAAGCCAACACTTCCGATGTCGGCCAGCATCAATCCCGCTTTCAGCACAAGGTCTTTCGAGAAACCGAAGCCATCACCGGTGTCGTTCAACTCGTCGACAAGTGTGTGAATTTCTTTTCGGGCATCGTCTTTCCATTGGGCCACTGCAATCGACAACAATAAGTCCGAGTACGAAAGCACTGTGCCACCGCTATTCATCCGAATAAAGATATTGAGAACCTTCTCCAAGTCTTGGCTTGTTTCCTCGTAGTAGGAGAGAAGATTCTTGTTGTGAATAACTTGATAAAGTTGGTCGAGCGTGCCGAATGCCTGATTTGTCTTTTCCTGCGGCAGACGCTCGTTGAGCCAAGCGAGCATCGACGGCCCACTCTGCATCCCCAAGATTTCGCTTACTTTGAACCAGCATTCCTCGGGCTTTTCGGCATTCGCACGTTCCTCGGTGAGAAACTCGAAGCGATATTTCTCACCACCTTCATCACCGTCGCCATGCTCGGCGAGTAGATCGAGGTACAGATGACGAACGGGATAAGCATGGGGGTTGTTCTTCCACTTGCCGGGAAGCTTCCATGCCATCGATCCGCAGAGCCCAATGTTCAACGCCGTCAGCCGTTGCTGCCCATCGAGTACTGCCGTTAATTCGGTGTCGTGAAAGACAGAAAGCGGAGGACAGTGTGGAGCGTCTCTTTCATGGTAGTTACAGACAAAACTGTAGAACTTGTATTTACTGCTGTTGGACTTATCAACCTTCCAGTATAAGAAAGTGCCAAACGGATAGCCTTGCATCAGGCTGTCGAACAGGCGTGCAATCTGCTCGGGCTTCCACACAAATTCACGTTGAATCGCAGGCAGAACGAACTTGTTCTGCTGGATTGATTCCAGAGTCTCTCGTATTGTGCCACCGGGTTTGTACATGGTGTCAGTCGCTCGCTATCGTATTTCAATTCGTTCGTCGTTGTTGATTGCTGCTTCCAATTCCAGCCGCAGTGACTTCAAGAACTCCTCGATGTCATCCTGTGATTCCAAGTAGGTCTTGGTCGTCAATGCCTTCGGCTGGATCACCTTCGGCTTCTTGAACTTGGGCGTTGGCTCAGGATCGTCTTCATTCTTCTCCTCAGCCTTTTTGGCAAGGAAGTCGCCAATCTTGGTAATCGCCGAGTCCTTCATACTTACTGCATCAGTCTCGGCCTGAGTGATGTGTGCCAAGCTGGTTTGTCCGCTTACTTGGCTCTTGAGCGACTCCAGCGGCTTCAGGCAGAATGACGATAGTGTCGGATCGTCACCGACAGTCTTGAGTTCCTGCTTGACCGCATCGATCTGCAAATCAATTTGCTCCAGCGACGTGGCTCGCTGATCGCTGACCAGCTTTTCATTGACTTTCTGGATCGAGGTCACGAGCGGGTCAACTTCATGCACCATGCCGTAGGGTTCAGCCGCCGTGCGAATCACCTTAATACGATCCAGCGCCTTCTTAGCTTCTTCGTCCTGCTCCAATTGACGCTGATTGAGACTGAACTGTTGCTCGGCCTTGAGCATCTTGTCCCACGTCGGCTTTTGGCTTTCGTAGAAGTGTTCCAGATCGTGGAAGTCATCCGATAGCTGGAGCAGGTTGTCCTTGTTCTCGTTGAATCGCTCCAAAAACTTGTTGCTCTCGTCCACCATGAGAAGTGACTTTATGATCGAGAGCGAGTCGCCAATGGTCTCCTTGCCGGGGTATCGACCGTCTTGGGCAAGCTCGGCGTAGCGTCCCAGACACGACCGTTGATAATCCAGTTTCTTCCGCAGGAAGGCGTAGAGGCCATCTTCAGTTTCCGGCCCCATCTCGTGGAAGACATCCTTGCCGAGTTCCCGAGCCTTCTTCACATCTTCAACTTTAGCCGTAACTTTCTGAACAATGGTGATCTTTCGCCAGTTTTTGGTCTCCGACAGTGTAGAGGGCAGGTCGTCATGCTTGATGGCATCGCCGCCACGGACGAAGAGAATCTCGCCGGCTGCGTAGAGGCGTACAAGTAGGAGAGCCGTCTCTAATTCCGGCCAGCCATAGGGACGATCCGAGAATCGACCATAACACACGTCGTACATGACGATTTCTTTGTCACGACCCGAGGCCAGTTGGATATACCGCCGTACTTCCTCCAGAGCCTGTGGATTGTTTTCTGGCAAATCCATCTGAAGAGCCTGCTGAGCGGTGTCATCACTCTTCAGGATCGCCTGCATCTCCTTAACGGGGTTGTCGTTCAGATGCTTGAGGTAGCTGAGCTTGGTGAAGGTGTTCTCGATCAGGTATTCGAGGGCTTCCTCCATAGCGGTGAGCGGACCGTTGGCATTGATCTCTAGCTTCTCACCAGCAACGAAGTAGCTGGCATTGACGAGCATGTCACTCAGCATATTTGCCAACAGGTTGCGGCGTTGTTGGTTCTCCGCAGCCAAGTCCTTGTGAATGCGTCTGGTGGTCGGTGCGGATGTGCTATCGTCTTTAGTCTTTAAGTAGTTTCCCGTGCGGAGATAGGTCTTCAATTCCCGACCGAGAGCTTCTTTGTCGTCGAGTCGAACAATCGCTTTGCCACTGTCGCCGCTGCTAGAAAGGATGCACTTCTGATCGCTATACTGCCCATAGTCGTCATCCAGAGGACTGACGACCGCAAAGATCATCGCACCATCGGTGCTACGTCCGATGGGATGCTGATCACAGACTCGGTTGAACGGGATGTCTTTCTTCGTGGCCGAGTAGCGGTGTTTTTTTTGGTCCTTCAGGGCATCGAGGAAGATGATCTCGCCGAGAAGCTTCGCCTCGTCGGCGCTAGAGATAACTTCCTTCTTGATCTCTTGATTGATGTCCCGCTCTTCGTTGGTCAGAAAGTAGTACAGATCACCGCTACGGCTGACGAGTGAGTCTTTTTCCAACCGGGCAAGGCTCTCTTCGATCTTCTTCTTTAGAGCCAGTCTGTCAGCGTCAATTTCATCGAGGCACAGTGTAACGAGGTTATCGACGTTGCCCTTCATTTCATCGACGTAACGAATCAGGAATAGCACCTGCAACAAGCTGATGTCGAATGGCTCAAGGCTCTCGTTCTCCTTGGCATGATCGATGGTACGCTTCACCGTTGTGTCGAGGAAGCTCTCTATGGAAGGGTAGAACATGTATAGCGGCACAAGGACGCCCATGTCCTGATTGGCGACAGTCTTGGCAGCGTGTTGAAAGGCATCCAGCAGTGATCGTTCGCCCTGAGCCAAGTGCAAGCCGGTCGCACCAGCCTTGCGAATGGACTCGAAGATGCGTTGCAGTAATTTGAATTGGTAAGGGGCAAAAGGGTAGATGTTAATGAAGTCATCTGATTCCTTGAACTGCTTGTACGTCGTGCCGATTTCTCGGAACGAAAGCTGGTGCTTGAGGATGTCGCCCTTCTCGCTGTAGAGCTTCGCCAAGTCAGGGCGGACGGAATCATGCTTAAGAAGTAGACGCTCCTGAATCACCTCATCGACGTTCGCACTGGACAGGGAAAGTCGTGTCATGAACCGGCCCTGAATCTTGGAAAAGTCGTTCTCCCGGCTGGTTTTCATCTCACCGAGGACGGCGTCGATGTCTTCCTGAGAAGTGACAACAACCCACGCTCTACCATTGCACACCGTACCAAGCTGCTCCGTGATGGTTTGCAAATTGAGCATTAGGGCAGTTTCTGACCCGATGAACTGCCCTACTTCGTCCACAAGGAAGATGACCCGGTGGTTCGGGCCTTTTTTTTCGATGTATTCCTTGACCCATTTGGCGAGATTCTCGACGGTCAAGCTGAAGGTGCTATCTCCGGTATCCACCCATTTCTCGCATGATTCCCGACTTTGTCCCAGTGTCGTGGATAAAGCCTCGATCACCTCATCACGATTGAACTCATAGGCGTCTCGCTCATCCTTCCATTCGGTATTGGTGAGCATATTGTAGCTGTTCTGGAAATCATCGTATTTGCCTTTTTCATCGAGATAGCGCTCCATGTGGGCGATGTGAGCGTGATCCGGGCTATAGCCTAGCTTCTCGTTCAGCACCTTGAGGAACACAGCAAGGATAGCGTCTCGGCCAGAACTGCTATCGGCCTTACTATCGATGTTGAAAAGGATGACATCGGTGTCAGACGCAACCGCTCGCTTAATGTCGCCGAGAATCGTGGCGTCGGCAATCTTGTCGTCGAAGAAATCGACCGCCCTCTTAGTCTGGCCATTGTGGACATGCTCTTCGTTGTCAAGTAGGTGAGACAGAACTTTGATGAAGTGCGATTTACCAGAGCCAAAAAATCCCGAAACCCAAATACCGATCTTGCCCGAGATATTTGGATCATTCGGAGTATCGATGGCCTCGCAGTATCGCTCAAAGAACTTACGGAGATGACCGTCAAGTTCTTTGGTGACGACGAACTCGTCAAGTTCCTGCCAGACGGAGTCTTCGTCCATCTGGTCAGCTTTGACGACCCCGTTGATAGGGCGAGCGATATCTTTCTTGAAGAGGTCACTGATTTTCATGGTGGTATTTCTCAGTCAATCAATCGAAATGCTCGGTAGTATCGTGACTTCCGCTTTCGGTCGGCGGACGACGAATCGAAAGCCAAACTGGCCTTGCCGAACAGTTTGAGCGTAATCTTGTCGTACACACCGGGATAGAACATCACGAGAGGCGTCAGCCCCATGTGCTTATGCAGGTTGTTCAACA
This sequence comes from Bremerella alba, assembly GCF_013618625.1. Taxonomy (NCBI): domain Bacteria; kingdom Pseudomonadati; phylum Planctomycetota; class Planctomycetia; order Pirellulales; family Pirellulaceae; genus Bremerella; species Bremerella alba. Next base: position 110,050 of record NZ_JABRWO010000011.1, on the reverse strand, counting down.
GTTCGTGTGTGCGGATGATCGGGTAGGATGAACCGACTCCCGACACAAGTACAAGGTCAGGCTTCTGATTCATGACCTCTTTGGCGAAGTGATCGGCGAGTTTCTCAGCGCTGGCTATGGACTTAATTGACTTCACTGCCTTGACGCTGCCGAGATTACGTTCCTTCTCCAAAGACTTCTCGAAGTAACCACGTCCCTTAATGTAGTCGATCAAAAAATCGAACAAATTGACGTGGACGAACGTGAGATTAGGGGCTTGCTTCGGCAGCTTGTCTTCCAAGAAAACGAGATGCTCTCGAACACGCAGTTCGTCCTCGGGGGAATAATCGAAGACGTAGAAAGGAATCTCGTTGCCGATCCCTTGGCCACTCAGAAAGTCTGGCGACGTGATTTTCGGCAAGATAGCGTTTAGTCGTTCTGTAAGTTGGTCACTCATGGTGCAATCTCGATGCAACGCAAGACGCTGTCTTCACTGTGCTTCTTTAGGTAATTCACGACCTCAGCGGAAATGTGAACAGTCTGAAGCCGCATCGACTTGGTGCTTTCGATGTATCCAGCCTGTTGCAAAATTTGGAATACCGAGGATCGCAATCTCTTGATCGTGGACTCACTCCACTCAGGTAACTCGGCATTTCTGCTCTGGCAGTCTGCCACGAAGTCGTCCCACATCTGGTGAGTGAGTCTTTCGGCAAAGATGCGGTACTGCTCTTTGACGACCTGTTCCAGAAAGTCGGCCAGAAGGCCGCTATGTTTGACGGCCCCGGCCAAACAAGCATGAGTTGCGACCGTAGCGTTTCCATCTCTAACCAACTTCCAAAGATCAGGAGTCATCATCTCTAGTCGATTGCGAATCAAACGACCCAAACGCCGTGCGGTGGCAGGGCTACGTGTCTGAAGCCGGTTCTCATGCCCGAGCGCAAGCTTCCACACGTTATCGTCGGTTTGCTGAAGCAATAAGTCGGCAATAACTCGACTCTCTGAAACTTTAAGTGAGCCAGCCGTTAAGTCTGCTTGGTATCGCAATCGGTTCTCGCAAATCACTACTTGCCTTGCTTTCTAGGTCGATTGTTCTCCTGTTTGTCAGGTTCTTGCACCTTACGCAAGATGGCATCAAGTTCGTTTTTCTTAAACAATCGGTATCGGTTCACCGGATGCCGATGTGCCTCGATTTTTCCCGCATTTTTCCAGTTACGAAGTGTGTTTGGAGACACGCCGAGATACTCCGCCGCTTCAGAAATTCGCAGGAAATCTCTTAGATTTTCCACTGCCGCTCTCCAAGGGAGGTTGCTGCCCCTCAAATTAACGCCACTACTTTGGTAAACCTTACCAAGGGGCGTTATGCTTGTCGATTGGTCAGGCATGGAGCATTCCCCTCAGTTGACTGCAAGGAGCGTTGGGCAATGGCAAAGAATGTCCCAAGGTCGAAGTTCACCGAGTTAAGGGGACTTGATCGAATTTCCCAAATCACACACGAGATGAATTGTCTATTTCGAGTTATCTCGCAAGATGATGTCGGTATAGATGGGGAAATTGAGGTCGTCACTCCTAAGCCCGAAGGGAGTGGGTTTCAAACGAGCGGCGGGATCATCAAGGTCCAAGCCAAATCAGGAGCCAGCTATGTAAAAAAGGATAATGAACATAGCTTTTCAACTGCTGTTCGTTTTGATGACTTGAAGTACTGGAACACCTGCACTTTTCCAGTTGTCTTCATTGTCTATCATCCCAAGGACGACGCTCTTTACTTCAAAGAGGTGAAGGCTTATATCCAAGCTACTGAGAATGTCTGGCAACCTCCCTTAGAAATTGTCTTCGACAAATCAAAGGATGAATTTACGGCTAACGCAAAGGACTCCATCTGCGACCACGCTGCGGTTAGCCCTCCTCGCCTATCGTTTGAAGAGAAGGAGCAGTTGTTTTCAAACTTGCTGGCGGTCAGCCAGCTACCCAAAACTCTTACATTTGCCAAGACTCGGCGCACATCTGATCGTCGCATCCGGGATGAAATCGAAGGTTACATTCCTCCGTTTTGCATTCATGAAAAGTTGCTATACACGCTTTCTGACCTTCGGAATGAACGTAATGTGCTGCGTAATTTTTGCGACGTGAAGAATATCTGGGACCTACCAACCTCAGATTGGTTTGAAGATACCGAGATGAGAGGGCACTTTGTTTTTTTGATAAATTCGCTTTTCGGCACTCACTGCCACAGACTTGGCTTGGCTTACAGTCGGGAATATCGTCGGACATACTTCCCACGGATGACCAAGTGCGATACCGACAAAAAGATAGAGCGGACTTGGACGAGTCCTCGAACAAGGCGATCAGATATCCGAACTGTTGTGCAGCGATATGAATACGGTAGCTATGTCTTTTGGAGACACCATGCGACCGAGTTTTCGTTCGTTCAGTTTGGAAACAAGTGGTTTCTTCAAGTCAGTCCGAAATACTTTTTTACTAAGGACGGTCGAACACCATGCGATCCTGCGATCGTCGGACCCTATACCACTCGGTTAAAGGCCTTGGAGCACAACCCTCAAGTGATGAACCATGTCCTTTTCTGGGCGGATACTCTTGCAGATGGACGACATAGGATAGAAATCAAGCTTTTTGGGGAGACACTTATCGTCATAGAGAAAGAACCCGCAAAGGCTATTTCACCATTTGCAATTCCGTTTGACCCGGCGACCTTCGAGGAAGCTCCATCGTCAGCGCAATTGATGTTGTTTGGATTAGACGAATCGGAGGAAGTTACCGATGAACTTTAAGATCGAGTATTTGAACGAACCAAAGCTACAATTTGGCAGCTACTTCGAGCATCAAGATACAAAGACGGGCCTGTCTGAATTTGGGCCATTTGGAAAGAATATTCCGGGCCTACATCCATCAGAAATTAAACTGGGATTCATTGGAACTCGGGAAACGATTGCAGGAGTTAAAGAGTGGATAGAACAATGTGGGAGTGAAATTGAAAGTGAGAATTCCAAAGTGGTTCGGCAACGAATTAAGGAAGTAGATGATCGTCCTAAGCTTTTTGGCGATGGAGTATTCGAGAACGAATACACCGACGAACCGCTAGTACGCCTTTATAAGATTCTGAATCGAGACTTCATCGGGTTTTCGAAGTCTTCCGAGTTCGATTCTTGCTTCCAAATGAACGACCGATGGGATCGAATAATTCGCCCAGACGAAATCTCAAAGACACTTGAGATAGAGGAGAAACAGAAGAGGATTTGGGAGCTTGTCCGTCTATTTAATGACCAAATCCGAAGTCTAGCGGAAACGAGTCCCGCTCCTGACATCATCATACTTGCATTAACGCCAGAGATGGTTGACGAGGCCTACACAGTTCAAGTAACCGGCAGTTTTTATCTCAACTTCAGGCGGGCCATCAAGGCCAAGTCCATGAAATGGGGAGTCCCCATACAACTTGTGCAGCGAAGTACTATCCTGGGAAAAAAGCCCAAAGGGCGTCGGTTGCCCTTGCAGGAGAAGGCTACTCGTGCATGGAACTTCTGTACGGCCTTGTACTACAAAGCTGAAGGAATTCCGTGGAGCCCCTTATCCGTCGAAAGGGACGCTTGCTTCATTGGAATAGATTTCTATATCGCCAGCGAGCGTGGCGATAAAGTGACGATGAGAACGAGTGTAGCCCAAGCATTCGATTATCTTGGTCAGGGTCTTATTTTGCGAGGTGATCCCTTCGAGTGGAATGCTGAACAACAAGGAAAGTCACCACATCTGACGAAAGTAGGCGCATTCCGACTCGTAGAAGCGACTCTCCGTGAATACATACGTGTCCGAGGCACTCCGCCTAAGAGGGTCGTTATCCATAAGCCTTCCCGTTTTTGGGGAAGTGATCATGGGGAGTACAACGAACGAGATGGATTCATTGAAGGCATTCAGTCGGTGTTTCCCGGTTGTGAGTATGACCTAGTTGCACTCTCAAGGTCACGGGTTCGTCTCTTTCGAGAAGGTCAATATCCTCCAGCCCGTGGCACGTACTTTTCTATTGAGGATGACGCACACTTTCTCTACACCATGGGATTCGTACCCTACCTAGAAACCTATCCGGGGAGTTACGTGCCAGAACCGTGGCAGATTGTTGAGCGTTTTGGAAGTAGCGCCCCTAAAGAACTCTTTCGTGACGTTCTCGAATTGACAAAGATGAACGTTAACAACTGTTCGTTCGCCGATGGCACTCCGATCACGCTCTCATTCTCTGGGAAAATTGGCGAGATTATGAAACATGTCACGGACGAGGATGTGGTTCAAGCGAGCTATCGATTCTACATGTGATTTTGCTTCGACCATTTTCAGAGATGCGGTAAGCTATGAGGCAGGTCTAAGTTCTCGTTAGGCAGGGAACGATTAGAGAATGTTCTGAACATGAATAACTCCGACCGTGAGCATATCGATCCAAATAATATTCAGGCAGGCCCGATTCGAAATGAATCGCTATCGCCTGAACTTCTCGAACGAATTCGAGCCGTTCATGACGTGATCGGGAGATACATCAGCAATTCGCTGGAACAGTTTGAAATCAGCTTTATGCGGGACGCCAATCCCGAAGATGAAGTTGTCGTTTGGTGCAGCATTACGGCAGCTTGGCTGGACTATCACAAAAAGCATCATGGAGACGAGCTTCTTTCCGATGAAGAGGAAAAGAAGCTGCTTGGTGCTTTGATTGCGATTTCTACGGGTGTTGAAGACGTGACCGTTCTTCCGGTTCATCCAGATGTGGGAAAGAAACTCCTCAATTGCTACGACGGGCTGTCTGGGCGGTAACATTTTCGTGCGTCTTGCCAAATGCTTAGATTTTGCCGCATCGTTCGGTAAGTCCAGCCGCATTTGTCTCGCTTTCTCCAAGCCCCACCGGGCGGCGGGGCAACGACGCACACAGAGCCGTCAGTGACTTTGTACCTTCCGTGGGAAACATTCCCATAGGAGATGCAAATGTCCGAAGGTAAAGAGTTTCGTCCCAATTCTCTCAGTCACCTGATCGGCCAAGATCATGTTCGAGAAGTCGTCTCGACTGCTCTCGACTACAGCTTTCAGGAAAGAGTACCGTTCCCGCATAGTTTAATGCTCGGACCACCGGGTGTCGGAAAGACGATCTTAGCGAGGGTAATCTCTGAAGAAACAGCATCAGGCTTTCACGAATTGCTTGGCTCTGCCGTGACATCTCCAGCAGAGTTCTTTGCTGTATTAATGCGTGCCACCGACCTCGACATTGTATTCATCGACGAAATACATCTCCTCGATCCAACGCATCAGCACACACTCCTTATCGCCATTGACGAACGGAAGATTTTTCTGCCGAACACTAACGGTGGCGTTCCTCAAGCGATAAATCTTTCAAATTTTACTTTGATAGGTGCGACCACCGACGAGCATCGATTGATTCGTCCTCTCGTGGATCGTTTTAAGCTGTTACTGCGATTTGACTATTACTCGATAGATCAACTTGCAGAGATTGTCCGCACGAGAGCCAAAGGATTGGGCTGGCAACTTCAAAGTGATGTGCCAGGGCCTATAGCCCAGCGAAGCAAAGGCGTGCCTCGCTTAGCTATCCGATTGCTTGAAAGTTGCTGGCGAGTCTGCCGTGCTTCGGGTGATCACGCCATCACCCAAAGGCATCTTGAGCGTGCTTGCATGCTCGGGCAAATCGATTGCCTCGGACTCGATGCCACGGAGCAATCGTATCTTCGGATTCTATCCGATGGTCCGTTACGACTGAACATGTTGGCATCCATGCTCGGCCTTCCAGCAAAAACGGTGTCGAGTGTGACGGAAACGTACTTGGTTCGGAGTGGCTTAATCACCAAAGACAAAAACGGTCTTCGTATGCTCACGGGCAAAGGGATGGAACATGTCGAGGTGTCAAAATCGAGGAAGGAAGGTGACCGATGACCGACGACAAGCCGTCGCAATCGTATCTCAGTTGTGCTGCTGTCGCTCGCCGTCTTGGACTCAGCCGTCAGCGATTCTGGCAACTACGCAAGGAAGGCGTGTTTCCAGGGCCACAGATTGATGAGGATACAGGCCGACCGTTCTATACAGAAGAACAACTTGAGCTTTGTATGGACCTGCGAAATCGAAACGTTGGAATCAATGGCAAGATCGTTTTGTTCTACTCGGCTCGAAGTACCGCCTCGCTGCCAGCGGCACCACGGAAGAAGAAGTCGAAAAGAAGAGAGGCGAAGAGTCGTCATCAAGAGTTAATCGACTCGCTCAAAGTCATCGGCATGACCGGTGTCACTGATGCCCAGATCGACTCGGCCATCTCGGAACTATTTCCAAATGGCAAAGATAGTGTGAACCCTGGAGAACTCGTTCGAGCGGTTTTCCTTTACATCCAGCGAAAGAATTCGTCCGCATAACTAGTGCGATAACAGACATTATCAGCCCAGTTCCACGTTAGGAGTGTAAACTTCATGTCAAATTCCCGTCCAGAAGACCGCAAGAATTGGGGCGATAATGTTTTTCCTGGTATCTCTATCGGTCGAGAAGTGGATTCTCTCTTCGACCAGTTTATGGACAACATTGACCTCGCCGACAACAGTCGGCGAGCGATCGAGAATGATCTACGAAAATTCGTCAAATGGTTCGTTGAGTCCAACAACGAACCTATGAATATTGATCGTGTAACTACACGGGACGTGGCCGATTTTCGTGATCATCTACGACGGGTTCAACATCAGTCCGTCGCCACTGTCAATCGAGCATTGGTGTCTGTTCGGCGGTTCTTCAGTTGGCTGTACCATAAACAGCACATCAAGAAAAACCCGGCCAATACCGTGAAAGAACTGCGAAGCGTTGAACTCGCTCCGAAGGGCTTAGATCGCACAGACGTGCGGAAGTTGCTCCGTGAGGTTGAACTTCGAGAGGATATTCGGGCGAATGCGATCTTTCATTTATTCTTGTACACAGGCTGCCGATGTGGCGACCTTGTGGCACTTGAACTCAGCGATGTGCTTATCGGTGAGCGAACCGGAAGCGTGACATTTCGGCAAGGTAAAGGGGGGAAACAGCGATCAGTGCCACTGCCAATACAGCTTCGACGAGCATTGTCGGATTATCTGTCATGTCGTCCGCCCGTGGAATTCTCGCACGTTGTTATCGGTGAGCGAGGACCTCTCGGCGAAAGGGGTATTCGAGCGATCTGTGACAAGTATTCCGCTTACATCGGTATTAAGATCCACCCTCACCTACTTAGGCATACGATGGCACATCAATACTTGGAGTCGAATCCAGGCGACTTGGTTGGCTTAGCCCAAATCTTGGGGCACTCAAACCTCAATACCACCGCACAATACACTAAGAAGACGGCAGAGGACTTGGGGAGGACTATTGGCAAGTTAGACTATTGATTTGACTTTCACATCAGAATTTAGGCACGCAATGGCTCGAAATCAAAGAACATATCCTGAGGCTTCCTCAGAGCTTGAGGAGACACTTATCGACCGAACGTTTGATCGAATCGATGAAGGCAATTACCAATATGCGGCGATCGGTATCGACATGGCAGCAAGTGAAAGCAGGTGGGGGTTTACCTTGATCACGCTAGATGAGAAGCTGACTTGCGGCACTGCCCAACTGCTGCTGCCTCATCGGTTCACAATTGATGGCTTTACGAAAACTCATCCGATCAAACCAAGTCGTCAGGTCCTAATTTCGGTATTAGCTGGGCTTCAAAAAAGGAAAATTACAACTGCTGTTGCAGTTGACGTGCCGTTCGGTTGGCCGGTCAAGCATGGCGACTTTGCTAAAGAGTGGAACGCCTCTGACGGGGTATCGCTCGAATTTTCTTTGCCCGAGCGAGATGACTTCGAGTATCGCAAAACCGATTTAATGTTTAAGGAACTACTAGGCTCTGAATTATTCTCGGTTGGAGCCGACAAGATTGCATCCGCCGCCTATGAATGGGCACAACTGCGCATAAAACTTGAGAGATATTTCAAGCATTGTGACGTTGGCTTTGCGAATGCGCCAGTGGACGGCATTGAAGTCTTTGAGACGTATCCGGCTGCATTCGTTCGGCTCAACTATCCAGGCTGTGAGAAATTCAAGAGCGGAGAGACTAAGCGGACCAAAACGCCAACCGATGCCAGAGATTCGGCACGCAACTCGGAAGAAGTACGCATTGCACTATTTGATCAAATACAGCAGCAATACCAATTTAACATTGGACACGACAAGTCCATTATTGATCTCGCTTGTTCGACGTCCGCATCGGATGCGTTTGATGGATTCCTATGTGCGGTCTGCGCCTGGGACTATTTAAAATATCGCCGATTTGGCACAGACTCACATCGAACTTCAACTCCAAACGAACTGATTGGGCAAAATCAGGCTCAGGCCCTTCGGAAGCTCATTGAAAAGGAAGGATGGATTCTCGTGCGAATCCCTAATTCGAAGTGATAAAGTTGCTTGAAGAATCAACCAGAACCATTTTCTACCGCATGGTCAAGTCTTTCCATCACAGTTAAATCGGCTCTGTAATTCCACCAGCAGAAGTTCTGCTTCTTCACGAGTTAGAAAAGGTGTCTTTTGTGTGCGTGCCCAAAAGAAATTCTTGCCCACAATCTTCTTTACATCTGCAAAGGTCAGCTTGCTTGGAAATGAGTCAAACTGCGTCAACAAAGGAGTTTCAAATCGCACGTCCCAGTACATCTCATCCTCGCCGGTATCTGGCACAGTATCGAACATGACTTGGCGGCCAGTGATCCGTGCTGCTGCGACTATGCCTTCCCACCGGTGTGAAAAAAACACCATGTCGCCTCGGTTAAAGCTTCGCACGGCTTCCTTTTTATCACCGAAAGCGGATATGCGCTTCTTCTGCATCATCCATTCAAGTGCTTTCGGGTAATACCTTCGACAAGTATCGAAGATTATTCCTTTAGTGTCGTTGGGATTCGAGTGAACATCGTATGGCTTTGAGAAGAACTCAAAATACATCTGGCCGCCAATTCGGAAGATCCTATAAGGAATGAAGTCAATCGCAAGTCCCTGACGTTTCCAGTAGTCTACCCCAGCGATCAGTTTCTGGTCGGCCGCACTTCCAACAACAAACATCCTCTGATTGCGATTAAAATCTTCTTCTCGCAATCGCTGGGGCAATCCCAGCGATTCCTGATGGGCTTCCGCAAGGTCAGTACCTCGAAGTTCGTTCTTCTCGTACTTCTGAAACATGTCATTGAGCTTCGAGTATGTCCACTGACCTGCCGTTTGTGTGTACCGCAGTAGTTGATCGAGGGCGTCTCCACCTGCTGTACTCCGTTTCAATTCAAATAACACTACATCTCCGCTTTCGTTCAAGGCATAGATGTCGCACTCTGGCTGCAATCGACGTTCTTGAAAGGCGATCAAGAGGCAGCAGAAAGAGAACAAGAGGATCTATCGAAGCTAAACGGCGATCCAACCCTTGTGGTGCCCGAGGTTGCGGACTTTGCCGCTGAGAACGGCCTGGGCGAGAGATCGAGAGACACAGGAACCTTTGAGCCCTAAGTGCTCACAGACTTCTTTGAAATAGACAACGTCACCACGCTCGCGAATGAAATTCGCGACTTCCCTCCAACGGCCGGGCGTGGGAATGTCATTGTCGGTGAGAGGAATGACTTCGTCGATCCCCAGACCGCCGCGCAATTCAATTACCCCATCCCACAATGTAATTCGATAATGAGATTGGACGCGTCGTTCCCGTCGCAGTGTAATCCGCTTGATGGTACTGCTTAGGGCCGTGCTAAGCTTTTCACGGTCCGCGTCGCCAATTCTGGTCAATAGCACATCCAAATGCTCAAGGACACGTAGGGCTTCGGGCGAAGGAGATTCAACAACATTGGCCTGTCGATGTTTCTCGTAGAGTGCCCGCTCTTCTTCTCGCCACTGAGAAAGCAATTTGGAGATGCCAGGGATATCCGCTGGATCTGCTAGGGCCAGATTCTCTGTCCCCCGCTCGATTTTGATCTTGATAGCATCGAGCCTCGCTTCGATCTGCGTGAGCGACTTCGCGGCGCGTTTCGATCGTCGCGAGATTTCATGTTTGATGGCCGCACGCGTTTTTCGGTCTGCGAGAAACTCCCTAAGCTTGGTCAACACGCCGGCTTCGATCGTGTCCGCATGAAAGGTCGGCCGATCACTTTCCTCTGGAAACTCCTCGAATGAATGGCTAGACAGGGAATAATATCTTCGACTGTCCAAGCGGTCAGCGTGGCTCATGGTACATCCCTGCAGCCGTCGACCGTCAGGCAAATACAACAGGCCGGTCAGAAGGTACTTCCCAGGCGTTGAGGATTTCGGGGAGGGCCTTTTCTGCGCGAGGATTCGTTGAGTTCGATCATAAACCTCTCGTGAAACCAGACCCTCATGGGCTCCAGTGCATCTAGCCTCTCCATCTTGGAAAAAACTGCGGAATCGACCTCGTCGACGTCGGCCTGAAACGATGTCTCCAGCATACACAGGATTCGAGATAATTCTCCGCACGCTTGAGCTATTGAACCGCTTACCGAATAGCGTACGAAAGCCTTCTCGATTGAGTTGGCGGGCTATCGCGCCACACCCTGAGCCATCGAGGGCTTCGTGGAACATCCTTTGAACAGCCTCGACCGCTTTCACGTCGCTGGAAGGGATCAGTTGCGATGTCCATTGAACGGGAAGGCGAAACTTCTCGAGCGTACCAACTCGGCGAACTTCCTTTCCCGTCTCATCCAGGATTCGGCGATCGTATCCAAACGGCGGGCCGCCTTGTTTCTGGCCTCGGCTGATTGCCAAACGCTTGCCACTGATCACCCGGTCCGCTAATCGCATCGATTCTTCGCGAGCCCCGTACTGATCGACAATCGCAGTAATAACGCCACCAAGATTGGAAAAGTCGAGTTCGCCACGTTGGCAGGTTAGAATTCGCACGCCCGCATCACGCAGTTGCTTCCAGTGCACCATCGCGTCGAAGACATCTTCCCGCGACATGCGGCTTTGCTCGGATAGCAGTACTGCGTCGAAGGAGCCGCTCTGGGCATCCGTCATCAACTTTTGAAAATCCTTGCGTTTGCTTGACTCGACGCCTGTGAGTCCATGGTCCTGGTACCAGCGAACGATTCGATACCCCAGACGTTCGGCGAGACCTTCGATATCCTTTCTCTGGCGAGTGGGACTGTCTTGCTGTTGGTCGGTACTCATTCGGACGTAACCGACCGCCGGTTTCGTCTGTTTTTTAATCATTTGACTTTCTCCTAAGTGCAGGTAGTTAACTCGGCTATAAGGCCCAAAGGCCAGAGAATAGCTCGGATGTGCGGCATGCATCCAGAGGTCTATCAAAATCATCCCCCAGTTCTATTTCGATAATGATGGAGTTCTTCCTTGATCCGCATTCGCCGTCGACTGCCAAGGAGTACCTTGGTTCCATATCTGGAACAAAACTACATCCTTTCTGGGATTCCTCTTGCGTACGTACGAGATATTGGATTTCTTCGTGCCTCCGAGCGAAAAGAAATCACGACACGAAAGGAATCGAAAGTGCGAACGATCTATAAGAGCAAAAACCAGAGTTTGATTCAGGGGGATGCGTTGGAGGTGTTGCCAAGGCTATGCCGCCGAGGTGAAAAGTTTCATGCCGTTATAACGGACCCTCCTTATTCGAGCGGAGGATTGCACATGTCGACTCGCGCGGCTGCGACAAGCAGTAAGTATCAATCCAGCGATGCGAAGAAGAAACACCCTGACTTCCTGGGCGATAATCGTGACCAAAGATCTTATCTTGCTTGGTCGACAATGTGGCTGTCGTATTGTCACGAACTTCTGGTTGATCGTGGCATAGTCTGCCTATTTAGCGACTGGCGGCAGTTACCAACGGTTAGCGACGCACTTCAGGGAGCCGGTTTCATCTGGCAGGGCATAGCAAGCTGGGACAAAGTGAATGCCCGTCCCAAACTTGGTGGATTCCGGCAGCAATGTGAATTCATCGTCTGGGGCTCGAAAGGAAAATCCCCCGGCGTCGGTACCAGCTTGCCCGGTTCCTTTCGCATCTCACTTGTGAGTGGAGCAAAGCGTGTCCATGCGGCGCAAAAGCCAGTTGAACTTATCAGCGAGGTCTGCCGCTGCACGATGCATCATGACGAACCGAAGATCCTTGATCCGTTCGCCGGAAGCGGCACAACATTATTGGCTGCTCGTTCCCATGGCATTCAGGCTGTGGGGGTCGAACAAAGTCCTGAAATTGCTGCTTTGGCGGTCAATCGTCTGAAAAACTAAACAGGAAGAAGTAAATTGGCAGTTCCCTTCACACGTCTGCAGATGTGTGAAGGGGACTTGAGTTCACACAGTTTTCGACTTGGGATTCAGTCTCTTCCCGCCAACGATTAATCGAATGGTCGCAGATTGATATTCTATCGAGTGTCTTCGTCAATCAACTCCCAAAGCTTGGGTCTCGACATGTAGTGGACGATACCGACGTGAGGATGGTCACGTCGGATATCTTGTAAGTAGCTCGCCCGCGAGTACCGCTTTCTTTCAGAGCGACGGCTGGCGTTAAATCCATGGGGAGGACAGTTCCAAGTTACATCCTGTCGAATCAAGTGGGTTCTCATCGTCTTATGCAAAGCCCAAAGCAGGGCACCTTGGTCGTGCCAGGAGATCAATTGACGAACTTCCAATCTTGTGGCGGCCTGTTCGATGCAATATTTCCACGAGGAGATCAAATCATCGTCCCGTCCGCATTGCAAGCCCAAGACCCCGGAGTTCACAAACTTGGCCGTAATCTTGGGAACCGGCAGGAGTTCATAGAGTTTCGGATGATTGGGTGATGAAGGAGGGTGATTGGCATCCGTATAGACAACTACGCCTTTTTCGATCTCTGGGAACAATTCGCTCAATGGCCGAATGACGATGGAATCGGCATCAATCCAAAGCGTCTTCTCAAACGGACTCGCGTCTACTAGCCATGGACGCGGCCAAAGTAGCTTGCTTTGCTGAAACGGTTGTAAGCAGTTTCTCTTCTCTGAGAACGTATTAAGGAGTTCGATCGGGACAACGTCCAGCATTTCAATGAGTTGAATGCCCCGGTAGCAGCACCAATCCCGTTGGAGCCTGCTTAGCCCAAGATCCACGCAGGCAAGTGAGTACGAATCGCCAAATTGCGAAATGGATTTTTAGAGGTGCTGAAGCCCTGGAAAATAACTCGCTCCAGAGGCAGTCATTACTCCACGCGAGACATTTTCGTTGACATTAAAGTTAGTCATTTGAAATCAGAAGAGCGAGCCCGGGCTTGAGTGGAGTTCGGGGGCGTCGACATAGATAAGGTTCGGGAGAGTTCCTTCGAATGGAACTTGATGCGCCGCCACATCGTAGCGCGTTGGGGATACAAGTACAACCTTAGGATCGCCATGTTCGCTTGGCAGGATATATCAGATATTTAGGTACGAAGGAGTTTACACACTGTCTTATGTCACGGATTTGAGAGACATCTTGCCGAGGTTGCGATAGCCCACGACTTTCGGACAGTGGCGGGCCAGTTTTTCTACGCCGCTAAGGCCGGGGCGTGTTCGGCTTCGTATTGATCAGGCGACTTGTAGCCCAGAGTCTGGTGGAGTCGCGTTCGATTGTAAAACGTTTCGATGTACGTGAATACGCTCAGCCGGGCATCTTCCAGCGTCTCGTACTCGTGGTGCTTCGTCCATTCGTGCTTGAGCGACCAGAAGAACCGCTCGGCGACCGCATTGTCGTAACAGTTGCCGCGGCGACTCATCGAACAGGTGATGCCCATCGTCCGTAGCGTACGCCGATAGGCGTCGCTCGTGTACTGGCAGCCGCGATCGCTGTGATGCAGAAGCTCTCCACACTTGGGCGAACGGCTCTCGATCGCGGACCGCAACGCATTGCTTACCAGGCGTGTTTCCAACGAATCACTCAGCGACCAGCCCACCACTTTACGGCTAAACAGGTCGATCACCACCGCCAAGTAAACCCAGCCGTTGGACGTGGGCACGTAGGTGATGTCGGTCACCCACTTCCGATTCGGAGCCTCGGCCGTGAAGTCGCGATCCAACACGTTCATCGCTGGCCGCTTCGACGGATCGACCTGAGTTGTCGTCGGCTTGAATCGCTTGCCAACCCTGCTATTCAGGCCCATATCACGCATCGCCTGGGCCACTGTGTTGCGACAGGCCGACTCCAGGTCGTCTCGCTTTGCAAGCTCTTGGGCGATCTTATACGAACCGTAATTCGCGTGACTTTCATCAAATGCCTGACGAACCGAAGCATGAATCTTCTGGCGACGAACGGCCCGCGGACTCAATGGCCGCTCAACCGACGCATAGAAGCCAGAGCGGCTCACCTTCAGCAGTCGACACATGGCAGCCACCGAAAAGGAGTCTCGGTGCCGAGCAATCCAGGCATACCTCATGTCGACTCCTTCGCGAAGTACGCCGTGGCTTTTTTAGGATTTCGCGTTCCATCTCGGTCTGCTTAAGCTGTCGGCGAAGTCGCTTCAATTCGGCCTGCATCTCTTCGACTGTTGCGTCCTCGCCACATGGCTCTGGCGGCGGAGCCAGTTTGGCATGCCAACTTCGTAGCGTGGCCTCACACACGCCAACTGCCTGGCAGGCTCTTTTAAACGAGTATCCTTCTTCAACCACCAACCGCACGGCGTCTTGCTTGAACTCATCGCTGTAGGTGGGGCGTTTTCTTTTCGCTTGTTCGTCCAATGTTCGGACCTCCTTCAGGAACCATTATTTCGGCTCCCGCCACTGTCCGAAAGTCGTGGGCTATCGCAGGTCAATCGCAATGCGCTAAGTATTCTCTGCTAACGTGACTAATCTCCGATAAGTCAAAGGAATCATGAACGCACCTAAAAGGTTTATGAAACATTGCATGGAAAAAAGAAAATTTCTGTTTTTCTCAATTAATCTAATTGCATTGATCACAGAGCCTCTTTAAATTTTAAGGCCATCAACGGAGTGGCTCGCCTGCCCCATTGGATGGCCCTTCTCTTGGGCTTAGCAAAGCCCCCTTACTTTTCATGCAACCTCGCACGAAGCGGTGAAAATATGTCTGCGCGCGGTCCACGAAAATCTTCTCTCAAGACCAGTGCTCAATCCAGTCGCAAGAAGGCTCAACGCCAAAATCGCCGGAAAAATCGGAACTGCTCGATCGAAACCTTGGAAGTACGAAAGCTGCTCGCCGCAGACATCCTCTCCCAAGAGAACAACGATACGATAAGTTCCGCACAGGCAGCGAACATTGCTACAAGCACGGAGTTTGTCATCGAAGGCTATATCGGTGACGGCGCCTACGGCACGGCCGATGTGGACATGTTCCAGATCACCTTGGCACCAGGCGAGACCTTGTCCGCCGATATCGACAGCTACGTCCTGGACGATGGTACGAACTGGAGTTACGGGGGCTACTCCCACCTGCGACTGTTCGATAGCTACGGCGGCGAAGTGGCCGACTCGTACTACTACGAGACGAACGATCCCGACTCCGGCTACGGTGGTGATCCCGTTCTGGAGTACACCTCGGCCTACGGTGGTACGTACTACCTGGGTGTCTCCTCCGATGGCAACGATGCGTACGATTCGTCCTACGGCGGGTCCGGCTATGGCGGATCCGCCTTCGACTACCAGCTGGAACTCAACGTTGACGATGGGTACGGCGGCGCTCCGGAGATCGACGTTTACAACGACCAGTATGGCGGCAGCATCATTCTCGATGACTATGGTAGCTACGCCTTTGGGACGACCGACCTGGGGACCGATCTTACCCGCACCTTCCGTGTTACCAACAGCGGAACTGACACACTGACCCTCGGTTCGATCAGTACGACCTCTTCGTTCAGCGTCGATTCGTCCTTCAGCTCTACTTCCCTGGGACCCGGTGACGAAGCAACTTTCACGATCCGCTTCGATGCTGACAGCGTGGGAACGTTCAACGGAACGATCAGCTTCAGCACCAACGACAGTGACGAGAACCCGTTCAACTTCGACCTGAGTGGTACGGTCACATCCTCGGATATCGGCGACACGCGTGGCACGGCCCAGTCGGTTGGCCTGACGCCTGGCACGCAGACTCAGATCGATTCGAAGATTGGCGACGGTGCCTATGGTACGGCCGATGTGGACATGTTCCAGGTCACGCTTAACGCTGGCGAGACCCTTTCGGCCGACATCGACAGCTACGTGCTGGACGACGGGACAAACTGGAGTTACGGGGGCTACTCCCATCTCCGACTGTTCGATAGCTACGGCGGAGAGGTGGCTGACTCGTACTACTACGAGACCAACGACCCCGACTCGGGCTACGGTGGTGATCCATTCATGGAGTACACCTCAGCCTACGGCGGGACGTATTACCTGGGCGTCTCCACCGATGGCAACGACTTCTATGACCCTGATTACGGTGGTTCCGGCTATAGCGGGTCGTCCTTCGACTACCAGTTGGAATTGAACATCGAAGATGCTTTCACCGGATCTCCCGAGATCGACGTCAATAACGACCAGTATGGTGGTAGTGTCATCTTAGATGACTACGGCAGCTATGCCTTTGGAACAACCGACCTGGGCACTGATCTAACTCGTACTTTCCGCGTGAAGAACAGTGGAACTGACACGCTAACGCTTGGTTCAATCACCACCACATCGTCGTTCAGCGTTGATTCGTCTTTCGGCTCCACGTCGTTGGCACCCGGTGCGTACACGACCTTTACGATCCGCTTCGATGCCGACAGCGCGGGTGCGTTCAATGGCAGTGTCGCCTTTAGCACCAATGACTCCGACGAGAACCCGTTCAATTTCGACTTGAGCGGGAGCGTGACATCGTCCTCCGATATCGGCGATACGCGCAGTACGGCCCAGTCGGTCAGCCTGACTCCAGGCGTTCAGACCCAGATCGATTCGAAGATTGGCGATGGCTCCTACGGCACGGCCGACGTGGACATGTTCCAGATCACACTGGCCGCCGGCGAGACCCTTTCGGCCGACATCGATAGCTACGTGTTGGACGATGGGACAAACTGGAGTTACGGCGGCTACTCTCATCTCCGACTATTCGACAGCTATGGCGGCGAAGTGGCGGATTCCTACTACTACGAGGCGAATGATCCCGACTCTGGTTATGGTGGCGACCCGGTTCTGGAGTACACGTCGGCCTACGGCGGTATCTACTATTTGGGTATCTCTTCGGACGGGAATGACTCGTACGATTCGGGCTACGGTGGTTCCGGCTACGGGGGATCTTCGTTCGATTACCAACTGGAACTCAACATCGACGATGGGTACGGAGGGTCACCGGAAATCACGGTGTACGATGATGAATACGGTGGCAACTCAATCGTCGATGGATCTGGAAGTTTCGCGTTTGGTACAACAGATGTAGGAAATCCCGTCACGCAGACCTTTCGTGTAACAAATGATGGAGACGCCCCGCTTACGTTGGGCAACATCATTCTTCCGATTGGCTTTGGTGTCTATTCCGGCTTCGGCACGACCACTTTGTCTCCCGGGCAAAGCACGACCTTTCAACTTCGGTTGGCGGCAGCCAATCCCGGTAACTACGGAGGATCTATAAGCTTTGAGACCAATGATAGTGACGAGGATCCATTTGATTTTATTGTCTCTGGTGTCGTTGATGAATATGGTGGTGAACCGGAAATTACGGTTCTGGATGAATTACAGGCGTCCGTTACCGACGATGTCTCAACGGTTGACTTTGGTTCGACCGATGTCGGTACGCCAATCGATCAAGTCTTCACCATTCACAACGATGGGGACGATGATTTAACACTGAACTCTTCGAGCATGGCGGTCCCATCAGGATGGCAGGTCACCCAGAACTTCTCAACCACTGTGACTCCTGGCAACTCGACGAGCTTTACACTTCGCTTCCTGGCTACCGCTGCCGGGACCAGTTCCGGGACTGTCTCGTTCCTCAACAACGATATCGATGAAGGAACGTTCTCGTTCGATGTCACTGCCGTTGCCAATGTGGTCAGCGCACCTGAACTTACCGTGCTAGAGAGTGGTTCTTCGCTCCAATCTGGAAATTCCAAGGTTGATTTCGGCAACGTCTCGGAACATGAATTCGCAACGCGAACCATCGAAATCCGTAACGACGGCACACAGACGCTTACGCTGGATACGGGATCGATTCAAGTTCCGAGTGGGTACCAGGTCGTAACCCTGCCAGCCAGTTCGGTTGCATCGGGCAGTTCAACCACCCTGGTCTTGAAGCTCGCCTCGACTACTCTTGGCGATTTCAGCGGTGCCATCCAGTTCACGTCCAATGATTCGGACGAATCTCCCTTTAGCTTTGACGTAACTGGCGATGTCGTTGCTCACGTACCAGATATGAGCATCAATGATCAGTACACCCAGGAAGGGAATACAGCCACCTTCACGGTCACCCTCTCCGATACTTCCAGCGCCACAATCAGCGTCGATTACGCGACGATCGCGAACACCGCAACCGCAGGTGTGGACTATACCCACGTATCAGGTACGCTCACGTTCCTGCCCGGTGAAACGACCAAGACGATAGAAGTACCCATTCTTTCCGATACAGACTCTGAATCGGAAGAGCTCTTCTCCGTACAACTGTCCAATGTCAGCGGTGCCAATCTGCTGGGCGCAGTCGGGGAAGGTCACATCCTAGACTATTTGCCCCCGAACGAGGCTCCGACCGTTGCCTCCCCACTGGCAGACCTAACTATCGATGAGGATTCGGCGACAACCGTTGTTGAATTAGGTAATGTCTTCGACGATGCCAACCTAATCTATGGTGATGTACTTACTTATTCCGTCGTGTCGTCCGATACGGATTTGGCAAGCATAACCATTGTCGGCAGTGAGCTACGTATCGCGCCCAATCCTGATCAAAACGGCACTGCTACGGTCACCGTTACGGCCACCGACTCCGAAGGACTGCAAGTCAGCGATTCCTTCTTACTGAACGTCACACCGGTCAATGACTCCCCCGAGCGAAGTGGTTTGGTTCCAGACTTGTTCGCGACGATGAACGACGATCCTGTCGTCGTCGATTTATCTGAATTTCTAACCGATGTTGACGATAGCCTGACTTATTCCGCCACAACGCCTGACGGCGACCTCGTCGCAACGTCGGTTACTGGCAGCGAATTGACCGTCACACTATTAGCTGACCAATTCGGCACGGCCGAAATCACAGTGACGGGAACCGATTCTCAAGGGTTGACGACCGAAGATACCTTCCGAGTTGTGATCACCCGTACCAATGCAGTGCCGACGGTTGTCTCTCCAATCGCCAACATGAATGTCGACGAAGACTTCTCGACGATTTCAGTTGACCTTTCGACCGTCTTCGGCGATTCGGATCTTATCAATCTTTCAGACTCTCTCACTTATCAGCTACGCCAAAACGACAACGACTTGGAGGCAGATAAGCTCAGCATCATTGATGCTTATATCTCACAAGGCAATCTAATCCTAACGCCTGCCCCTGGGGTTGCAGGCCAGGCCACCCTGACAGTCCGTGCGACCGATGAATTTACGGAGTTCGTGGATGAGACGTTCACGATCATTGTGAATGCCATTAACGACGCGCCTGAGGTCGTTTCGCCAATCAGCGATCAAGCGAGCGTCATGAATGGTGACCCGCTCACGTTTGATCTTGGTACCGTCTTCACGGACAAGGATTTGGACACGACCGGCGATAGTCTTACCTATTCTGTCGCCGACAATACGAACGCTACGGTTGTCAGTGCGTCAGTTAGCGAAGGCGTCTTGACTCTGACACCTCTGACCGATCAATACGGTGATTCTACGCTCACGATTCGAGCCACGGATGCAGCAGGTGCGTATGTCGACCACGTCTTCGATATGAGCGTCGCCTATCAAGAGCAGGCACCCACCGTCGGAAATGCCATAAGCGATATGGCCTTCACCGAGGATGGCGTGCCTGTGCTCCTCGATCTGAGCTCCGTTTTCTCGGACGCAGACATCGCCATTACCGGTGACTCGCTCACGTATTCGTTTTCGTTGGCGGGCGACGAGATCGTCTCGGTCGAATTAATCGATGATCAGCTGACTTTGACCCCCATTTCTGATGCCTCCGGAGTTTCCTCAATTACCGTCACGGCGACGGATACTGCAGGCAACTTGATATCCGATACTTTCGACTTCACATTGACTCCGGTTGACGACTTACCGCAAGTCCTGGTCGATCCGCTTACGTTGACCTATTCCGAAGGCGTTCTCTATTCGCTCGTCGACCTGACGAATATCTTGCAGGACCCCGATGTCCCCTGGTCACAAGACACGGTTGCATATTCCGTTGAGGCGAACGACAACTCCGCACTCGCTGCCACAACAATCACCGGGGGTGAGTTGCGTCTGGACTTTACTGCAGATACGACAGGAACTGTCAACCTGACACTGCGAGCGACCGACGGCAACAGTCAGTACGTGGAAACGACTTTGAGTATTGTGATCGAAGCGGAAGCCACGTCATTCGTTGGTCAAATCCGCGACGTGGAACTGGTGAATGACACTGGAAGCTCTTCCGACAAGATCACTTCAAATGCGGGTGTCGTGGGCGAAGTCTATGGCGTGAACCAGGATTACCAGGTCGTCGTCGAATTTGATCACAACAATGATGGCATCGCCGAAGGCACGGAGATTCTTGAGCGACCGGAAACGATTCCCGTCGACTACTTTGTCTACGATCCTCGCACGACAGATGAAACGCTTGAAGACTACTACGGAGCACTAACGCTACGATACCGATCGGCCTTGATCGACGATCTGGACATTGTGACGACCTATCTAGCATGGGATTCGTTTGCCTACGACATCGTCGCTCCGAATGCCAGTTTCGTCACCTCGTCAATCGGGCTAGTTAACGATACCGGTACCAACACCTCGGACAAGGTCACCACTGATGCTGAACTGGAAGGAACCGTCGCCAACCATCCTTACGCCCAGGTAGAACTCGACCTGAACGGCGACGACGTCGCCGACGAAACGGTGTTCGCCGATGAAGAAGGAAACTGGTCGACCGTTCCGCTTCTGACCGCCTACGGTGCGATTACGATTGGCCACCGAACACGACACTGGGACTCGGAATCCGCGACGTTTGTCGCAGGTCCCTGGAATGATTTTGCCTTTACACTCGAACCTGATGCTGCACCAGAGATCGAGAACTTCTGGCTGCTGGAAGAGGCCTTGGACGATGAGCCGGACGGAAGCCCGTATGTCACCTCAAGTCCCGTCCTAGTGGGCAACCTGTTGGAACCAGTCGTTGAAGAAACTATTGAAGAAGGAACGGAAGAATCCGATCTCCCGATTGATTCCTTGCAAATCATCAGCGATCTGGCCTATCTGGAGATTGAGGTGGATCTAGATGGCGATGGAAACGCCGATGTTTCTGTCTTTACTGATGAAAATGGTGCGTTCACCTATGCCCCGAAGGGCTTGTCCGACGGCAGCAATACGATTCAAGCACGAAGCGTACGAATCGACTGGCGTACTGGCCAAAACGTCTACGGAACTTGGAAATCTTACACTTTCGAGTTCGCATCCGCTCCGATTCCCGAAGTAGAACAGCTTCGCCTGGCAAACGACACAGGCTCAAGCAACACGGACCAAGTCACTGAGGACACAACGCTGACCGGAAGGCTGTCCTTCATCGCAGGGCTACCCGTCGGAGGCGAATTCGTTGAGTTCGATCACGACGGCGACGATATCATCGATGGATTAGCCGAAATCCAGACCGATGGGACCTTCACGTATCTTCCTCCTGGCCTTGCAGCAGGCAATCATACTATCCGTGCCCGAGTAACTGTCTGGAGTGATAACGATCAAGATTTTGTGGGAGGAACCTGGACTTCGATCTCTATCGAAAAATTCATCCCCGTGAACACGCCCGCAACTATCGCCGAGTTTAGGCTCTTTAATGACAACGGCGTCGATCCCGCTGACGGCATTTCGACCGATCCAGCTGTCGCTGGCCTCATCTCGAACGATGAGGGTGTCAGCTACATGAGTGTCGAATTCGACCACGACGGCGACGGAGTCGTTGACGGTCGCACAACAGCTGAAGAGAACGGCGAGTTCGTCTACGTTCCGCTCGGAGTGGGCCAGGGAACGCACACCATCAATGCTCGCGTGCGAGAGTGGGACTACTACGCACAAGCATTCATCTATGGCACTTGGGAACCCACCACATTCACGATCGCGCAGCCTGTCAACGACGTTGCAGCTATCACGTCTTTAGGACTGTTAAGCGATACTGGTACATCCAGCAGCGACAACACGACCGCCAATGCTTCCTTGGTGGGCACTGTCGCAAATGTCGAAGGTGTTTCCGGCCTGGAAATTGAATTTGACCAAGATAACGATGGAACGGCAGACGATCGTGTATTCACGGATTCAGTTGGGAATTTCTATGTAGATCCTTATTTGCTTGACTTCGGCACGCATACGTTCCAGGCTCGGGTCAAAGAGTGGGACCACTATGCCGGCACGTACCTGACCAGTGGTTGGACCAGCATAACGATTGTTTATGAAGATCAGGTCAACTCGGCAGCCGAAATCATTGCCCTAGGCGTATCTGGTGCCGAAGACATAAATGGCACACTTACTTCAGCGAGTACCCTGATTCAGGGGCAAATCCGTAATGAAAGTCAACTGGCCGGGATCACCATCGAGATTGACACCGATGGCGATGGGACCACCGATGCCTATGCTCAAACGGATCAACGCGGTCGCTTCGAGTATCAATTGCCCACCCCGGCCGCAGGCTCCGTATCGCTAGATATGCGAACGCGTGAATTCGATTGGGAGACTGGCAGTGAGCTGATAGGAAGCTGGCAGTCTCTGACCTTTGACTTCGCCCCTGATCTGAATGAGGCCGCGGAACTTGTTGATGTGTCTCTGGTAAACGATACCGGCGAACTTTCCGACGACTTGATCACTACCGATTCATCCATTCGCGGTCGGATCACCAATGACGGTGCTCTCGATGGTCTTCAGGTCCAGGTCGATATCAACGGTGATGGCATCTTCGACCAGACTGCGACGACGAACGTGGATGGTGAATTTCAATTAGACGTTGTCGGCCTGACGCCTGGCGAGCACACTCTGAAGCTTCGCGTCAAAGAGTACAATGAACAAAACGTCGCTCTCTATAGCGACTGGACCGCGTTCAATTTTGAGCTGGAAGCAATCTCCCTGACCAATCAAAGCGGCGTCGATGCCTTGGGGCTGTTAAACGATACAGGCTTGAGCGATGGGGACTTGTCCACGGCAGATGCTACATTGAGCGGAATGCTTTCTGGCGGCCTGGGGACAGGCAATATCACGATTGAATTCGATCACGATGGCGACGGTATCATCGACGGAACCACCACGTCCCAGTCCGGCGGAATGTTCCAGTACCTGCCCTCGAATCTCGAATCCGGCTACCAGAGTATTCAAGCCCGAATCGCTGGCGGCGGGGAATGGAGAACGATGGAGTTCGTTGTCTCCGACATGCCTGATAGCACGGAAGCCCAAGACCTGGCTAGTTCAATCTTTAACTACCAATCCGCATTCGACCAAATCCAGGTCGATTACCAATCTGCCTTAGACAACATCTCGATCGACTATTCGTCACGTATCGCCGGTGCGGTTGACAGCTACGATTCGGCCATCGCAACAGCGACAGGCTCCTACGATGACGCCATCCAATCAGCCGACAGCCAGTTTGATTCAGTCTTATCGCAGGCCAAGGCACAACTACTCGCGGCTCAAGCGGCAGCCAACGCCCAGTTCCAGATCGACATGGCGAATTTTACTGGGGATAAGACCCAGTTTGAGTTCAACGGCTTCTCGGTGCCTGATGCGATTCAATTCGCCAGTGCGAATGTCCCAGCCAATTCCGAGATGCCGACAGCACCAACTTATGGCTCGGAACCGAAGCCGTACTACTACGAAGTCGACCAAGATCCCTTGGTCAAAGAGGCACTCGCAAATCAGAACACAAATCGCATCCTTGAGACAAAAGAGAGCTTCCGTGTTCTAAAACAGGCAGAGACCACTATCCAACAGCAAGCTGCCAACGGATTAGCTACGGTAATTACTTCTTCACGTGTTGCTCTCAACGAAGCCTTGAGAGACGGCAAGATTCAGCAAAAGGCCAATGAAAGTGAATCCAATCCGGAAAAGGCCGATGCGATCTCCGAATTCCAACACGAAAGTGCGGCCACAAATGCAATTGACGAATACGGCTATTTTTCACCCGATGAAGATTCTGCCTGGAACTACCAAAATACCCTTACAGAGTTTCCTCATTTAGTGGAAGACGATTCACTTTACGACAAGTTGTACTTCGTCGCACTTTACAACTTTGTGGATCCGATCTTCCAAGACGAGTGGAATGAAGCCTTGGCATCGTACAATGCCGTCGCCGGCTCCGAGACAGATCCAGATATCCTTAGTTCAATGCGAGTCACATTTTGGAAAGACCTAGACTCGCGAGCAAATCAGTTGCGGCTGTCATTTATCGACGAGCTGGAGGAGTTTCAAAATGAAATCGCTCGCAAACGACATGAGCTGAAGAAGGACTTAATTCGCCACAAGGCCAAACTTGATCAGAAGTTGATCAAGTCACAGGCCGAAGAAGAGATTCGCAAAGTTGAATCGGAATTTTCTGCTACGTCAGCACAGACAGATATGGAGAATGCCGTCGCACGTACTCAGCTTCAAAACGAGATTACAACTTCATCGGAGAAAATAGATGCGACGATTCAATATCAGTCAGCATTAAATGACGCCCAGCACGACGCGCAATCATCCGCTTCCAGCGCTAGAGTTAACGCTATCTTGATTCAAACGACAGCCGATGGCTCACTTCAAGCAAGTTACCAAGCAGGACAAGCTCAGCAAGAAGCAAGTTATAACACGCAATTACGAGCCGAAGTACAGCAGTACCAAAATGCATCCTCACTCTCAAAGGCGACAACAAATGCGGAAATCACGAACTTGCGTCAAGCAGGCCTAGCAGAACAGTCCGCTTCAAGAGATACGACGTCCAACGAGTCGAACGACGACATGAAGGACGCGATCATTGACCTCATCAATGCGAATGAGGAATTTCGAACCTCAGAGATTAAGCTCTATCGGGACTATGAACTCGCATTAGAGGATGCCAATCTAGACCATGTCCTCGATCGCATTTCTCTATATGCTCAGGAGCAGCGAGATCGCTCTCAATTCGATTCTGACCAAGCGCAAAACAGCTACCTTTGCGAAAACACATATGCCCCCGAGATCCCTGAATCTCCCGGCGGCAATGGTTACATGGGTTGCTCAACTTGGGATGGAATGGGTGAGTTTTACGCAATCTCTGTGAGGTACTTGGGGGGAATCGAATCGGCAAAGACCGATGCCGACGTCGCGGAGCTAGACGCCATGTTGGACTATTACAACGGAAGCAGCTCTTCCGGTGAAGGCGATTCCACACAGGGCTACTACGCCTTGCTGGCAAACTATCAAAACAAAGTCATCGACATCACATCCGATTACCAGAAAAGTGTTTTGTCAGCTCAAAACAATGAAGCTGAGTCAAATGAGGAAGTAGATTCAGAAACAGAAAAGTCAGTCCAGCAGCTGCAACTAAACCACAGATTGGCGGAAGTGAACGTTAAACATACGCTCTCAATCAATCAAGCCGGCCTAGATGTGTCTCATCAATCGGAGTTGATATCACTGCAAGAGAGCTTCCGATCGAATCGAATGACCGCGCATCGGTCAGACTTGGAGGCATTTAACCAGCAGCACAATAGTGCCTGGTCTCAGATGCAGCTCGATAACTTAGACTCATACGAAACCAACATCGCTGATAGCGTCGATTCCGCTATTGACGGCTTGATGAACCAACTGGCAGGCTTTGCTGAAACACTCTCCAATGCGATCGCCGATGCTGAAAAGACTCGCGCGGAAAGCTCTGAATCTGATGTTTCCAACGCAAACTCAGAAGCAAGGGAGGCAAGCCGAGAAAGCAATTCGGCAGCACGCAGGTTGGCCGCCAGCTTTGCGACGAAAATGATCGATCATCAAGCAACTCACGACAAGGCATTAAACGACGCCCAGGCAGCCCTAGATTCAGCTCAACAAGCCGCAAGCATTGAGTACCACAAGAGCGTCCTACAAAATGCATTATCACCGAAACTTTTAAATCTTGAATGGGTGTATCAAGTCCCTGGCAATCCACCCTCGGAAACCGTCGCTGATGCGGTTGCCACCCAGTTCGAGAACGATCTCGACGCCAAAGAGGACTACTCCATCACCGCGTCTTCGGCCACCAAGGACCACGTTCACGCCGTCGAGGATGCCAACGTTGCCCTGGCCAATAGCTACAAGACCGAGGCCACGCAGTATGCCTCCGATGGCAAGAGCAACTCCGATTCGCTCCGCGAGTCTATGGCAGGCATCATCAAATCGCTTGGCGGTAAGCTAATCGGGCATTCCAAGACGGCCGCCAATGCCGCGGCCAATGCCGAAAAGAACTACACCGTCGACAGTCAACAGGCCGAGACCGACCTGTACGATGACATCACCCCCGCTCAGAACACCCATAACCAAGATGTACTCGTCAACCAGAACAACTTTTCCCTCGGCTTCTTTACGGATTTCGTCAATCAGTTGACCAACGCCGGAGCATCCGCCGGGGCGATCCTCAACGCCCAGGCCGAACAGAACCTCGTCCAGGCCAGTAACGCCAGCAGCGAGGGCTACAGCACCGCCATGAACGCGGCGATCACGGCCCTCGTCTCGGGCATGGGCTCCACCGCCAACACCTACGTCAGCGGCCTGGCCAGCGCCGCCCAGTCGATGGCCCAGGGCCAAATCGCCTCCTCATCCGCCTACGCCACGGCGGCATCCGCCGCCAGCATCGATGCCGAAAAAGGGGCCGGCGACGCCGAGTCCGAATTCGCCCACGCCGAATACCTGGCCTACCTGGACGCCATGGTAGCGCAGGTCCAAGCAGAGGCCACCGCTGCAAAGTCCAACGCCGATGCTGACCACATCTGGGTGACGACGGTTGCTCCTTTTAAGAAGGCTCGTGATCTGGCCGTCCACAACGGCACCTCAGAGACAGACGCCGATCAACAGTTCAACTCAAGCAAGGAATCCGCCGACACTGCCCACGAAAATGCCTACAAGACGAATGGCCAGACACAGATCGAAGCGGTCGGTAATGCAGTTGTCAGCTATGCAACGGCATACCAGGGAGCATTGACCACACGTGCATCGGCGGTGGGGCAGGTCGAAACGGGTTTGGTTTCTGCCATGAACCAAGCAGCTTCGACTGCTTTACAGCGCGTTAACTCTGCCTCTTCTGCAACTTTGGGCAAAGTTAAATCTGCTGAATCCCAGCAGGCTTCTGGACTACAGAACACTTTAGAGACCTATTCTCTGGCTAGCAACAACGCAGAGATAGGCCGGCTAACCGCAAGACAGCCAGCCATTCTCGCCTACGCCGCCAACACCACCACTGCTCAGTTTACGGAACATATTGCGACGTCAAATACCCAGTTAGCCAAGAGCGACGCCTACCTATCAGCCAATCCAGGTGCCCGTGCAAGTATTGAGAACGCTTTAGCTCAAGGTAATGCGGCGTTTATTGCTGCCAATGAGTCAATTGCGCTCCAGCGAGTACAGGGCATTGTTACCGCTCAAACGAACAACGAACTAGCAAACGTTAACCTCAGTGCTTCTCTACAAACATCGGTATCGAACTTATCGGATTCGTACGATGGATCTGTACGATCAGCAAGTAGCCAACTTGAGTCAGCGGTCCAGGCAAAAAGTTCCAGCTATGTCGAAAGCTTGCTTTCTGCGCGAGGAACCTTTGAGAACGGTCGTGCCGAGGCGAACAGCAGCATCGGTACGACGATGGCTGAAGACTATGGGCAATACCTTATTGACGTTGCTACAGCATGGAAAACGTTCCAAGCCGAAACATTCGATGAGAATCCATCCGCGGAATCCAACTTTGATTCGGCATTGTTGAACGCCGATTTAGCTCAAATAACGAATACTGCAGAGGCTAGCCTAACATGGTCGACTACCGTCAGTGGTAAACTTGGCGATTTCAATTCAACAAGTGTGTCGGCAAAAACAGGCCTACTCAAGAGCAACGCGACTGCCAGTAAGATGTTTGCAACGAATGTCGCTGGTAAAAGGAAGGATTTGGAGATCGGTCTGTACTCTAACCTCAATTCATCTAATCTCGCCGCTATGACCGAAGAGATGAACTATGCTAGTGCTGAAGTTGCTTCGTTCGGAATATTCATCTCGCAGCAGGCCAGCAGCCAGCAAACGGCAGTCGCGGGAATCCATTCCGAATTGTCGTTGCCGTACACTCAGACTTTGGTTGACAGAGCGAATGCCCAAGTCAATGCGACAAACGCGTTGACATCTCTACAAAACCAACTCTACGCAGACGCGACAATTGCGGCGACATCTACCGCACAAGCGAATCAGTCGGCAGCCGGAGCGGCTTCCCAAACGACTTCACAAGCTGAGTATTCTTTCTCCATCGCTTTGGCGAATAGCGAGCATGCAAAACAGTCTGCAATCGCCGATAGCCTTGGTACTTCGGGCTCTCAGTTGGCACAAGCGATTGGCTCGTTTCAACAGTCCGCTGCTGAGGCCGAGAAGGACTTTCAAATTGCTGTTCAGACGGCGCAACGACAATTTGAAAATGATAACGATGAAACCGCACGCGATTCAGCGATTTCTGCCGCGTCTTCAGACCGCGAGGCAACCCTTGCTCAACTAAGTCAATCCTATATTTCCAGCGTCTTTTCCCTCGAGGGTAATCAAGCGACACAATTAGCTCGGGAACTCACGACCCATCAAAACAATGTTGGCCAGGCTTCCCAGCAAGCTGTTCAGAGTGTCTTTGGTGCGGCCACGACCCATGCCAATGTTACGTCAGGCAACGAGTCTCAACTGACGCAAGACATTGCTTCCTTAAGAAAAAGCTTTGCCCAGCAGCAAGCTTCCGCCAGCGAATCTGCGTTAATCGCTGAGCTTTCAAACAATACCGATCCATGGTCGGTTCGGCTCCTCGCTCAGGAAGCAGCCCGTCACGCAGCAGCCGATGCCATTTGGGCGGGCTACGAAGACTGGGCCAGTGCTCAAGCCGACGCGGATACCGAAAGTACGATCGACATGGCAGCCGCCGAAGCTGCTCAATTGCTCGCCCAATCGGAGGCGCAGATAAATCGCAACTTGCAAGAGATGCAGGCAAGAGAATTGGCCGTTGAAAGTACAGGTCAGGCCCGTGAACAAGAACAGCCTAGCGAGGCTGTCGCCGCCTCGGAAGGGGTCAGTCCTCCAACACCTGTCCAAGGCCCAGCCAATGCACCACAGATTCTCAACAAGAGTTCGCGAGAAGAGATCAAGACCTCAGAAGGAGTGTCCTCAGAGGTAGCAAGAAATATCGAACTTACTGGATTTGCAATAGAACTTCTGGGCCCTGAGTTGGGACGGACATTCGCTCAAAACCATGGACTCAGAAGCCTTGAACGTCTTAAGGCAATCGTAGACCACGGATGGTCAATCGAGGTTGGCGGTCCTCGCCAGTCAGTTGATTTGCAGATCGATTCTCATCCTCAAATAAAGACGATTCTTCTCGATACCTACATTGAGACAACGCATACTTCGCCTCAATTCCATAACACGACTAAAACCGCTACAGATATAAAGGAGCAAGCGAAACGGCTAAATCAACTGATCCGCGAAGACAAAGTTACCTACAATGGAAATGGGATTGGCAATGCTTTTGATGATCCAATAAAAGGGGCGGTTCATAGTTTCGGACAAAGTCCATTTGCGATCGCTGCTGTCGGCGTCGTGCCTGTCGTAGGCGAAGTCTCCGATATTTACGTAATGGCACACCCCGACTCCACCACATTTGAGCGTACGGTTGCTGCAGGAAGCCTTGGCGTAAACATCTTGACAGCAGGATTTCTGCCCAACTTTGGTGGTGTTGTCGGGAGAGTTGCAAGGTCTTCGGACGAGATCGCCGGTGCAGCGTCAGGTAGTACCCGTGCTGCTAATGAACTAGTGACAGACAGTATCGACACAGTGGGGGAGGTCGTAGAAACCCAGGCAAAACAAGTCCCCAATGCTGTAACGTCCACGGCAAAGTCTACGGAAAATGCCCTCGACGTCGTCGCTGGACAACTCCCAACTTGCTTTGTAGCTGGCACGCCAGTCTGTACTCCAAACGGTTCCAAGAACATCGAGAATCTGAAAGTTGGTGATGTAATTTGGACAAGACCTGAGGATGATCCATCTGCAAATATACGAGAAAGCTATATCGAAAGAGTATTTGAGCTCGCTGGCACAATCCTGGAACTAAGAGTAAACGGTCATTTGATCGAGACGACTTCTGAACACCCGTTTTATGTCGTCGGAGATGGCTGGAAACCCGGACATCAGTTGGAACCTGGCGATCGACTTGCTGGGTTAAGTGAGGATTCATCGCTTGTCGAATCAGTTACAGTTACGGAGCATCAGAAAAAGGTTTACAATTTACGAGTGGCAGAAGATCACACCTATTTCATTGGTGGCGACGACTGGGGCTTCGCCGTTTGGGTCCATAACAGTTATTCCGTAAAGCCGAATGCGAATGGAACGTTCGATATACTGGACGACGCCGGGAATGTTGTCAAAGACGGAATCTCTGACCTCCCTACGGCCAACAAATATATTCAAGCGTTTAACAATGGTGGAGTCAATTTTGCCGATGACTTCCATAGGAAGATTCACTCCGGGGATTATTACAGTGAGTTAGCCGGCAGGAAGATAACCAAAATTACCGCACTAAAAAACCAGTACCCAGACCTGGCGGAAATCCCTAATCAAATTGGCAGAAAGACGGACCCAAGCGTCCTTGCTCGAATCCAACAAAATGCAGAAGTTGCCTATGCAAATAAAGGGTTTGACATTATTCCAGACAACCGGTTTGGTGATGTAATACGCGTTCGAGATGGTTGGGTGACGTGGCTATATAGCCTGGATGGTACATTCAAGTCAGTAGTGGTGAATTAAGTGAATGTTTTTGACTCTTCTACCTGGAATACCCTTGATGACCATCCCGTTTTTCAGGCACTCAATGATCCCGATTGGCGGGAAAACTATCAAGAGGTAGGCGACTCACCGGATCTTGCACTTCGCGTTGTTCGAAATGCTACTGAACGAATTCGGACCTTATTTCCATTGGTTACCACCGAGTTAGTCGTCTTGGACAGCTTGGATTGGTTTGTAGAAATTGAGTCCCAAGAAATAGATGGTCAAATTGGACATTGCGATGATCAAACAGTTTACTTGCGACTACACATGAATGACAAAGATCCTCTCTACGAGGATAAAGTGCCATTAGAGTTGGTAACCAGCAGGATCATGGAGCATTTTGATCTAAAGTGATTTTCTGGCAAAGAAAAGTCGACGGGGCGGTTCTGTCGAATACTCAAGTCTACCAGTGAACCATAACATTTCGCGTCAGCACCACCAGGTGTATTTCTTTGTTGCGGATTTGTTCTGTTTTGACTCGGACGCAGATGCCTAGCCTACGTTTGATCATGCTCATGACGGTTTCAACTTGGCTTCGTTGGCGATCGATGTCGGCATCGAAGGTAGTGTCCGTCAGATGTGCACATTTGATTTAGCCTCCTGACGCTGGAATCTTTTTTGTCGCTCGCGACAAAAAAGATTTTCACGTTAAAGCTTCTCCCGCCTCCTGCGGTTCGTCGAGCCGGTCCATGTCCAGGTAACGTCGCGTGCCTCACTTGGTGCATGCGATGTGACGCAGCCGGGCCCAACATCGGGGAACGCTCCCACGACGCGTGTACGCCTGCGAATCTCTTTCATTATCCGCTCCAGCATGTTGTTGCTGCGTAGACGCGTCCAGTGCTCGCGGGGGAAGGCCATGTAGGCCAACGTTTCACTCACGTCTTCCCGGAAGCATTTGGCGGCCGCTCCGCGCCTCAGCGTGGTTAGCTTCTCGGTGACCAGTTCCGCCTTCTCTTTCGCCCCGGCCAGGTCTTCCTGGGCATGCACCGCTGGAATTGACCTGCAAACCGAACGCTCACAACGGTGGGCTAGGTTTTTGGGGCATTCCAGCGCAGCATCGAGCGAAACGCTTAGCTCATGCGTTCGACGGCTGAAGACGGCCTCTTCGAACGTGAGAGGGATACGAATCACAGCCCGCAACTTATTGTACAAAAAAGCACCTGGCTCTAAAACAACAATTCATCACCATCTGGAGCATCTGTCCAGCCGCATCCCAAATCCCTCAGCCAACACTCCCACATCCCACGATTCTTAGGCGTCTGATTCTCAAGCAAGACGGTCGGTACCTGATTCATCATGGCGGCGATCGCGAAATGCAGACGGTCGGTGACTACATGCTCAAATTGACCTGCAAATCGCACGTACTCGTTAGAAGACTTGGCGAATTGAATTGGATCGCCCAGGCTTCGGCTTTGATACTTTGAGCCGAGAAATCGCCCTTCGCCGTCCTTGCGCAGGAATAGCCCGCCTAGCTTGGTGGGCTTGTGTGGGATGTGCTGATAGCCGAGGGCCAAGTCAGGGGCGATACGAGCTTGGGGATAGAACTTCAGGCCGGATCGTTCCCGCAGGTAGACGGTGGCGCTACCAACCGGTTCGTGGGAGTACGCCGACTGAGGAAGAATGATCGCAGGCAACCCGGTGGCCAGTGCCGTCTGGCGTCGTCGCACTTCTCCATGATAATTGCTCCCCAGGTTACCTCCGCCGAATAGAAGCAGGGTATCGATTTCCGCGGATTCACCTGGTTCGACTGCTCGCCAGTTGATTTGGAAGTAGTCGAGCAACTGCCGCGTCGCTGCGTAGATCAGGCAGTCCCCCACATTCTGAGCGACGCCATCGACCAGCCCAACCCGCTTACCGGTCAGGGGGCCAAAGATCGGCTCAAAGCACATTGCTGGAATCAATCGCCGAGGAGAGCTCACGAGTCTATTACCACCAAAACGTTAGAGGAACTGCTTGATAATGCCTGTACATCGCTCCATTGCCTGTTCAGGCTCAAACTCCGCGTACTGCGCCGCGAATGTCTCGGCCTGATCACGAAACGAGCAGGACTTCATCATCGCCGATAACTGTTGAATGACTTGCTGAGTTTGATTGGGCACAGCATCGAGTGAAACGCCTAGTTCATGCGTTCGACGGCTGAAGACGGCCTGTTCAAATGTGAGAGGGATATGAAACACCGGCCGCCCGGCCAGGAGGAACTCACAGCAGGTTCCGTGATTTCCGTTCATGATCGCGAGGTCGCACGACTTGACTACGGTGGCCAGATCGAAATGGCGATCCGCCAGACGAACATTGGGTGGCAGCGACTGGCCTAGTTCCGCCGTATTCAGACCATCGCCAACAACAAGCGTCGAGCATCCCTGGCCCCCCAACCACCGCAGCAAATCCTTGATCGCCCGAAACGGTTTCAGATAGGCATAAACCTTCAGCCCTTCGCCGTCTGGCCAAAGAGTTTCAGCTGAGTCCCCCCCGCGAATCTGCTTCTTCGCTGACCAAGCCCCCAGGTACTCGCCGCCCTGGCGGTGCGGATAGTGATCGAGTTCCTGGAACGTAGTTAATAAGTTGGCCGTGACGTCGGAATAGATCTGGCCGATCCGGTCGATTTTGGGCTGTTGATTGCTTTGCAGAATGCCATTGATCCGGTTGACAAACTTTAGTTCGTTACTCGCTCGGTCTTCCTTCGGCAACGGCCGCCAGGGAGCCATTTCTCGCAGGGGGAATTCATCGACGGGACAGAAGAATCCGGTGCCGATGGTAAAGGAGGGAATCGAGAGCCCGCGTGAGGCGAGAATGCCCGTCGGAGCGTGATCGAGGACGAGGCAGTCGGGGCGAATCAAGTGATAAAGATTCCGCCAGGCCTGGACCATCGCTCTCAGTTCCTCTGGATCACCAAACCCCACATTCTGCAACAAATGCCCGAACGTGGCCGGGGAAGGGGTGTGGGGAATCGCTTTGCCAATCTTCACTGGTGCCTGATAAAGCTGAACGTCCAGATCGCCGAACGCCGCGCCCGCCCGAGCAAGGTCCTTCACGATCAACGTGATGCGATGCCCGGACGCCATCAAACGCTCGGCCACTGGACGAAACGGCCCCAAGTGCCCATAGCCTCCGCCCAACTCCCACCCAAAAACGATGTGCGCCACAACCTTGCTGCCTGATTATCGATTGTCAGTTTGCCTGCCAGTTGTTGATCAGACAGGGCGTTGAATTGATTACATTGAAGTTATCGAAAGGTATTAGCATACGAAACATGACCTGCCATCTCCAGGCAAAGGTTTGCGGTGTCGCCGTAGGCATGAAACCGAAGCCAGCACGTTTAGAACGCGCGTTTCGCGAATCCGTGGTTAAACAATTGCCGAAAGTGATTCGTAATTTGACCAGCAAGCCACTTACTATCAATCCGAAGTCCGACTTCAATATTTCGCTCTTGACCGGCCTCTGTGAAGTTTGCAGACGAGACAAATACTTTCCTTGAATCGACCACGATACATTTGGCGTGTAGCGAGGAGCGAACGGGGACATCGTCCGCAACTGATCTCGGGTCATAGTAGACTTCAGGAAGCCGGCAACCTGTAGGCCAGTGTTTATCCTTGAATCGCTGCTTAAACCTTGCAATTAGGATCTCTGAGGAAGTTGTATCTGCGTCAGTTCGCGGAACGTTTAGGAAGAATTGGACATGAAGTGAAGGAATCTGTTCCATACGACGAGCAAGTGCCTCGAAGACTTGCTGTCCCTGATAAACGGCATATCCAATGACGATTACAGAATCATTGGCATGGGAGAATAACTCGCGGACGACTACCGACGTATCGCGGTTCGTTATTCCGGGAGCCTCTGGGCCGGACGTTACCAGGTCGATCGGAGGTTTTGAACCTTGGCGTCCCAAGCGATCTTCCACGATCAATTCGATTGCCGTTGCGATTTGCTTTTCTGAGAAACCCTGTTCTACCAATTCCGCCAACGATGAGCGCGTCGAATCGACTACGGACGCCGGCACGAATCGGGCGACCTGTAGTGCCGTATACGGCGGAGCAAGTCGCTCCGATCGCAGTGCCGACACTAGGGTTTGCAGATCGCTATTGCTGAGTTTCTCCAGACAGCCGTTCATAGCCCTGCCGAACCAAAGAATTCGACTCCGAGATGATCTACGGTTGGAACAACCAGAGCCCGGTCGAGGAACTCATTGTGTTGTTCGCAAGAGGTCTCTGATATCAGTAGGCACCCGTGGCAAGCCGCGCCGTGCAAAAAACGGCGTTCATGTTGATTCGCAGGCTCGTGCTGCGCACAAACCGGGTCATTCGAGCAAAGCTCACCCATCTTCAACGCGTTGCGGATGTGTTCATGGATTCGCCGTCCAACTTGCACGAGACCGCCCAACGTCCCCTCTGCATCCGATGTACCAGTATATAGGAGGACGCCATATCCAACTTCAGGAATCGTATAGATGCGTTCGCGGATCGAACTAGCCGGGTATCCACATTCCAGCGAGACGGCGGTAACAAGCAGGTGCGAGAACGAGTGAAACAATATGTACGGAAGCATGCCACCTGCTTCCACGAATTTCTTGCTTGCTCCAGAGTGCTCTCCCTTCCATGCTTCGTATCCCGCCAGGAGTCGCTTCCCTCGGGCAATCACATCTTTGCGAGCCACCCATTGCTCAACCGCGTCCTTACGAAATTGAATAAAAACGCCTTCACCTCGGTTCTCAATGGCAGGTAGCCAGGAAATCTCCCTGGCCAGTGATGCACGGCGAACGCCCATCTCCAGTTCTCCGTCGATATCCGGTGACACAGCTTCAAATCGCGTGAAGCCAACCTGAGCCATGACCTCGCGTAGGCGGTGGACGAGTACGACGCGTTCCACTTGGTTCATCCAGGGCATATCCCACTCGTTTTGTGGGAGGTTGCGAGCAAAGAAATTGCCGTCCGGTTTATCATCACCGATCGCGTCCTTGCTCGCCATCAGTGTTTCCATCTCGGCTTGCTTAATGGACTTGCCGGCTCCCGCGGATTGACCTCTACGGACCTTTATCTCGGCAAACACTTCTTCATCCTTAAAGCCATCGAGCGCAGCACTGACCTTCGCCTTTTTGCGTTCGTATTTAACTTCGCCGGCATCCTCCACTTCACCGATGAAATCCCATACAGCCTCGACGGCTTCGCGCAACGTTTCATTGCGGTCGGGTAAGGAAATTACACTCATGAGTTGAGGGAAATACGCGTTACTGGCGGTGCGAATCAGTAACCGATTCGGTTCTCCGCACTGTTCGTTGTCGAAGGGACCGAGCCATGGTCTGTAGCCATCGCATCGTCCCAAGGTTTGCGGCGACTCAGCGGCCTGTGCCATGCTGCGTTCACCTCGCCCGCACTCGCATCGTACCCAGACTTCAGCCAGATCACCGCTAGTGCCCCGCTCCTCGATCCACATTTGGCGTCGACACTCCGTATGGCCACCATGTACAAAGCTGAACCAATCGATGTCGCCTATGTGCCCATTTCGGCACGCTCGTACGAAGCGAACCGGAACGACGCTACGTTTCTTTCGATTGTCGTCGATGAACTTGCCATTGGATAATCTTCGGCGATTTACCAGCATCCGCGAACGTACGACGCCACTGCGCGGTTCGCTATCAACATCCTGAGTTATGAACCACTCTGGGAACTGCCACGCCGTTATTCCAGTTTGAGGACCGGTCGGATCATCATTGTCAGGGGGAGGAGCGAAAAGCTTTAGATCCTGAAGCGGAGGATCGAAAAGGTCCTTTAGCTTATCCACGAGGCGTGGCTCGATAATCTCATCGCCACCGGACGTCCAAGAATCTAGGCCGCCAATCAGAACAGAATGGTTGGGCAGGTCCATCATGGAGCCTGGTCCGAATGATGTGATCAGCTGGCTTCGTCTGACTTGGCCATGCGGCCGGCTTCCTGGTCGACGACTCATGTGTCTTCCTCCTCACTGTCAATTTCTACGCCGTCGATCGTCTTGAGCCACAGATTGACGCTTGGTTCAACGTCCCGCATCGAACGATTGGCTCGAAACTTTTTGTGCCTAGGCGGAAGCGTCTTCAATTCAGGATTTAGAAACTCGTACAACAAACGTTGGGCATTTCCCGCTTCTGTTTGGTATTGCAAGGCACCTCCTGCGTCGTGTTGTTCCTTCGCAATCTTTTCCCATTCGTCGAGGAGGTCCTTGCAGCGTGCCTCGACTTTCATACGCAGTTCCCTGGCATCCGTTATTTGTTGGCTCGTGTCGCGCGACTGTGTCTCGAATGCACGTTCTGCGAGTAGCCTCACGGCAAATGCAAGTCGAGGAAGTTCGCTCAGTATCTCCGTGGCTCCCCGAGGTGGCGTCATCGGCAAGTGCCCTTGCCGAATCAGCGAGATCAACGTGCCTGCAAGGCCACGATCGAGCGCTCGTGGTGAGAATGGTGTCACGCTGGTCG
The DNA here is from genome assembly GCF_013618625.1 of Bremerella alba. Classification (NCBI taxonomy): domain Bacteria; kingdom Pseudomonadati; phylum Planctomycetota; class Planctomycetia; order Pirellulales; family Pirellulaceae; genus Bremerella; species Bremerella alba. Next base: position 72,517 of record NZ_JABRWO010000011.1, on the reverse strand, counting down.
CCTCTACGCTCCGATAGAAAGATTCGTGGAAGGCAGCATAACGCTCGTAGTGTGAACGATCCCGCGGCCGATGGATGTTTAGAATCGTAACGACGAGACCAGGTCGCTGGTCATCGCGTCCCACGCGGCTAGTTGCTTGGATGTACTCGGAACTGGTTTTAGGCTGGCCGAAGCAAACCATAAGGCCCAGCCGTGTAATATCGAGACCGACCGAAATCATGTTCGTGGCGATCGCCACGTCGACGTGTTCCTTTTCTTTGAATTGCTGTTCAAGGCGACGTTTGGCCTCGGAAACCTTGTCGGTCGTAACTCGGCTGGTAAGTTCAACCGGCTCGTAGGCGATTGTGCGGTCCTTGAACAGTCCGTCTACCTCACCGATACGCCTGCGAGAACCACGAGCTATCAGCTGGGTGCGGACTTCGTCCTCAATTAACCGACGTGCGCCACCTAGTTCTCGCAAGCTATTAAAGTAGCCAAGTAGGGTCATGTAGGGATCAGCCGGATTGCTTTCGACTTTGCGTCCACCGGCTTCGTCGTAAGCTTTCTGGGCGGTACCCAGCAGGGCCAGGTACACACGCAACATAATCACCTTGGGGCTTCGGCCTTGCGCCGCAATTCCCACGTACTGACGGGCATTGCTTTCCTGCGTGGTGTGCGTACGTGCAAAGAAGGAATCTCGAATGTCTGGTCCTGGCGGCGGGAACACATCGACGTCTCGCCGATTGAACAACGCACGGATCTGACTCTGGGCTCGTCGTACCGTGGCAGTCGAAGCAATTATCTTTGGACGAACGCTCTTACCATCTACATCCTTCGACGATAATTCATCCAATGCCGATTCATAAAGCCCAACCATCGTTCCCAGCGGTCCTGAAATCAAGTGCAACTCGTCTTGAATCACCAGGTCCATCGGTGGCAGTCGATCGACTGGCAAAGGGCGTCCGGCAGAAGGATTGCATGGTCCATAAAACCCTTCTGAGTCGACGCGATCGACGCGTCCAAAGAACCCGCCGACCTCGCCCGTCCAGGGCATGGCGGCAAACTTGTCGACCGTCGCAATTAGAAAGCAAGGTAGGCGGCGATAGATTGGCTCATCGACAGAGAGAATCGGCAGGCTATTGCCCCGTGAGAAGTCACAGTGTCGATTTGCGCACGTGACGCGAAGATCGGTCGGGTCATCGGTACTGGGTAACAGCTGAAATGAGTTGGCCTTGAATTTCTCGCCGCACCACGGGCATTCTTCCAGCGGAATTGGGGATGGCTTGCGATCATCGTTCTTGAAAGCGATCGTCTTGCGTCGAGCGGAATGGGAATCCGTGTCTCCCTTCCTGCCCATACGATTTGGAGTCGCTGCCATTCCAACCCACAACCCGATCTCGAATGGCCACTCACCAAGCTTTTGGACGTCTTGCTGACGCTCAAGCTCCAGGGCACATACTAGGGCTGCGGCTCTTCCCAGCTGATCCAGTGTCAAAAGACGCAGCGTATATCGCATCAACACGCTTAGGCCGGCCGACGTCAGGCCTGGATTCCGCAGCCTTCTCAAGACCAACGTAAACGCAGCCAGTCCGAGATACGCTTCCGTCTTACCACCACCGGTTGGAAAGAACAGCAGGTCGACCAGTTCTCGATCATTGCTCTTGGGATCAGCAATCCCCTTCAGGTTCATCAGAATGAATGCCAGCTGAAATGGCCGCCATGCTGGAACGATCTCTTCAGGCTTTTTGCCAAGTTGCAAGGCCAGGCGACGACGTCCCTGGGCGGCCATTGCCTTGTTGGCGAGCCGAAACGCATCCAGGCACTGGGGATCAGCCAGCAGGTCGATTCCAGACTGGATTCGATTGGCAGCGATATTCGCCCGATGCAAGAGTTCCTCAGCAGTATCTCGGCGGTGTTGCGATAAACCCGACAGTGATCCTCTTTGCTGGTCAATCCAAGTCTTGTAATTGCTGACGAACGTCCCGAGTTGATTCTGAGCGTCAGTTCCATCTTGCAGGGCGGCAAGTGACTCCATTTCTAGCGTCACCCCGGTAATCTTCGAGGGAGCGACTTTTTCTACTTCTGCCGTAGGGAGCCAACTCGTCCTGACAGTCCGACAGTGGCCCTCTTCGACAACGCTGTCAGTAGCTACGCTGTGCCCTACAGCAAATTCGTATGATTCTCGGTATTGCAGATCCGCAACCCGTTCGTCCCAGTCATCACTTTCCAGGCTGCGGAGGTTCGGTCGGGCGACAAACGATTCCGTGCTACCAAGTACGAGTTCGACCTGGAAGATAAATCCTTCATCACGAGTTTCATCGGGAGCCGCTTTTCGGCGATTGACGACAAATATCGACAGGCTCCTCGTCCCATTGGGGAGTCCACCATCAAGGTTGGAATCAGGGACTCCCCGAACTGACCAAACCAACTCGACCCCGCGGCTATTTGGAACAGGGATCACCCCATGGTCTGGCACCTTCGTGCCGATTTTGACAGGTACGATTTCTTCTTTGGGCACGCGTTGCCATTGCTGTGGCCCTGAGTAGCCTTCGTCATGCTCGACGCGTAAGTATTCCCCGTACCGTACGACAGCTCCCAGCTCAGTGACTGATTTGGAGACAAGAACGCTGATGCCCATGCTGCTTGGCAAATAGGATCGCCGCGCCGCAGGTTTTTCCGGCGAGTCACTGTCGTCTATCCCTGCTGGTTCAGCAGCCTGATCCAACTCATCATTGCTGGTTGGATCGCATCGCTGCTCTTCGTCCGCATCGGTCGGTACCAGAAAGCCGGTCAAATACCAACGGGAAGGTGACTGTGGGAGCAGTTCTTTATGATCGCCGAGCGGCCCGGTCGGCCCAATTAGGTCAAGCTGCAAGGAGTCGACCAGAGTGCGGCGAACTTCTAGAGGAGCCATGGTGTTACTTCCCTGAATCTTTTGGTCGAACGAGTTAATCGAGAATCTGAAGTCGTCAATCTCGCCAGTCCCAGTCGTGCAGCAAACATTCAGTTACACTTCAGTGGAACGCACTTATCCGACTATGAGTCGAATTGTAGCTTTCTTTTTCTTAGACAATCGAGGACACAAAATGCGGCATCTTGAATAGGATACAACAACGCACTGGCAGTCTCGATCATTTCGATGGTGATCGGTTCATTCCCGTGGGAAATGTTATTTCGTAGAGTGGTTGCCTCCTTGATGCGTGATTCATTGGCAAGCAGTTCCGGAATTCCATTGGTGCCGAAAAGGTCATCGGTAAGCTGAGCGATGGCGCGACGGACACCTCCTTCCTCTTTTTTCCACTGACTCTTGTTCGCGTATGAAGCTGCCAGCCGTTCGATTACCCTGAAGAAGCAACAGAACTGATCAAGGCAATCGTCACCCGTCAGCCCCTTGCGAAACCAGCTTGCCGCAGCGAGGTAGCGAGGGTGGTCGCGGCGAAGAGCGACCAGTGATCCTGTAATCCAGGACCATTCTTCCAGGTGAACCGTTCTGGCATTTCGCATTGGCTGGCGATGTTGGCGACCTCCTTCACCTCGTGCTTGTTCCTCGGTCTGAAAAAACTGTACCGGGCAATCGGTGACGGCACTCAGCAGGTCGCACAATTGAGACAGATAGACATACCCTACCTGCTCAGCTGATCGGCGCGAACGAGCTTTGACATAGTAATCTACAACGATTCCACCTTGCATTCTATTTTCACTAATGGTGATTTCCGTAAAGTGATCCCTGTCCTGGCTGTGTGATTTAATGACTCGATCCGTGCGTCGATTTAACTCGGGCGACAATTGAATTGGGCCGAAAAGTCGAACTGAAAGCTGATATTGATTAATCGACCGTTGATAGTCATGGGGGTGGTTGGCGTCAGGCAACTTGGTTTTCTCCTTTGTGGCACTATGCGAGGTTCGAGTAGATCTGACTGAGTTCCTATTGAAACAAGAGGAACAAGTCAGAAGTACCGTATCCCATGACCTTCTGGCTAGGTATCCAGCCTATCGGTCGACAACGATATTGCTTCGCTAAAACCGTTTCCGCATCAGCAGTCCATCGTCGGTCGTGGCATCCAGCGTCTCAATTACATAAGGCCCCTTCGGGCTGGCCAAGTGTTTAGGAGGTTCGGATGTAGTTGTCACGATATATTGGAAGGACACATTATGACTACTATCAAACTTGGATTCCAACTCCTCGACGATTTCAAAGAGTCGGCCGAATAGTGGACCTTCCATGTCTCCTTCTCGGGGGCTGTCGTGGAGCAGGAACCGAGGATGGTGGCCGATACCGTAGACGCTGGCGGCCAGGCAGCTCACGTCGAAAGCCAAGACAGTCGTCATCACGGACATGGCAGCGCCGGCTGGGGCGAGTCGCTTGTCTGGGGCTGGGTGCAGGCCATTTCCGTCGACCTGGATGTCCCCCGTCGCGGTCGGTCCGAAGATCTCCTTCAGCACCTGGTCATAGACGCTAGAGAACTTTCGGAGCTTTCGGTGATACTTCTTTCTCAACTCGTCCAGCGTCTTGAGCGAGTTCTCAACGTCGCTGTCTGCCTTCTTCAGCTTCTTGGCCGCTTGGCTGACTGACTTGGCCAGAGCATCGAGACGCAGAGCCTCTTTGGCCACGCCTTTCCACTGCCCGATTTTTTGGTTGATGCCCGAAAGTTCTTTCGCCAGACGTTTCTCTTCATCTGTCAGGGCGTCCCTGGCGGCGGCAGCGGACCTTTCCAGGGCCTTCTTCGACTGCCGTTCTACTTTGATTTGCTTCTCGACGGCTTCAAGCTTCTCTCGAAAATCATCTAGGTGGCTATCCCTGGCAGGGTCCTTGGCGGTCCGCTTGGCACGTTCCTTGATCCAACATGGATCGGCTTGGCAGCGAGCGAAGGGCTTGGTGGGGTCTGATTCGTACTCGGCAATCTGTTGGGTGATGAGCTTAATGCGGCCTTGGCAATCACCGACCGCAGCTGCCGCGTCCATTACGGCTTGTTGGGCGATCGCGTACTCCTCTTGGAGTTTAGCGATCTTAGACTCAGCGACTCGCTCCGATCGCAGGCCTGTGAGCGATCTCACTTTTTTGTTGGCGACGGTCACCGGGTTGACGCTGTCGAAGGAAGGCTGGTCGCCGTCCATTTCGGCTTCATCCCCCAATTCAAGCGTTTCCCGAAGCGGCTCCCAGAGCGTTTCCAGTCTTCGCTGAATCTGTTCTGCCGAAGTCTTCAAGTACCCTCGGTCCTTTAGAAGCTTGCCATGCTTCAGACGCAGTTCGACTTCGTCCGCGTTCATGAGCCCCATCACCCACTGCATGATCAGGCTGTTCTCGTCGCGATCGAGGGGGGACCCGGGGTTGGCGTCGTCGTGTCGCCATTCGTTGGCCTTGCGGTAGCCGCATTGGTAATCGCGAGAGAGCCAGGCCAGGATATCCAGCCAACGGGCTTCTCGGCCGCGGGGGAGTGAGAACTGGGGAAGCTCCGAAAGCATCGCATCCTGGACACGAAGAACAAAGTCTTTGTGAGGAATCTTCCCGTCATGGGTCGTGATGGCTGCCTGCCAGTCATCGCTGGGAACTGCGTAGGAATCGGCTGCATGGTCCGCACTCAGTGGCCTGATGACGGTCCAGTCTTCGCCTTGGACGTTCCACTGGGCGACGACGTGGGCATTCTCCAGCCCAAGCGTAGACGCCAAGTTATCCTGGGTATCCTGCGTCCCGAAGTGTTGCTCGCCAAGCGTGTAGCGGATCATCCGCATCAACAGCGTTTTACCGAGGCTGTGGCCGGCGACCGGGCCTCCGCGGGCCTTCATCTGTTTCGTCTTAATGATGTTCAGACCAAGACGAAATGAGATGTCGCGAATCACGGCCGTGGGATCGAGCTGTGAAAGGATGACCACACGTTGGAGCCACAGGACAGGTCCATGCCGGCCGGCTGCTGGAGCTAATGGTTCCTCACGAAGTGGGAATAAGGTCGACGTCGGCATCGACAACCTCCTCAGTCACGGTAACCTTACCGGCTTCCTGCTCCCTCCGTAAGAATTCCAGTACCTCGTCCAGTCGTTTCTGGTCATCCGCAGACATCTCGATGTTCTTAGGAGCGGACGAGGTGATACGCCATGCCTGCTGGTGGTCGGTTCCCGCTTGCTCGATAAATCCATCGATATCCAGATCGTTGAGAATCTGATTGACGCCGACCTCGTTCTGGCTTGAAGCGGAAATAATCTTCTTTCTAAGCAATGCCGTGCGAAGTGCGTCATCGAGCATCAGGATCATGCATTCGTTGAGAACACGTCGCGTAACGGTACGGCCCTCCCAGTGACGGAGTATTATCAGCAGATAGCGATGCTCTCGTTCCAGGGTGGAGGCGAATAGTTCTGCCGTTGGTGTCTGCTCCTTGCGTTTTGCTTTCTTTCTCTTCGCAGGTTTGGGCTTATCCTCGGCCTTGGATGGCTTTGTGGCCGGATTGCCCGTCAGCAATTCCTCTTTGTGCCGCTGTTCATTGAGTTCGAGAAGACGGGCGAGAACTTCATCACGGAACTCATCAGGCCAGCGAAGACGCCAGGGCTTTTTCTTTTTGGACTTCTTACCGCTGTCGTCTTCGTCTCCTTCCTCGTAGTCTAGTAGGAACTCGCAATGAACAGATTCTGCTAGATCTTGCCAGCCATAGGCTTCTAAAACTGTATTGTCCATTTTCGCATGCAGTTCGCGTAGTTTTTCGATTTCAGGCGACTTCTCTTGTGGATCGTGGAATCGATTGTAGGTCGCAGTCAAACCTTCTGTAGACTTCAACATTAATGAAGCTCGGTATGTTTCGTATAATTCTCCAGACGAACGGCACAGCGACGGATTGTTTGGGAATGGAAATGTTTCAAAACTGTCAGATGATGTATATCGAAGATCATCTTTCATTGAAGATGAAAAGAACCTTGCCCAGATCTCGTGCACGCGACTCTGCATAATGCAGAATTCAGAAAAGTCAGAGAATCGAAATACAACGAGAGAGTCTGCGAAGACGTAGCTAGATGGAGTAAATGCGAACGAAACATGATTGCCAACCCGAGATAAAACAAGAACTCTACTCTCCGAACTGAGGGCACTAAAAAATTCGGAACGCGGTCGCTCATATTGCCACCAGAGAGATCGGCAGCGACGATCCTTAACCTTGTCTCTCTGCGGCTTGACGTTTTGACGGACAATGGCGAGGACGTCTGGCCACTCCTCGGCTTTCTCAATCTCCATTTCACCGAAGTTGATTACAAAGCGATTGGGAAATTGTCGTGGGCTAGAGTTGAGCTCCTCGCCTCCAAGGTAAGGGAATATGCGGTCCCGATTTCGTGGCGACTTTGCGAATAATTCTTCCATTTTCAATATCGGTGATGCAAGACCGCTATTGTCCGAGTCGTCGAATGTGAAGCCTGTGCCATATATTTTGACTCCATTCGAGCAGAGCCCGGCATTCGCAATCAATACATGCGGATTGTCGTCCATGCCGAGTGGAAAAAGATAAGCGGATATCTCGTCCACTGGCTTTCCATTCAATGAATATGGTGGACGGATCATTCCTTTCGTCACTGCAACTACACTTACGACGACAGCGGCTTGTCCTGGCCAACGGAGGCGACGATTTGCGTAATAAATTGTCGCGCCATTCTTTCTAATCCAACTAAGTCCGGTTGTACGTGTGTCACCCTGGGAAATAGTATTGGTGGCAATAAGTCCAAATGACCCGTTTATGCGGAGATTTTGGTAAGTCCGACGAAAAAAGTGGGCGACTAGGTCAGAGTTGCCATGCGACTCTTTGTGTATAATCTTCAACCAGTCTAGGAAACCATCACGATTCCCATTTACAAGCGTGTTTTTGCCGGCAAATGGCGGATTACCGACAAACGAATCGAACCCGCCGTTCACTCGTGAAAACACCTCAGGGAATTCAATTTCCCAATGAAATGGGACAAGCGGGTGCTCACCAGTGCTAAGGCTTTTTGTGGCATGAATAAGTCGCTTATGGACGGTCATGTTTAGCTTGCCATGGTTGATATCGTTGAACAACCGTTCGACATCTGTGAAGTACTCTTGGCAAAGCCTTTCTCGCTCTCTCGTCTTGGATTCCGCAAAAAATGCACTCACACATGCATGTCCGGCCAAGCGAATTACGGATAACGCTTCCTCAGCATTTGCTAATCGTTGTTCCTGATCACGGTATCTGGTGTCTTCGGGTGCGTTGAGAATCCTCGCACGAGCCTCGGTCGCCTTGTCGAGTCGCTTTTGAATTAATTCCTCGCCAAACTGTTTTTGTTTTAGGGGTTCCCAGTGAAACCCAATGATCTGTTTACGCGTAAGACCGACCAACGAATCACCGTGCCGCAATGAATGGTCGAGGAACGTGAACGGGTGGTCTTTAGCCAGCGTAACCAACCAGAGCGACAACTTAGCAAGATCAACCGCCATGACGTTCTTGTCGACGCCGTACAGGCAACGTTGTGCAACCGTACGTCGGGCATAAAGAACCTCGTCTTCGTCCGGGGGAATATCGGCCGGTGTAAGGCCATGAGATGCCCAGGCATCGATTAAGTGATCACCAAGCTGTCGGCATGTCTCGACCAGAAACGCTCCAGAGCCCATCGCTGGATCGCAGATTTTCAAATCGAGAATCTGCGCCGGATGGGGCGTGCCAACTTCCCGTGCTAGTTTTGCATATTCGATCGCCTGTTTGGACTGCAACACCCGAGCTTGAATCTCGCCAGCCGTGTAACGTTTCTTATCCTCTTTTGAAGGCTGATAAATCTCGGGCAGTTCCACTTCCGGATCGCACAGCTGGTTCAGAATCGGTTCCAGTGTCGTACGAACGATTGGTTCGGTGAGCGACCTAGGCGTGTAGTGCGAGCCACTCCGCCGACGTTCATCCGAGGGTTGCAGAACGATCGCTCCCTCAGGTACGATCCGCGGAGTCACTTTCTTCTGAATCTTCTTGTCGAGGGCCTTTAGTAGATCCTCAACAGTTTCTGCATCTTTAAGGAGCTTGGTTGCATCCTTGCCAAGTGCCTGGTCGCTCTGCTCTTTGAGCCACTTAGCTCGGTCCTTTCCCTTCGTGGCGAGCAACTCTTCCAGGTTGATCGTCGCCGGCGCACCATGCGTCTTCACCGGCTTGATGGCGATCGATTTCCCTCGAGCCACCTCCAAGTTGAATCCCATCACCGTTTCGTAGACCGAACCAATCTGCTCGACATCCAGGCTACGGTAGCTAAGACGCTCGCCATCGAGGATGAGCAGGTTCTGCAGGACGTTATAGACGATCCCGTCACTCACGCGCGGAATCGGAGGCGCTTCGTCCGATGGATTCGACTTTCGTTGCCGACCCTCCAGGAAAGGATAACGCTCGGGATCGAACAGGTAGCCTTTGCGGCCGGGAAGTTTGAAGTCGCCGTGTTGCCCCCCTTCGTAGATGAGACGGAACAGCGTGATGAGCTGCGACCAGGCCCCGAACCTCTGATTCATCGTGTCGGGATGCCGCCCGGCATCTTCCCGCAGCCGATTAAACAGACCGGTCACGGAGTAGTAATTCGAGTAAACCGGATCACTGGAGAGCAGGTCGCGATCCTCGGCATACATCACAAACACCAATCGCATCAGGACGGTCAACAGGCCTGAATAGACGTGGTTGGGGGCGCTTCCGAGTACTTCGCGCAGGAGATCCCCCTGGCGAACATCGTCGGCAGCCTGGAAGCCTCGCATCATCTCGTACAGGGCAGCGAGAACCTGTTCGGCCAGTTTCGTGGATACCGTGTTCTGGTATTTACGGCTGTTCTCGAGGATGGCCGGCAGACGCTGCTTTTCCCCCAGCGTGAACATGCGGTCGGCACACAGCAACATGTGCAGGGCGGCGAACATCGGTCGGCCGGCAACCTGGGTCATTTCATCGACAATGAACGTCGCGTGACCGCTTGATTCCCCCTTCGGCGCGTAGACGAGGCGAAGCTGGCGGCGATTGGAGATCAGGCCGATCGGGACGCCTGATTCGCGGAGGAGACGCTCGAACTTGGCCTGGGGAGCCGCATTCCAGTGCCCGGCTGTGTCGTCATCGGAGGAATCATCGAAATCGGTGCCTGCGGGTAGTTCCTGGATCAGCATCATCCAAGGACTTTGCCCTTCTTCCGGCTTGAAGGCCGGAACGGCCTGGGTAGGACGCAGGGTTTCGTTGTACTGGGGTAGAATGACTTCGAGGGAGGCCATATTGCCTGGTAGCGGCCCGCGAGCGGGGATGTCGACAAGGTCTGCCGCTTCCCAGTCGAGTACTTTCTGGGTGAACTCGGCCAGATCGCGGATTTCCGGGATGGGCTGATCGTTATCACGTGGCAGGCAGCTCAGGAACTGGGCATGCTCGGCCATGATGTTTTTGTTGACGTAGCACTGAGCCTCCAGCATGGCTGGGACCGATACGACGAGACCGACCGGCTGAACGTAGCCGATCCACTCCTGATGAGCGAGTTCTTCTGGTGATTTTGCCATGGCTGCTTACCCCGTCACCGGCCAGAGATACACGAGTCCAACCGGTTCCACACGCGTCGCTTTGACCGTGTACAGATCTTCGATGCGGGCAGGTTCCGTTTTCAATTCTTCTCGTAGTTCCTCAAGACGCTTGGTCCAGTACCGCTTGTTGGCATTAAGTTGCTCCAGTTCGTTCTGCTCATCCCCAAAGTCGATGAGCAACTGAGCAGGACTGAACTTTGAAATACTCTTGATCGTTTCTGAAATGTGCTTGCGCTGGGTTTCCAGGATCTCTTTCATGGCCTTGGCTTCGGCGGCACCCCGGGCAGCGAGCTTCTTGATGGCATCTGCCGCATATTCTTCACCGCGCGTGGTGAGCTGAGGGAGGAGTTCATGGATGTCATTTGGAGCGGCGGCTTGCAGTTGGCTGACGACTTCCGGCGTGAGCTTGATACCACCAGCGGTGAGCAGCGAGTCTTCCAGCAAGGCAAGCGTCTTCGCCTCGGTGTCTTTCGCATAGGGAGCGAGAGGGCCTTTGCGAATCTCCGGATCGGTCCAGCGTGCCGTCACGGGAATCAGCTCCTCGTGAAGTCGGGCAGCGCCTTCGCCGTAAAGTGCCAGGCGGCCCAGCAGGATGACACGAGGGATGGAATCGGAGGCCTGGGCGAAGCAGGCACGTGAGAGGTCGTGATGGACGAACCCTTGGGCAGTGAACCTTCCCAACAGCCGCTGAACGGCCCGCTGTTCGAGATGGAGGTGGACGACGTCGTCGCCAACGACACCTGGGTCTTCAAATACGACTGGGCGAATCGGTGATGATCTGCGCCACTCCCAAAGCTTCTGGTCTCGTTTACGAGGGGCACGGAGGGTATCCATTGTTTCCGCCCACGTGGGGTCGGCACCGGATCTTTCGTCGAGGGCAGGGAACTCGAAGCAGTCGATGCCATTTTCGTCTTTGGCCGGCGATAGCTGTTTTGCACCCATGATTTGCAATGAACAGGAAATGGCCGACCGAAAATGGGTGTCGTCCAGTCCGATGCTTTTGCGAGAGTTTTCCAGCAGCGACCGCAGGCGGTCGATCTGTTGGCGGAGATCGTGCTGGCGTTCTCGTGCCGCTTCCAGTTCGTCCTCAATCGCGGCGCGCCGATAATCGTCCAGGTCAGCCGTTTCCAATTCGCTTTCAAGCGTATCGATGGAGCGGTGACGAATGCCTTGGCTCATGGACTTCGCTAGACGAGCATCAATGACCTGCGAAAGACTGCCGAGTTCGTCTTTGATGGTCTTGGTTTTGCGAACGAGGACCTGAAGAATTCGGTCTTCAGGGCGTTGGGTGTAAACAAAGTAGTGACAAAACACCTCGTCCTTGGGTTGGAGCTTCCGGTCAATTCGGCCGTTTCGCTGCTCCATACGGCTGGGGTTCCACGGCACATCGAAGTGAAACAGATTGTGGCAATGGGCTTGAAGGTTTAAACCTTCTCGGGCGGCATCGGTGGCAATCAGAATGCGGACAGGATGTCGGCGGGGGTCGGTGTTGAACGCCTGTTTGATTTCTTCGCGTTTGGGGGGCGGCGTCGGACCATGGAAAATTTGAATCCGCTGTTCAGCCCGATCGCTACCTTGGATCGCCGCTTCCAGACGTCCGACGAGATACCGTTTGGTGTCGTCGTACTCAGTGAAAATCAGGACTCGAGTGTCGTTCCACTGGGCACCTCGCTTCCCGAGGTTTGGGCACATTTTTTCGCGAATCCACTCAATGAGCTTTTCGGTCCGGGCATCGGAATGGCCGCGAGCCTGCTCGGCGACGTCAGTCATGTCATCGAGCAGTTTCTGTTCGTGTGCGAACAGCTGCTGGGCGTTCAGATCTTCGAGTGAACCGAGAGATGCCGCCGATGCGGCTTCAAACTGAGCGTCTTCTTCGGCACGCAGTTGATCTTCTTCGAGTGTGGCTCGGTCATCGTCGTAGTCGACGCTGCCGGTAAGCAGGTCCTGAGCTGACGACGATTCTTCCTCTTGGAGGGTTTCAGCCTGCATCTTCTCCCATTGCCGCTTGACTGTGTTGCGATGGACCTTCAGCGTACGGGCGAAGGCCTCAATCGACGATAAGAGTCGTTGCTGAAGACCCACGATCAGCAAGCTTGAAGCGGCCTGTTTGCGCTTGGTTTCGTTCTTAAGGCGTTCTTCCCGGGTTTGGCGGTACTCGTCCAGTAGTCGCGAAAGCTTTAGCTCGGGAGCGTCCTCAGGAAGGCCGTCGATTGTTACCTGGACGACTTCCCGCTTAGGGAAACCGCCTTGGATTTCTCGGATGTCTTCTTTGATTCGGCGGACAATCACCTCATCGCGATGCTTTGCGGTCACGGAAACCCCGCGACAAAATCGCTGGGGATCGAGAATCTCTAGCAGAGCTGAGAAACTGTTGGAGTGACCGTTGTGGGGTGTCGCTGACAGAAATAGACGGTGCTCGAACCGGGGAGCCAAGTCTCGGACGGCCCGGGTGATCTGCGAGTCGATCGCGTACTTCTGCCCGCTTGCGGGTGCAGCATGGTGGGCTTCATCGAGGATAAAGAGTGAACCACTGCTGAAGGTGCCCAGGTGATCGCGTAAGGGGCCGGCGTAGGCTTCGTCGATCAAAAGCCGATGCGAAATCAGGAACCGAGTGTGGGTACTCCAAGGATTGACGCTGAAACCACGCTCGCGTCGTACTCGCTTCATGTATTCCTTGTCGAGGATCTCAAACGTCAGGCCGAAACGAGCCTCCAACTCTTCCTTCCATTGCAAAAGCATCGAAGGCGGGCAAGAGACAATGATCTCCCGTACCTTTTTCCGGAGCAGGAGTTCACGAGCGATCAGGCCTGCCTCGATCGTTTTCCCTAAACCGACGTCGTCGGCAATAAAAAGGTTGACTCGGGGAAGACGCAAAGCTTTGCGAAGCGGCTCCAGCTGATAGGCATCGAGCCGAATGCCGGCGCGGAATGGTGACTGAAAGAGCTTTGGATCGGTCGAGGTGACGCAGTTCCACTTGAGCGTGTTGAGGTAGGCAGCAAAGAGTCGCGAGTCGTCGAAGCCCTTGGAGGCAATCGATTTCCACGCCTCTTCGGTGAGGACTTGAGGGTCGAGCTCTTTTTCCCAAAGAACTTCCAGAGGCTGACCTTGATTGTCGTCATCAACACACGACAGCTTCACGAGCGTACTGTCAGACTTCCGCTGCGGCTTGATGATTTGTTCGATCAGATAAGTGCGTTGCCGGATACGAGCGATCTGGCCCGGCTTCAATTCTTCAATAGCCTGATTCATTGGCCTGCGACTTTCATTTCTTTCAAGGGCTGAGAGGCTATTACGGAGTTTCTGACATCACTTACTACAACAGGACCGACCGTGCGGCATATCAGAGTTTATCAGAGCCAAATGGACTTCGGAACAAATCGGGGGGCGTGATCCCCCTGCATTTCCAGGTTCGAGGGCATGATTGAACGGTAGCGATCCGGATAACCGATAGATTCCACGCGAATCGCCAGTTGTTCCATCTTCATCGAAGCGCGGAGATAAGGCATTCTAAGGAGAAGATGTCAACCAATCTCGCCTCAGAGTCTACGATGGATAGTTGTCAAGGCGCGAATGGCAGTATCATGCGATAAGAAGTACAGGAGCAAAAACTTCTGCTGTTTGGATATGATCTAGTCCAAGGTCGAAACGCGGCAAAGCTTAGCTTTACGACGCGGCCAAGGGTATTGCAATAGAGTGACTCAACCAATCTATTTCGACTTTGGCGAACTTTGCGTAGTAGGGCACAGCCCTCCTGATCGTAACGTACATCCTTCGTTTCATGCTATCAAAGGTGACGATGCTATAGGGGCGAGGTAAGTAGAGCTACGCCCCCGGGGTTAGGTTCTTCCGGGGTCACGAATGAGTTGACCCCAACGGGAACAGTCGAAAAAGGGCACTTAGTTTCTTTCCGTGTCCGTCCGTTTTAACGCGATGATCTGACGACGATGATCGCCGTATTATCCAGCGTTTCTTCGGTTTTGAGTCGATGATCGCTTGGTGGCTTCGCCGTTGGAATTTCGGACACCGCGGTCGAACAAGTCCAGAATTACGTTCGCCCAGGCGGCCGCCACATCTTGCGGAAAATCGGAAACATCTGTTTCGTTGTTGCCATCATCGGAAGAAATGGCGCTCGACGGACGTATTCCTGAATTGTGGGTCATTGCACGATCTCCTTTTCATGCCTCACTTTGAATTGATTCGTTCGTCGCACCTAAGTAGGTGACCATCCTGTCTCGGCGGAATTGCGTTGTTCCACAAAAAATGCCTCTTGATCGCCATTATTGAAAGAAAGGCAGCAGTGGAGCATCCCAAAACAACTTCTCGCACAGACTGTCTGCGAGGAGGTCTTCAAGCTGCTTCTCCAGTTGAGAGGAGGCCCCAAAATCCTCAAATCCGACCGGCTCCAGTTTGGTAAAATTCTCGTCAAGGGTGAACAGCATCGGAGGTCTCTTTCGGTAATAACGTTGTTGGGAACTACGGCGATATTGTACTTGGTTTAGTACACAGTTGCTTTAAGTCACTGCTCAATCCTGCCATAAGCTGATCTAACTTGAACTCCTGAACGTACAGAGCAACTGTTTACATCAAAATGCGTCCGGTAAACTCGATATCCTTTTCAGTCACACCGTACCTTCCAGTTGCGAGGTCGCTCAACTCAGCGACAGACTGAACTCGCATCAGGGAGATACACGATGCCCGCAGAAATTTCTTTTATCAATGGTAAAGCGGAAGCCGCTTTCGCCCTCAAACCCGCATGGTGGGATGTCGGAGGTGAATATGTTCTCGATCACGTTCCCGACAGTGAGGCGATGATCGAAGCGGCGCACCTCGACTGGGAAGTCGAAACGCAGCCGATCTATGACAATGACGGCCGACACATCCCCGGCCACTCGACGACGGTTCGTGCCGACACGGGGCTCCACCTGGGCGTCATGAGCGATAGTTATCGTGTCGTTCAGAATCGGGATGCCTTCCAGTTTCTGGATAGCCTCTTGAAAGACGGCGTCATGAAGTACGAATCAGCCGGAGCCCTGCGGGGTGGTCGTACCGTGTGGGCATTGGCTCGAATGCCAAGCGTTGACGTTATCGCCGATGGCGATGAAGTAAATCGTTATATCCTTTGGCTGAATAGTCACGATGGAAAAGGGGCTTTGTATGCGATCCCAACGTCGGTGAGAGTTGTCTGTGCAAATACGGCCGCTCTGGCGATCCGTGGCCAGCAGGGTATTAAGCATATCGGCGACATGTCCGCCAAGCTTGATCAGGCTCATAAACTGCTCTCACAAGCTGATCGGCAGTTCAGCGATTACAGCGAAAAGGCGAAATTGCTTGCCAAGACCCGATTCGATCGAGAGCAGGCAAATCAGTATGTCGAAATTCTGGTTCCTAGGCCGGAACAAGAGGGACGATCGTCAACGATTCACGATCGCAAAGTTGAATCAATCCGGGAAGCGTTTCGCAGTGAGCGGAATCAACTTCCAGCCATTCGTGGTACTTACTGGAGTCTTTACAACTCGGTAACCGAGGCAATCGATCACGGACGATTCTTTACCTACAAAGGCAATCGTGCTGAAAGCCGGATGTCTTCCGTATTGATGGGGCCGGGAGCCAATCTCAAGCAGAAGGCGTTCGACTTGGCCGTTGAGATGGCAGTGGCCAACTAGTCTCCCTGGCTCGCCCCTCCGGCCCGCTTCGGCGGCGGGAGGGGCCTTCTTAAACCAAGTCAGTGGAATTGTACCTTCCTCAAAATGGATGGGGCGTACTTACTACCGCCGAGGAAACCTCGACTTTGAATTGCTTCCAGGGTGAACAAGTTTCCGGGCACCGTACTTGCTAACGCTGATGCAATTCAATTCGAGAAACAAATCCGTTTGTTCATATTCACTGCGTTGAATGGCTTGCGATAGGTCAATGTATGGGCCATAGCCATCTCGGCATTCATTCGGGAAACCTAGGCTTCTTAAATATCGAATGGCTTCTTCTCGTAGGAGGCAACCGGTATCAGCACAACAACCTACGTAGAACTTGTAGTATTGTTTCGTGACCTTGAGCGGCTCATTACCTCGAAAGCACTGAGGACATTGGTCGTTGAATGCACTCGACCAATTGCCACAATTGTCGCATCGGTATCGAAACGAGAGATTGGGATACAGGCTGCTAATCGCAATGTCGGGATTTTCCGCTGTGATGATGAATCCGTTTTGCTTTAGTTGGGCTGTTGTCATTGTTTTCAAATAGCTCATTTGTACACTCGTAGGCTTTGAGTTATGGAAAACGGTCTCACTAGGTAGTTCGCATCCCTTCGACAGTAATTAAAGACAATTGTCAGGGTGTGGTCTAGATTCGCTTCGACGATACCGTCAATCTGTTGACTTTTGTGTTGCGATCTTCTTTGCTTGTCAGCTTCCTGTGCAATAGGAATGTCGAGTGAATTCGCTACTCTGCTCTATTTGATTTCTTTCAGGCGACAACATCACCAATCGCTTAAAGTGTCTTGATCTTTGACAACACTTAGCAAGCCCTCCCCGCAAGGCGGGGAGGGCACGTCTAACCGATCAGTGACTTTGTACCTTCATCGGCGAACATCAATTTTCCAATTGGATTGTCCTATGAACGACAACTTGGCCAGAGCCCAAATGTTCGAGCTACTCGAACGATACACCGCAGGAAGCATTCTCCATCTCCTGTCTGAGATTTATGAGCAGGCAGCCAAGGAGGCGGAATCGGCTGGCGATGTCGCTGCTTACGAACGTTACAAGATGTTGGGACATGCTCTGTTCGTCGTGGGTCAGGGCATTGACTCGACTAACCCCTCGTAGTTGCTCGCCATCAATCAGTGGCACTGTACCTTGCTTTGTAGACTCGCAATTTCCGTCGAAGGGAGAAACAAATTGAGATCTGCAAAGTTTAGTCTTGGGCAGACTGTGGCCACCCCTGGGGCTTTGAAAGCATTGGAGAACGCTGGGCAAGAACCCGCCTACTTCCTCGCTCGCCACGCAGCATGCGACTGGGGTGAAGTCCCTGATGAAGACAAGCAGTCGAATGGCGAAGCACTGGCCATTGGAGCCAGACTGTTATCGGCTTACACATTGGCAAGCGGTATTCGGATCTGGGTCATCACCGAAGCTGCCGACGATGACGGTCAGCGTGAGGCAACGACGATCCTGCTTCCCGATGAGTATTGAATGGGTTCAGCAGGCCCACTCTCGCCGCAGGCGGGAGTGGGCGGGGTAGGGCGGTGGAAGTGTACCTTGGAGTGGACGGTCTAATCCAAATGGCAAAAACGCAAAGCTTGTTACAGAATTGATTATTCAGAAATTGCGTTCAAAAAAGTGAGAGTGCCGAGAATCCAATGACCCGTCTGGAGTGATATAGGTGAATTTACTCTTGGGACTCCAGAACCTATCGTTTTCGATTTGTGGCGTCTTCAAAAGCTTCGATCGGCTTGTCTGATACCATGAGGACTATAAACCCTGCCGAGAACTCATTGCGGGGGACAGCCTGCTAAAATCCATTCGATTAATGCTTGCCTACTCCAGCGAACGACTCTTCCAATCTTCGTTGGCTTAGGCATTAAACCACTATTCCACATCTGCCAAAGCTTTCGCTCGGAAATCTTGAGCAGCTTACACGCCTGCTTGCTGTCAACTAATAGCGATTCGTCTTCTGGAGGTGTCCCGCCGTAGTTAGCATGTCGAGAAGCCTCCTTCGAAGGCGTTCTTTCCGACGTCCCTATGCCGATTGTTGCCAGTTTCCTATGTAAAGATTTGACAATTTGTTCGGCAATTGCATCAATCGAGTCCTCCTCAATCGTGACTAAAAGCTTGACCTCGATTTTCGACATCATTGATTCCTACGGTCCATCGTTTTCAAAATAGGTGTAAATTGTGGCTACTTTTCCATGCCCATTATTTCTGGGGCCAAGAGGATAGGAGCGAATCACGCTAAAGGAAATAGGAGTCAACGAGTTAACTCGCCATCTATGCATTTGCCGGACGGAGTCGAAGATGCTCAGAAACTATGCCAGAAGGATATTTGAAAAGGCCAATTCAGTTATCTTGAGGTCGCCTCTACCTTGGAGTCGGTTGAAGACATGGCGTTTTTCGATTTCGGTTAATTCAAGAATGGGCTTCTCATTTCTGCGACAATGGTCAAGTTGCCAGATTGCTGATCCTGAAGGAAGTGTTCTACCTTGTTCCTAATATCGGAAACGTGTGCTGCTTCGTAGTCAATATTCAACACAAGAAAAATTACGAGTAGTTCTAATTCTCCCTGAACCGCAGCAAGCTGAGACTTAGCTTTTCGAACATGATCCGAAATCTTATTGTAGAAACCGTGTGATAGGATCGGCATTAGTCTTCTTACATTCGGCAGTTCCCCGGCCTCGATTTTCTTGGTGTTCGAATCGACAAATTCGTCTTCGTAATCCGAATTGAAAACCGTTTTGACTTCCATCGCAGCCACCACATTTCCGCCTCGAATTGCAAACCATTCAGGTTCTTTTTCTGTGCGGCGTTTCGTTGGGGGCTGTGGAGGTGGAACAATCTGGTCAAATCCGATGTGCTTTTCATCGAGAATCTCCAGAAATCGTTTGTATCCAGCAGCTTCATTTAGCAAGCTTAGTAGCTCTCGACGACTGCTGTTAGATTGCTTCCCTAGCTTAGATTTGAGAGAAAGCCATGCCACGTCTGAAAGTGAGCCAAGAGTATGTTCTAATTGTTCGAAGTAGCTCAAGCTAAGTTTTGTTGCAAAAATCTTGTGCGGCAAGATATTAAACCAGCCGTCAAATGCATCATTTCCCAAATCCTGATACAACTCACAAAGATGAGGGAAATTAAGCTCAAAGCTAGACTTCTTTTCATTGCTTGACATCGGGTAGCTCACTTTACGTCAAAAACGAGGGAAAATGGACTTGTGCCTTGGTGAGCGTGGTCTATTCCAACTCGAAAAGTCACTGACTCTGTTGCAAAATTATTAATCGAGATATTGCCGTTAAAAAAAGCCTGAGAACCGGGACTCCGGTACCCCATTTAGAGCGATATAGGCGATTACATTCTTGGGACTCCGGTCTACCTATCCATTCATCTGCTGCCATGCTAGTCTTTCGTCTCCACGGCAGGCTATTTCTTCGAGCAGTCCATCGATCTTACAAAAAGCTTCCCATTCTTCTAGATTAGTCTTCTTAGCGATCTTATGGATCACCTTCTTCTCAAGCGGTTCAAGTCTCTGCCCTTTCCAAATGGCATCAGCCAGTGCGACCAGGAGGTCTTCCTATGGCAGTTCTTCCCGATTCCACGATCCATGGGTCCGTGCGAACCTAGCAAGCTGTGGTTGAACTCCGATGCCTTCAAGGATCGTCGGCCCGTCGATCTCGTGTTGACGGCCTGGACCAGTTAGCTCATTGGTGTGCCTCGCTTTTCCTAAATCGTGGGTAGCCGCCCCAAAAGTGATTTCTTCAGATGAGAACTCTCGACCTGGAAATAGGTCGTGAAGCCCGTCCGTTAGGTCAATTGCCGCAGCGTGAACTACTCTCAAACGAGAGATCAATCGAGGCGGAGCTTCTAAACGGACACAAAGACGGAGTATGTCAGGAGGAAGCTGTCGGGGCGTATTTTGCATTTTTGATTTGTCTGGTAGTGGATTAGGCAGATCGTAAGATTCTGTTCATCCTCTAGCGCTGACTGCTTCATCAATCCTTAATCTCATCATACGCTTCCCACATCCTTTTGACGTTTTCGCCCGCATGCGAGTTGTAGTTACCGCTATCTTTCATCCTTTGGATATTTTCTTGAACCCCTGACCCATTGTTTTTGCTCGGAGGAGCAAAGAAGCCATCACCGGAGTTGGCGTGCTCAAAGCCCGAGGTAGGAATTCCTCGTGAATCTGCGTTACTCCTCGTTTGGTTTGTGGGATCGGTGTCCGGCAGCATCGCACCTAGAACCATCAATCCTAAGAGACCCCCAGTCCAAATTAGCTTTTGATTTCGAGACCATTCTGGGTGTCGCCAAACCAAAACAAGCCCGACTGGAAAACAGAACAGAAGGGAAAGTCCAACAACGACAGGATTGGTGATCAACTGGGAAATCCCCTCATCGCCTTGAGGGGACTTAATTGCTTTCGATCTCTTCGAAGTATGTGCCCCAGAACTCTTCTTCGATACTTCAAGGTTTGAAGGCGTAATCACTTCTGGATCAGGAAACACTTCCTCGGCAACCGGTACTGCGAAAGTGAGCCCTTTGAGACGAGAGGCCGGCTGCCATTGCTCCATGCCTTCCTTCCACACTTGGTCGATTGGCGACAATTGTCCAGAATTGGCAAGTTCTTTTAACTCGCCGCTAGAAACGGGGCCATGTTGTTCACCATTTCTGTGATAAAACCATGCATCAGGCATCAGTGTCTCCAATTCCAAGTGGGGCGAGTAAGAAGTCACAGGCACGATCGACCTGAGCCATCATCGAGAAGAAAAACTTTTCGTCTTCGTGACAAAGGATGGTCCAGTAGGGAAGCCATTTACGATGGTTGAATTCGCAAAAGGTGTGAGGAACGCCAAGTTCAAGTCCCAGAATGCACATACCAGCTTCCGCCACGAATTCCCTAGCAGGCATGCGGTCGATCCATCCCGTCCGAACTTCGGCCCAATGCATAATTTCATGAAGCAAGATTGAGTAATGATCGGCCCTGCTGTGAAAATACTGCTCGGACTGCATTAGGATGTAGTCACCTGACGTATGGTTCGGATGATCGAGCCAGGGATCTGGTGGAACATAGCCATTAAAATCGGGAGATTGATTTTCGTCCCCGACATCAAAGCGAATGTCAGGTGCATGGTATTCCAGAAGTCTTCCAATCGAACCAAAGTCGGCTTCGTCATTGACGACGAGAGCGTCTAGTTTGTCCAAGGACGCTCGGAAATATTCTGCTCCTTCAACTTGAGCAGCGTTGTAAACCAAAGCAGGGGCAAATTGGGAACCGACATCGTCATGACACATGGCAATAACAATTGGTTCCTGATCGTCGTTCACACAGCATCCAACCGAATGCCAGTCATCTTTAGTCCCCCACCATTTACTTCGAAAATTCTTTGTTCGAAACGTATCGCAAAGGAGAAGCGTGTTCACGCCACGGTATCGTGACTTAGTCCGCAAGTTGCAAGGCAATCCACAATTCGGATCGTAAGAAACTGGGATCTTCCAGGGGATTCGGGCCGATTGAAGTGCGATCTTAATTCGTTGATGAGCGAATCGAATGATGCAGGGAGGTTCCTCTCGCTCCCACGTTTCATCATAGAATTCCTCAGGAAATATCAGGCGAGGAGGTTTTCGGGGGTACATGCTCGACCTTGCTCCTCGTCCTAAGAATCGGCAAATTGGCGAAGCAGCATCTGGGCGTTTTCATTTCCGAGCGATGCCGCCTCGGTTAGCAACTGCCTTGCCTTTTCGGTATCTTCGGGGCTAGGTTTTTCACCTTGGGCGAGAACCGTCATTAGAAGTAAGGCAGCCTGAACCATTGCGACATCGTGACCATCTTCTGCTGCGATCAGACTTCGTTCGTAAATATCTCGGTAGAATGCATCGATTCGGTCTCGGCATATTCCTCTCGCCCAGACCTTTCTCAGGAGTTCTTCCGCTGGGTACATACCTTGGCCGTTCAAGTGTTGCTGTGCCAAGTGAATTAGCATTTCGACTGCGAGTTCATTGTTTTGCTCGACGCCATCGCCGTTGAGATGCATCTGTGCCAGATAATAAATTGCATCGGGATGCTCGAAGTTCGCTGCCGCTTGCAAATAGCATGCAGCCTGATCAAATTCCTGCTCGTTTAGGTAGTGCAGGCCAAGGTTGACCATTGCCGTGACACCTTCTGCTACCTTCTGGCGTAGCTCAGGAAGGTTGAGTTGTTCTTCTTCATTACTGCCAAAGCTCATAACTTTCCTCGCATGTCTTCTTCAGAAGCTGGAAATGGTTTTTCACGCTCGAAGATCACACTCGACCAAAGCACATGACCGGGATGGCCAGGAGGAGCATCACCACGATGCTCCTCAATTCGATAGTGGTAGAGGTCGTCTGCCTCATCGGCCAAGCTCAGAGGCATGCCAACATTGATCCGCCTGTCGAGAATTCTTTCCCAACGTTCTCGGAATTCATACACCGGTCCAAAAGAGTACCACTTCCAATCGGCAGCATAGAACAACGGCATTCTCGGTCGCCGATCAGGCCACCATTTCAGACGACACACTGGTTTGTCTGTGATCGGAGTTAGGCCAAGTATGTAGATCATAATGGCCATTTGTAATGCTCCCGCCTCACGTCCCTCTTGAGTTGGTCGATGTTTTAGGAGGTTATGCCAAACACTTTGAAAGAATTGATCGCCAAACCATTCTTGCAATTCTGGCGATGCAACACGCCGACCAAGGAGTCGATCGAAAAGTGCTTTTGGGGATTCGTTGGCCGACTCAATTCGGCCATTACGCCAATAGCCTTTCGCCTTCAAAGAATTCAGCAAGGACATCAGCGTCTCGAAGGCATCTGAGATCGTGTAGCCCTCGCTTGCCATTCGCCGAAAACAATAAACAGCATTTTGGCCGAAGTTCTGAGCCAGCCGGGATTCCATCTCTCGGATAGCTGCGTAGATCTCTGGCGTCCAGGTTGGATAAGAGAGAGGTTCTGGAGGTCTGTTTCCGTCCCCAGTGAATTGCATGTGAGGGTCGTTATGATTGGGTCCGCAATTATTAGCAATCGCTCCAGCGCCAAAGAGCCCTAAAGCGAGAGCAGCAGGACCAGCGGCGACCCCTCCCGCCAACCATGCAAGGCCAGTTCCAATGCTTGCCAAAGCATAAGCGTCGTTCGCTTGTCCCTGACTCATGAATGGTGGCCGAATCGCCATGTATCCCCTTCGAATTAGTAGAAAATGAACTGCTACTCAGCCAATTGGACAGATTTGCCCAAGACCTTGAGGGGATCATGCGACTTCGAACGACATCCGTCATAGAGATCGAAGAAAGGCATTTTTCCCCCGAAAGAATGCCAAGTGATACGAAGACAGTGCTCACGTCGTGATAAACACAAAAAGCATGATACGCATAATAGTGGTGTCCGACAACTATTATTAGACGTGCTTAGGGCATCTTCCGTTCGCCGATCGAACAATGGAGGTGCGCATGTCAAAGAAGAAGTCTCAGATCCAACACGATGCAATTGTCGGGCGTTTTGCCGCTCGTCTACGTGAATTGCGCCACACGAGAGGTCTGACTCAATCGCAATTGGGACAGCGTGCCAAGATCACGGCGAGTTATGTTGGACGACTTGAATCTGGAGGAGCCGCACCTGGAATCGACTTGGTTCGAAGGCTTGCGGAAGCTCTCGGGACGTCAGTTCATGACTTGCTTCCAGTCGATTCGGCTCCCGATACTGAGGCAGTTCTTCGAGATCGAGCCAAGAGACTCTTCGATGATCTTGTTAGTAGAGCCGATCGAGAAACGCTGTTGATGCTCGTGCCGCTTTTGGCACGACTGGGCGAATCGCCGACTAGACGGCGGTGAGGCAGGGCACTTTAGGGGAATTCGCAACAAGAATTGTGCTCTCACCTTCATTCATCCATCTCCTCACGAATTACACGAAGCCGGCGCAAGATCGCTAGGATGTGACCGCTCTCGAACATTGCGGCGAGGTGTCCGTCGCAGAAACGGTCTCCTCGGACGTGTGTTGTGAACAGCTTTAAGATTGTGATTGTATCGGCAGTTTGGATACTCTCCGGGTTGCTAATGTACATCTCGGATTCTCTCCAACCCGGCCAATCGAATTCTGGAGTCACCCACTCATTGTCATAGAGAGCTTGGACGAACTCTGCTACAGATTCGCTCTTCCTGAAATATGGATAGCCTGACCCAGCATCCGTTTCATGGGTTCCAGCTACAAAGTCGGGGTGCTCGAACAATTTCAGGAACGGCAAGATTGCGTCGATTTGCTCTAAAGTTGGTTCATCCAACATGGAACTCGAACCCCGAAGGCGAAGCACTCTATTGAGTGTGGCGGAAATGGTCTTCCAATATACATGGTAGATGAATCGACCAGCTACTCTTCGCACCAATCCAAACTGCTCCCCCACTGACTCTCAGGAATGTGCTGCTTGCAAGGAATCCTGTCCTTTCGCTTTGTGACCTCTGGGTGAATTGAAAATCTTTTTGACAAAGGGATAGTACCCATCGCTATGTAGTCGTTGAGCCACTCTTGAAGAAAGAGGTAGTCGCCAGCACGTCCACGTCCTCGTGTGCCTTCTCGGCGATGTTTGATCATGCGTTGGCTACAGCGATGCCTGAGTTGTCTCTCGGAAATTCCGAGATATGAAGCGGCCTCTTTCAGTGTGTACCATTTCATGGCTCTTCCCATTTTGGCGTTGATGGACTCCCAACTCGATCCAAGTTTGATCTTCTCATTTTTTCAGACCGACCGAGAGAGTTGAGGTTACCCTTGTCGGGAAAAGTGAAAGAAAAACCCCCTCGCCGTGAGGCGAGGGGGTTATGTGTGACTCAGGCCAGGGCAAGGCTTTGCGATAAGAGCCACACTATCGACGTCTAGTTTACCTCAGGCGGTCTACTTCATCTGGTCCGCAACGAAATTACGAATCCCCTGGATCATCACCTCGACTTGAGAGTCAGTAAATTCATCTGGCTTGCCGTGAGCAGCATTGTTTCGGATCTTGTACCACGCCTGAACTTGGTCCTTCATGGCGTCGTTGTAGACACCTTCCTTGGCAAGATCTGAGTTCATCTTGTTGACGCTGCCAAGATCCACGCCATGCTGTTGAGCTAATTCCCTGATAGTCGTTTCGAGAACAGTGCCAGCGATGACGGCTGCCGCTGTTGTATGCTTCTTCTTGATTAACTCTTCAGCCTGTTCGAGTTCATCAGAGAATACCTTGGCACTGACTAGGGAGCGGACATCAAAGATGTAGCCGTTTTCATAGTCGTCTTTAGCAGCGAGAAAAACGGGATAACGAACCTCAAAGTCTTGATACTCGTGATTGAGATTTGTCTTGTTGAAGTTAATTACATGTGGGGAGTTTTCACCAAACACCTGATTCAAGAGTAGTTCAACTGAAGCTGACCACTGACGATAACCTTTCCAATCCATGTTGTAGGAGGTACTTGTATAAGTACGAGGCTGCTGTCCCCTAATCCACGATTCACCACCCGTTCGTTGTTCGGTCTTTATTCTTCGAGAACTTTCTATCTGCTTAGCCATAGCGGCCAAGTTGTTGAACCGATTCTGAATCCGTTTCATTGCATGGTCTCTAATCAATAAACACTACGAGACGGATCAGCAAACATCCCTCTGCAACCACCACCAAGCTGAGCGTTCTTCCACGACATGCTCAAAGTCCTCCCTCTCAACTAAAATGCCGCCATCTCTGTCTGGTAGCGAGTGAAGACAGGTTTTGCTAGGCTACCTCGCCAAAGCGACCACGCCTCGCATTCAATCGCAGATTCCATTAAACCATTCTCGAAATCCGTCGCCAACAGATTAAGAAAGCGACAACAACAGGGACTGAACGATGACTCAATTGCCAGTTATTGGTGCCCACATGTCGATAGCAGGGGGCTATTACAAGGCCGTTGAAAGTGCCGCCGATCTTGCAATGTCTTCTGTGCAGCTTTTCTGCAAGAACAACAACCAGTGGCGGGCAAAAGAGATTACGGACAAGGACGTTTCGCTGTTTCAGGAAGCATTGGCGAAGCATAACGTGGGGTCGCCCCTTTGCCATGCTTCGTACTTGATTAACCTGGCGTCGCCTAAGCCAGAACTGTGGGAGAAGTCCGTCGAGGGGCTGAGAATCGAAATGCTGCGGTGCGAGCAACTGGGTATCCCGAACCTGGTGTTTCATCCGGGTGCTCATATGGAAGCGACGTTGGAGGAAGGGATTGCCCGGATCGTGAAGGCGATCGACGAGCTTCACCAGCAGCTGCCCGACTGCCCGGTGACGTTGCTGCTGGAAACGACCGCAGGGCAGGGGAGTTCGATCGGACACAAGTTCGAGCATCTACAGGCGATTCTGGAAGGGGTGCAAGAAGGGGAACGCGTGGCTGTCTGTTTAGATACGTGTCACATCTTCGCCGCCGGCTATCCGATTTCCGACGAGAAGGACTTCAAAGCGACGTTCAAAGACTTTCATAAGCTGATTGGTTTCGACAAACTGCGGGCCATTCACCTGAACGATAGCAAGAAGGATCTGGGTTCGCGGGTAGACCGCCACGATCATATTGGCGAGGGGAAAATCGGCCCCGAGGCCTTCGGGCACATGCTGAACGATCGCCGGTTCAAGAAGATCCCCATGTATTTGGAGACGCCCAAAGGGGAAGAGGATGGCGTGCTGAACGACGCTAAGAACCTGGCGAAGCTGCACTCGCTGATCAAGTAGCCGGTGAGTCGATGCCGTAGGGTGCTGAGCATCGCAGCGAATCGCACCATGAACAACGTTGTCGCGTTGCTATTTGATAGAGGCCGCATTTGGTGCGATACGTTCCGCTTCGCGTCACTCTTCGCACCCTACGAGGTTTCTGGTAGTTGGCGCGATTGCGATTGAACGAGAGGATCACTCCCATCAAGCCGCCGACCGCAATCAATTGGTCAGGCGACTGCCAAATTCCTTCCTTCGCGAGGACGAAGGATAACCGTTGCCAAAACAGGGACTGCTTTCGACGGTTCATCGTAAGAGCTTACACCGATTCGATATAAACGCCGCGACGATCGCGTTGCACCTGACGGGCGTCGTCAATCATCAGGGCAACCTTCTTGACGTCCTTGATGCCAGGAATGCGAAGTTCTGGGTGCGTGCGGTCACTGGAGGTGATCTTGATCGTACCGACATTGAACATCCGATCGAGAATGCCTTGCTCGACGGTGACGTCGTCGATATCAATCACTTCGATTCGGTCGGTCGTACGCTTGATGACGCCGTGCTCGTGCATGAAGCGGCGGGTGGTCAGTTCGTACGAAACACCGATCTTAACCCACCAAACACGAATCAATTGAGCTACCCACAAGACGGGGATGGCAATCAGGATGGGCCAGAAAAAGACCCCACCGACAATCAACCCGATTGTGATCAGGCTGAGAACCATGAAGCTTCCGCTTTGGTCAACGGCCGAGTACCCGCCGCTCCAGATTTGCTCGTCCGGCCCACCGCCAGAGTTGCGTTTGCCTGCGGTGAACTTGTCTTTCGGATCTTGTTCGTTGGCAGCGTCGACGGCGGCATTGTTCGGATTGTCGTGAGGCGGAACGCCGAAATTCGGGTTGCCAGCATCGTTGGGGTTGCTCGCGTCCATCGTTAAGTTCCTTCCAAAAATGGAAAAAGCAGGGGGGCCTGCGTGGTTGTTAAAAAGGGCGGTTCCCTCTGAGCGAATATTTATTCGCAAAAACGAGGCCAATCTTGATCCTTTTCACGGTCATTATAGAGTTTCTGAAGGCTCAAAAAAGCGTCCTTGTCCATGGTTTTTTCAGAACAGGGTCGCATAATTAGTTGGCGGAATTGCGAGTTATCTTGTTTGCTGAAGAAGACTTAGCTTGCTGAATTCGGAAGTTCAGGCCAAACTATGAAGATTGAAGCAGTTTCCCTGGCGGTGACGACGCACATTTTATGTCCGCGTCATCGTGATATCGAGTATGCCCTATGCGATGCCCGTTTTGTCGAGCCGACAACGACCGTGTGATTGACTCGCGCGCAAGTCAGGACAGTTTCTCGATTCGACGCCGACGCGAGTGCCTCGGCTGCAAGCGGCGGTACACCACGTACGAACGCGTGGAAGAACTCGACATCAAGATTGTCAAAAAAGACAACGTCCGCGAACCCTTCCACCCCGAAAAAATCAAACGGGGTTTATCGCTGGCCTGTTGGAAACGCCCCATCAGCGAGGCCCAGATCGAAGCGATTGTGGCAGCCGTCGAAAGCGAGATCTATTCCCAGTACGAAGGGGAAGTCGAAAGCCGCTTGATCGGCGAGATGGTCATGCAGCATCTGCACGCGATCGATCAGGTCGCTTACGTCCGCTTCGCCAGCGTCTACCGCGAGTTCAAAGACGTCCGGGACTTTGTCGACGAACTACAGCCAATGCTCCAGAAATATGCCCCGAGCGTGCCAAAGCCGTCTTCGTAAACGTTTGCTGGTACGGCTGAAGAAGTGAAGAATAGAAATAGGGCCCGCGTGTCGCGGGTCAGATACCGGGTACTAGCTACTTGACCCGCGACACGCGGGCCCTACCCAAGGCTGAACTATCAGGCCGATTCGCCCTGAGTCAATGGAAGGTTGAGCTGTGATTAGCATTTCGCAATTGACCAAAGAAGCATTGTCGCTGCCGCCCGAAGAGCGAGCCCGCCTGGCGCAAACGCTTTTGGAGAGTATTCAAGCCAGTTCTAAACGTCTACTTGGAAGTAATCGTCGACTATTACGAAAGTCAGAAGCCAGGGCTTGGCTCATAGTTTCTCGATGAATTCCAAGCAACACTGCTGAAAATCTGCGAGTCACCAACGCGATTCGAGTTCTTACTGGACCGCGTTCGTCATGTTTCTCTTAAGCGATTTCCCTACTTAGTTCTCTTTCGGGAATCAGGAGATCACGTTCGTATTTTAGTGGTTCGACATCATAGTCGAGATCCGAATTACGGACGGGATCGCACTTAGCGACTAGAAGCATTATTCCCCCTCGTACCCGTCCCACATCCATACCAGCGTGTCGGCCAAGGTCTGCTCGAAGACCTTCTTATCGCAGTGCCGTGTAGCTTTGCTGTAGATGAAGCGATAGTCGTATCCCTTCGCTTTCAGCGCGGCGGCCGTGCGGCGGTTGGCCATCACCCAGTTGTGGTAGGTCTGTTCGGGGTCATTGGCTCGATTGTCGTTCTCGGCGACGTGTGTGAAGATTCGCAGCGGCTTCTTTTCGCTGGTTTCGATCAGCTTCATGCTCGAATGGTATTCCCATGCGCCCAGTGGGTAGTCTTTCTCTTGCGGTGCGTCGTCGTCTTGTTGATCGACAAACGTGCCAGAATACGTGATCAGGCGGCGAAACAGATCGGGGCGAAACCAGCCCATCGTCAGCGCGGCGGCGCCACCAGAGCTGCACCCCATGACCCCTTTGCCCCATGGATCGCTGGTGAACGCGAGGTTGGGATAGGCCGCTTTGATCTGAGCATTACTTAAGACGGCTGGCAGGACTTCGTCGTTGATGAAGCGGGCATGGCGGTCGGACATCGTGTCGTATTCCAAGCCACGCTGGCTGCCTTTGCCGTCGTTGCCTCCGTTTTGCACGGCGATCGTGATGAAGGCCGGTAGCGTGCGTTTTGGATCTTTCGAGATCGTCAGGTTGTCCAGCGCGTTGCGAACCAGGTTCATCCGACTGGGGCCATCGAGCGTGACCAGAACTGGGGCCTTGGTTCCATCTTTATATTTGGCCGGAATATAGACGAGGACCTTCCGCTCGGCACGCACGTCCTTCTTCGGGTTCAGCGTGGTATCTTTGCCGTCGAATATCTTGCTATTGGCCAGCGGCATCGAGAACTCGAAGTACTTCCCCTGGGGATTGCCTTGGTCGGTCAGGTCGGGATCGATTTGGTAATCGGGGCCGATGACGAAATCGCCGCCGCCGGAAATCTCTTCGGCTTGGCCGAAACAGGAAAGGACCGTGATGAGGAAGGTCAGTGCCAAGAAAGGGAGTAATCGCATGATGAGCTATCGCAGGGAAGGGGAAGGGGCGTTCGATTAGATCCCCCTAGCATATTCGACAGAATAACGCCTCGATAGCTTTCCCACGCCCCGCTTTGTACGGTCGCTACTAATAGCAGCGTTTGAGTACGAACTCGGCAAGCTGACGTAGGGCCGTCGTCGCGTCGTTTTCGGGCCACTGAGCAATGCTAGCCAGGGCGGTCTCGACGTGACGAATGGCCGTTTCTCGAGCGTAGGCGGCGCTGTCAAACTCTTCTAACCAGGCGTTTATCTGGGCCGGATCAGGCGACTCGGCCTGCAGTGCGGATAGCATCTGGGCCTTTGTTTCGGGCGGAGCCACTTTCAATGCGTGGATGATCGGCAGCGTTGGTTTTCGTTGTGCCAGGTCGGTGCCCAAGGTCTTACCGGTGCGGTCGGTGTCTCCCTCGATATCGAGAAGATCATCTACAATCTGGAAAGCAACGCCCAAGCATCGTCCGTATTCGGCGGCTTGTTTGCTGGCTTCCGGTGGTGCGTCGGCATAAATCGCGCCCAGTTCACAGGCACACTGGCAAAGAACGGCGGTCTTGGCTTCGATGATCGACAGGTATTCTTCTTCGCTGAGGTCGAACCGCCCCTTTGTGGTGATCTGTCGGAGTTCTCCTTCACACACAACATTGGTTGCCTGACCGATCTTTTGCGCGGCCAAGGTGGTCGGCAGCGTACTGGCCAGATAGAACGCGTGGGTGAAGAGGAAATCGCCCACCAACACGCTCGATTCGGTTCCCCAGCGGTGATGGATCGTTTCGAGATGACGCCGTGTTTCGGCTCCGTCGAGCACATCGTCGTGGATCAACGTCGCCGTGTGAACCATTTCTAGAACGGCTCCCAACTTATGATGGGCAGGCGTAATGCCACTAAAGGCCTGGCCGCAAAGCAGAACCAACGCAGGCCGCAGCCGCTTTCCCCCTAGCAGATAGCCATACGAGACAATGTCGCTAACTTTGGGAAACTTCGACGACATTTCCCGCTTTAAGACCGCCTCGACTTCCGCCAGGTCATCACCGATTCCACCGTAACAACGCATCAATGCTTCGGCACTGGGAGCGGCAGGAGTCTGATTCGCAGGATTCACGATGGTCTCGATTCGCTTTCTACTAGGCTTTTTCTATTGGGCTTTAGGCTCGGAAGCTCGTTGGAAGGTTCCCGACTTGCCACCCGACTTCTTCATCAGGCGGACATGCTCGATTTCCATTGCTCGATCAATGGCTTTGCACATGTCGTAAATGGTTAATGCGGCGACCGAAGCGGCCGTCATCGCTTCCATCTCGACGCCTGTTTTCGCCGTGACCCGCGCGGTGGCAGTCACCATCAAGTGGGTCGCATCGGCAAACTCAAATGCCACTTCCACACTTTCCAGCGGCAGGCCGTGGCACAGGGGAATCAGCTCGTCGGTTCGCTTGGCGGCCATAATGCCGGCCAGACGCGCCACTTGCAGCACTTCCCCCTTCTTATTTCGGCTATCGCGGATTGCATCTGCGGTTGCGGCTTCCATTTTTACACAAGCCTCGGCTACTGCCTCACGAAGGGTGGTTTGTTTTTGCCCTACGTCGACCATTCTAGCCGCCCCAGACTGATCTAGGTGCGTGAAATCCGCCATTCAGCCCTCACACGTAAAATCACGAATGCCTCCATGTTAAGACGATTCGCCATTCTCCAGTAGGGGCGTTCCCCACGTTTTCTGCCAACGATCTTTTTCCCGGTCATCGACAAATTTTTGCAGCACGTAAATCACTTGATGCCGCTGTTAAAACCGCAGCTTTGGAAAGAGGATTAACCCGAACGACGAGGGAAATCCCCTTCAACAAAAGCCCTAGATCTGGCATCTCACCTATACCATCGGCCGACTGGAACGTATCTACCCGCCGATTATGCGCAATCTGAGATACCTATTGACTCATTTTTTTGATTTGAAGCCCAGCCAAAGATACCGAAAACATCAATGAACACCCATGCTATCGCGGGGAATCCAGCGTGCCATCTTGGGTGACACAATAACTTTACATTTTCCCTGCCATTTATGCCTTGAATGCATTTACGATACTAATTTAAACTTAAACAACGCAACCACTTTACTACGAGCAGTTAATTTCCCTTCGAAGGTGCCATGCTCCATTTGAAGTTCGCTGTTGGGTTTGAATTACTTGGCTACACCCACTCGATGTGGATTCATTATCCTTCCTTATTACTAGACTTTTGGAAGTTTGCATTCATGAAAGCTTATGCGTTTTCGTTGTCCTTCTTTTTGTTTTGTCTGCTGCTTGCCGGCTGCGGCGGCGACGGTATCCCACGAGCTGCCGTCCAGGGAGCCGTCACCTACGACGGTGAGCCCGTCGAGTCAGGCGTAATCATGTTTATTCCAGAGACCGTCGCTCCGGTGGCCTTAAAAATTACCGACGGCCAGTACGACTCTGACTCCGACGTCAATGATCGCCGTGGGGCGGTCATCGGTCATTGCTCGGTACAAATCTTTGCCAATCGTCCAACCGGCAAAATCTACACCGATGTCATGACGGGCGAAAAGATGGAAGAGACCAAGCAGTTTGTGCCAACGAAGTACAACGAACGAACCGATCTGACCGCGGAAGTCGAAGCCGGGCAGCAGACGATCGACTTTCATCTCGAGAAGTGATTCGAATTCATACGATCCCGTCTGATACTCACTAGTTACGAGACTTTTCTCATATCCATACTTCTAAGGACGTTACCGATGCTATCCCCCTCATCACGCAAGACAGGCTTTACGCTTGTCGAACTGTTAGTGGTTATTGCTATTATTGGCGTACTAGTCGCCTTGCTGTTGCCGGCCGTGCAACAAGCCCGCGAGGCCGCCCGGCGGATGTCTTGCAGCAACAACATGAAGCAGTTGGGCCTAGCCACGCATGTCTATCACGATTCGTTCGGTCAATTCCCGATTGGTTGCCTGTACTTCGATAAGGCAAGCCCCTGGACCAACAACCTGACAACCTGGATGGCTCGCATTCTGCCTCAGATCGAACAAACGGCTCTGCACGAGCAGATCAACTACGTGAGCGATAATTACACAACCAACAACACCGCCGCCGAAGTCGAGCTTGCGGCCTATCGATGCCCCAGCAATGCGGAAGACCCACGTTCGACCGCCTCGGTAACGACGGCGCCCACCGACTACGCCGCATGTGTCGGTAAATCATGGAACCTGGGTGGTAACGATACCAACAGCACCGGTTGGACCGCCGTGATTATCCACGGTAAAAGCAAGGGAATCTTCGCGGCCAACGGAACGGTCCGTTTCGCAGATGTTACCGACGGCCTCTCGAACACGATGGCCATTTCCGAGATCACCCACGGCGACTTTTATGCCAGCAGCAGCACCCGACCGACGTGCATTTCAGACCTTGGAACACAAAGCACCGAACCCAATGGCGACTCGTGGCTGATTGGACGTTATCAAGACTGGTGTTTCAACACGCAGTACACGCCCAACCCGCCGAGCCCTGATTGCCAACACAACGGGGTTTGGTTCAACGTCGCGGCTCGCAGCTTTCATCCCGGCGGCGTCCAAGTAACCATGGGTGACGGATCGGTCCGTTTCATCCCCGAAACGATCGCCCTCGCCACATGGCAAAACCTGAGCAATCGTGACGATGGCAACGTGCTCGGCCAGTACTAACGGTAGCCATTCTGTTTCATCTAGCTCTCTTCGCCCCAAGTAGAGGAGATGGGCCCGTAGGGTGCCGAGCAGCGCAGCGAATCGCACCGAATACGTCAACCACACCAAGCGACGGTGCGATACGTTCGGCTTCGCCTTACTTCTCGCAGCCTACGACTGCGAGGTTTGCTGAGGTGACAAGAACGAAAAAAAAGACGCCGCGATTTTCATCGTGGCGTCTTTTTTAAGCTCGGATAGTGGTATCCCCGAAGGTTCTGGTTGTTACACCAATTCCTTCTTAGCACCGATCAAAGTTCGTAGACGTTCGGCCAGCAAAGCCGCATCAAACGGCTTCTTGAACGTCTCATTGATCGTGGATCGATCGAAGCTCATAGAGCTTCCATCATCGGGCAGCAAGGCGATCAGAATCGTTTCCGCGAAGTCCGGATTCCGACGCAGATTCTGGCAAATCTGCAATGCCTCGATACGACCGATCGAGAAATCCACGATAATGCAGTCCGGGTGAAAACCCTCCGCTTGAATTCCCGCCTCAAAACCACTCGCGGCCACGCAGACCTTGAATGCTTTTTCGAGCGGAAGTTCGCGACGCAGATTTTCCACCAACACCTGGTCCTGAGCAACGATCAGCACCTTGGCCATGGCTTCATCTTCCAAGTCGCCAAGGGGCATCCCGTGTTCCTTCAGGAACTTGATCAAATATTCCCGCGGGATTCGCCGGTCCTGGGAACCAGGAATGCGATACCCTTTGAGGCGGCCCGAATCAAACCACTTGCTCACAGTGCGGGGGGCCACTTTGCAGATCTTAGCGACCTGTCCTGTTGTGAAGACCTTCATCACAGGCTCTCCATTACTCTTTCGTTGAGTTGACCTCCACTGTGTTTCCGGTTCTGGCGGAAACACGAAAATCGCCCCTCATCTTCTACTTAGACTCTTCTGGCGATCCCTCGCACTTGGCTTTGGGTAGAGTCTTCGTTTTCAATGTCTGGGTCAGGGCGCAACAAACGCTGCTTCTCTAGTGGCTCGTACTCAGATCCTTCTGAACCGCGCCGTTCAAGGCGGAAACCGGATCCACTACTAACGATTTGGTTTGAAAGAAATGTTCCGAAGAACAAACCTTACTCACCATCCTCGCAGCGGCTCGGCGATTCGGTGACCAACGGGAGAACCCCAAACAGAACAACTCACGCACCGACGAGGTCACGCCGGTAACGAAAGCTTCAGCTTGTTAAAGATTCCCCCCTTGGCCGGCTTCCTACTCACGCCGACTGCAACAAGTGCTGCAATCGGGAAGCGTGTAACAAACCTTCCGAAGGTTAATTTCGATGTTTTGGGGGGTGTTTCTTTAGCATCTTTCCGATCTGTTTGCTGCGATCTTCAAAATCGACACCAGCCGCACCGACAGATTATGCATCTTGTTCCGATTTTAACGGTGCGATGAGTGGCTAGCGGCTCTTCCCGGTGGTAAGCAATTATTCGCATGCGCTGATGAAAAGGCCACCGCCGATCGTCGGAATTGTAAGGCGGATGTCCGCAGACCAGAGGTCCTATGAGGTACGCTTAGGTGATTGTTATGGTCGTGCTTGCCCTGCATCAGTGCATACGGCCGCGCCAACATCGCAGTTCAAAAGTTCATCCCAGCAAACCATGGCAATTGCTAGCAGCCAGGGCTATCTTGGCAGGATGGATTTAGAACACCAAAATACGCAGTCACCCTCAGAACCAGATCGTCCTAGTCCATCGGTGCTGCTGATCGTTGTCTCAGTGGTTGTCGTGCTCGTCAGTGCGACGACCGTCAGCGTGGCGATGGTGGGAATCGAACTGCTGTGGCCAGATACTCTCATCTTTCCCATGCTACTAACACTGGGAATCGGCTTGGCCACCATGGTAGGGCAATACCTGGGAACCGTTCGCGGCCGTGCCGGGGGAGCACGCTACGCTACCATTGGTAGTCTTGGGTGCTTTGCAGTCCTGTATGTTTCTCTTTTGGTCATGCGAATTTACTCGGTCGATTGGACCCAGCCAAACGCATCGGTGACTTCGCCTGAGGAAAACTGGCTTGCGTGGCCGATTATTGCGATCGCTTCACTCACATGCGGTTGGTGCAACGGTCGCTGGACGTGGCAGCTTATGAAGTACGCCCAGGAGCATCCTCCGCGTCCGTTATCCATCACTCTGCGAGAGTTGATAACCTTCTGCGCGGTACTGGGGTTGCTGATGATTCCGGCCAGCTATCGCGCGAGCGTCAATCCATCTCTCTATCGTGCGAACGTCGCTGTAGAGGATGCCCCGATACCGGTCCCTGAAAGTGCCGAGGCAATTCAGTACGAGCGCGAGCGAGACGGACGGACCCTTGTTAGCTACGAGATCGACGAACCGTCCTTCCGAAAATGGCTTGCCCAGAGTGACTCGGTCGTTCTGCAGCACGGTGGCTTTTGGGAGGAGATTACCAGCCCTCTCAATGTTCACCGCCCTGATCCCAGTCTCATTCCCTTGCCCATCTCGGATGGTAACCACCACGTAACCAAAGGCCTGGCCGTGTACTGGAAAACCGACACGCTGCATCATGTCATTACATACGACCGCGCAACCGGCACGGCGTTCTACCAAGAGCGGGCGATCTCGGATTAAAGAATGAACGCTCCGACACGCCCCAAGCCATGGTGAGGGCTGCCATGAATCAACCGCATCCAACCCGATGGCATCATGCCTGGTCGATCAATCGCGTGAATTGGCTCGTTCTATAAAAGAAAAGAGCGGAACGCCGCTAGTTGCAGCGTTCCGCCGTAGAGGCTGGATTCAGATACCGAGAGACTAGAATTCCTTGAGCACTTCACCGCCCTGAGCCGTTGAAAGCCCGCGCCAGGTCGCCAAGTCGACTGTTTCAGGAACGAATCGGACCGAGCCGTCGCAGAGGAGCGACTGGACGCCGCCGGGGTGGCGGCTTCTCGAAGCGTGTCGATATGGGTTTGAAGTCGTCGCACTAGTACACGGAAGGCCTCGTTCTGGCGTATTCTTGCACACGCTCGAGCTTTCCATCACGTCTGGATCGCGTGCGTTGGGCGGAAGATATCCGCTAAAGCCGGACGCGGCACCCCACCACGTGAACCCACGCAGGTCACCGTCGACACCCTGCAGCACCTCGGAAACGAGCAGCGTATTGGTGGTGCCATCGGTGATGTCACGAAAACCAAACGCCTTCTCGAACGAAAATGGAGCCCCCATAAATTCGATGCCATTCAGGTCCGGCGGCATTTGGCCAGGTGCGGATCGATAGTGCCCCACGTTGCCATAGTTGGCCGCGTAATTGTGGGCTGTGTACTCGATGCCACCGCTGACGTACGGAGCATTTGGGGTATCGCTGGGACATGTCAGCGTGTCGATACGAAGCGTCGTCACATCCTGATTCGATGCATGCGAATAGCGTTCTGCCATGTTGTAGTTTTCCCACAGATTGCCTTGCTCGATTTGAGGCAAGATTGCGACCTGCCACGTTCCGTAGCAGCACGCGTAGGTTCCCCGTGGAAACTTCTGAAACGTATCGTGGTAGGTATGCAGTGCCAACCCAACTTGCTTCATATTATTGGAACACTGCATCCGGCGAGCGGCTTCGCGGGCTTGTTGCACGGCCGGCAACAACAGAGCGATCAGAACCCCAATGATGGCAATCACCACCAACAATTCCACCAGGGTGAAGCCGTGTTTTTTGTTTCTAATGTAGGACATCAAAAGAATTCCTTTGTCGATTTCGACATGAGTGCAGATGGAGAATAAAAAGAATGAAGTCGCTCAGGGGATGTTCAATTCAAACGTGTTGACGTCATCGTTCACAACGGTGATGGTTTCCCGGCTCTCGGTATTCCACTGACGAGGAATTCGTTCCCGTGGAGCCAACACCCCGTTTTGTTCCGCAACATTCACGGGGGCGGGTGCAGACGAGAGATCGGCACTATAGATTCGGACGATGTATTCACCCGGAGGAAGGCCTGCCGATCGATCCATTGCGAATTGGCCATCATGAATCTCAGTCCCCGCGCTCGTTCCCGCAGACAAATCCATAGGCTCGAAGCTGATCGCACCAGAATCTAACGCTTCGCCATGCAGCGTTACCATGCCGTCGACTGCCTGACGGTTCCAGCCGTCGTCGGCAGCGATACACCCGGTGGCCGTCGATAGACACCCAACCAAGAGTAATACCAGCCAGCCGTCAAATTCCTTCGTCGATCTCATAAAAACTCGGCCTTGTACATTGCCTGAATTGAAGGGGATGCCACGGTTTAAAGCTATCCGCCCTTGGACATGCTGGGTTCTTGAGCAGAACCGGGGCTAAAATAGCCAAAAACACCCTGGGTATCACGTGACATCATTATGCAACTGCAATGCCAACCTAGTCAATCAATAATTCCAAAAGAGAAGCAAAAGAACTAACTACCTGCCGACACAGGTCCGTGGCATCGAATGCGAGCCCAACCGCACTAAGACTTAAGCCACCGAGATATCGCCGTCACCCGTTTCGTTCACATCGTCGAAACGCACGCTCACGCGTTTCGAGATGCCGGACTCTTGCATGGTCACGCCGTGCAGGGTCGTGGCGGCGGCCATGGTGGCTTTCGAGTGGCTCACGATGACGAAGCGGGTCCAATCTAAGAATCCGTTCAGCACGTCGACGAAGCGGCCAATGTTGGCTTCGTCTAAAGGGCCGTCCACTTCGTCCAGAATACAGAACGGGCTAGGGCGGAACTGGAAGATGGCCAGCAGCAAGGTAACAGCCGTCAAAGCACGTTCGCCACCGGAAAGCAGCGAGATGTTGAGCGAGCTTTTGCCGGGGGGGGTGGCGATGACATCGATGCCGGCTTCCAGGATGTCGACTCCTTCTTCGATGATAATATCGGCCGAACCGCCACCGAACACGCGGCGGAACATCACCTGGAAGTTGCTACGAACCGTTTCCAGCGTCTCCTCGAATAGGCGGCGGCTGTCGATGTTGATCTTGCTGATGATCTTCTCGAGCGACTCCTTCGCCTCGGTCAGGTCTTTCAGTTGGCCATCGAGCTGTTCGAAGCGGGCCTGGAATTCGTCCAGCTCTTTCAAGGCCTCCATGTTGACCGAACCGATGTTGCTAATCTTGCGGCGCAGGTCGGCAATCTCTTCGTCGATTGCAGCCCGATCACCAGGCAGTTCGATTTCTTCAGTATCGAGATCGACCTCGGATATCTCGATTTGGTAGTCGTCTCGCAAACGCCGCTCGAGCGTGCTCCGTTCGTGCCGCAGATCGGTAAAGGACAGCTCCTTGCGGTGTAGCTGATCGTCGGCAGTACGCTGCTTTTGCCGGGCTTCGACCAGCTTGGCCGTATGTCCGGACTTCTCTTTTTCCAGGTCCTTACGAGCCGCACGCTCGGTTGTCAGCAGCTCTTGCGACTCGGTCAGCTGCAGCATCGCCGAAGCGTACTCGCTGGTGGCCCGGAGGATTTCCAGCTGCTGACCTTCAAGCTTCTTACGATTCAGGCCGATGGCCGTTTGAATCTCTTCGACCGCAGTCTTCCGTTCATCGAGGTTGGCTTGCAGCCGCTCGCTGCTGGCCTGATGGGCTTCGACCTGCTGCTCGGACCGGGCCAATTCCACCTTCAGGCCGGTAATCTGACTGCGGCTATCGCTCAGGCTCGCTTCTAGTTCCCCGAGGGCCTGGGTCAGCTCTTCGCTGTCGTGTTCTAACTGGGTGATTGTTTCCCGTGTCGAAGCAAGCTCTTGCTCTTGATCGTTCAGTTGCTTCTGATCGTTCTCGATACGAGCCGAAATCGTTTCCCGCTGCTCGATTCGCTTGGACAGCTCGGAGTCCGCATCGGCGATTCGCGACTCAAGCCGCTGCTTCACCAGACGATGTTCGGTGAGTACCGACGAGGCCTCTTGCTGCTGTCCGACCAGATCTTCCAAGGCCTGTTTTTGCTGGGCGACGGCGGACTGAATTTCTTCGAGACTCGCTTGCTTCTTCTCTAACGCTTGCTGGAGCTTCTCGACTTCATTGCGAAGAGCCCGCAATTCACTACGCCGCGAGATGATTCCACCCACGTTGGTCGTCGGTCCGGCATACACACGACCGTCGGCCTCGAGCATTTCACCGTCGCGTGTGACGAAGCGTAGCGGCTGCGAGTAACGTTTTTTGAGTTCCAACGCGCTGCGAGCATTGTCGACAAACCAAATGCCACCTAGCAGGAAGGACGCCACCGGCTGGAATTCGTCTTCCACTTCGGCAAAGTCGAGGGCATTCCCCATCACGCCTGGTTCGTGCCGCAGTCCCGAGGGTTCGTCGTGTTGGGGATCGGGCAGCGACTGCATGTCGAGCAAACCGACGCGGCCTGGGAAGATCACTTCTCGCTCCAGCACTTGCTGCAGCAGCTCGCCATTTTCCAAGATCACCAGTTGAGCCGAATCCCCGAGGGCAATTTCGATCAGCCGAGCATATTCGACATCAACCCGCACCACGTCGGCGACCAGGCCAATCACCGATTGAAACAAAGGAAGTCGCTCGACACGTGCCCGGGACAGGATTTCCTTGACGCCGGAGTTGACCCCTTCGCTGGTACGCTCCAGTTCATCGAGCACAGAGGCCCGTTCCGCGGCAACTGCCCGGCGGCGAGACAATGCGTCTAAGTCAGCCTGAATGTCAGCCGCTTCCTGCTCTTGCTTCCCGAGCGATCCTTTCGCGTCGGTCACTTCCGCCTTGGCAGTCGAAAGGTGCTCGATCAGGCCCCCTTCGTCTTGGGTCAACTGCTCGAGCTCGCTCCGGTGCTCACCCAGGCGGGTCTCGTCGCGTTCGATGTTCTTCTCGATCGCTTCCAGTTGGTTCTGGTCGCTCTCGATACGGGCCTTCACGGCGCCCAAGGCATTGTCAAGCGTCGAGACGTTCCGCAGCAGTTCTAGATGTTGCTGACGGTTGGTTTCGCCTTGCTCGCGTTTGGCTTCGATTTCAGCTTGCACTTCCTGGGTGGCAGCTTCGACGCTTTCCAGGTCAGCCGAGACCACATCACGCTGCGTTTTCGCCTTCGAGAGCAGTTGCTGCGATGCGGCCAGGTCGGCGGTGAGCGTTCGCAGCGAACCGAAATTGCGGACCAGACTCACCGAAAGGGAGGTCGACTCCTGCTCCAGGTCATTCAGCAAGCGGTACTGCATGCCGGATGAAGAATGCAAGGTCGCCAGACGCTGGGCCAGCTTCGCGTGCTGCTCTTCTTTTTGCGTGAGGATCGATTGCAGCTCGAACAGCTTTGCTTCCGCACCTTCCAGGCCGGCCTCCGCCGTGCTGATCACCTGCTGAGCGTTGGCCTGATCTAAGCGGAGTGCTTCCAGTTCGCTGGAATACTTCTCGACACGGACCGATAGGCTGTTCCAGTCTTCCATCCCCACGACGGTTCGTAGCAATTGAAGACGCTCGGTATATTCGCGGTACTTCTGGGCTTTGCCAGCCTGGGCTTTGATGCTGCGATAGCGCGAGCCAACTTCTTCGACAATGTCGGACAGCCGCACCAGGTTCAGATCGACACGGTCGAGACGTCGCTGCGTTTCCAGTTTCTTAGCCTTAAAGCGGCTAATCCCGGCGGCCTCTTCAAACACAGCGCGGCGATCGCGGGGCGATGCCTGAAGCAGCGTATCGACTTTGCCCTGCTCGATAATACTGTACGCGTCGGTTCCGATGCCGGTGCCGCGGCAGAGGTCTTTCACATCACGCAGGCGACAGGGATGCCGGTTGATGAGATATTCGCCTTCGCCGCTGCGAAAGACGCGTCGGGTGACGTGCACTTCCGGGGCGTCGATGGGCAGAGTGCCTTCGGCGTTATCGAACACGATGGTCGCCTCGGCGGCGTTCATCGGCTTGCGGCCATGGGCGCTGGAGCCTTTGAAGATGACGTCGGCCATCTCCTTGCCACGCAGGCTTTTGGCGCTCTGCTCCCCTAAGACCCACTTGATCGCGTCGACGATATTCGATTTGCCGGAACCGTTAGGGCCGACAACGACCGTTATTCCCTCAGGGAATTCCAGGCGAGTCTTGTCGGCAAAACTCTTAAAGCCGTGAAGCTCTAAGGCCTTCAGCATATTCGGCTCCGACGGAGTGACGGATTAAAGGAACACAGTGGATAAACACTTTAGAGTCCTCTAATCGAACGACGGGATCAAGGTGTCATCCCCTTCCGCGTAGGTGGTTACCTCGGAAGACTCTTCGGTTTTGGCAGGTTCTGACGACTGGGAGAAGTTATCCGTGAAATTTTCTTCCGATACCGACTCTTTGGCCATCAACTCTTCCGAGCGTACATAATTGCGATCGGGACGCGGCATTGCGTTCACTTCGACGCGAGCGGTCAGGAAACCCTCGTTTCGCAAGGCGAAGACATTCCGGATGATTTCGCCGTAGCCACATTCCACCTCGGTAAGCGATTTAATGACTTCTTTCAGCTCGCTAGAGCATTCTTTCTCCACTTCGCCGCCGCCAGGCTGGAATCGCGTGATCTTGACTTGGCGATGTCCTGACGAGCGGATCGTAAGACCATTCTGCCCCACGAAGGCCACTTCGCCGGTGAGACGTACGTCCGATCCGAAAATAACAATCTCGGGCCGATCCTTCTGTCGAAAGTGGATCATCGGCGACGAAGCCGAGCGAACCAGATGCAAGTGAACATGATTTTCCATCAGTTCGCCAGCAATGGACGGCAGTTGGCTCGATCGCTTCTTCAACTGATCGAACGCACCATAGCGGGTCTCAGCACTTTCCTCGTGCAGCAGACCTTCCATGCTATCGATCACGTCCAGGTCGTCAAAGGAACCGAGCGCCTGAAACGCCCGATAACGGAAACCGTTGTTCGTGCGGGCTGCTTCGGTCAGTGGCTCGACGCATGAAGAGTCGTTCAGGTAAGCCAGCGTTTCGGCAGAACAAAAGCGAACCAGTTCGTTCTGCGAATCTAGGCCTTTTTTCAGCGATGGGATCGCTTCCTTGCCAATCGCTTCTAACTTAAGCGCCCCTGCTTGAGCGGTTGGCTCGTCCAGCAATTCGGTTTCACACTCAGCAATGTATCGACGGCGAAATTCGGTCGATCGAGAGAGGGGAATAAAGCGAACAACGCGCATGTAACGCGAGATGCTCTCTTTGTAGCGTGGGTGGACATCCAACGTGATGAACTTATCGGTCATCGGCGTGGCAACCCCTTGCTTGGTTCCCTCGCGGTACATGTGGAAGCGGTTATTGATTGCGGCACCGACAGCGGCACTTGCGGCGATCGAAACCTCTCCTTCGAGCATTCCCAAGCCGAGCGGACGCTCTTCTTTCATCACGGCCCCACCCAGGATGCGACCACGTCGCATGTTGGACTTGCTGTTGTTCCCCTCGATCACACTGTCGAGAACAATCGGCCCCGAGGCCATGGCAATATCGTTCCCCTTACGAGCTCGCCCGCCGAGGAAGGCCATTTCTGACAGGCGAGTCGACGGCGAATACCCATTCTCTAGGCTGACGGTATCGGTTTCGGGTGGTGCAAAAACGGTGACGTCGATCGTATCCCCTTCGCGTGCCCCCGGAGGAATGATGGCTTCCATCATCACCAGCGCCGTATGAGGCGAAGCCAGCCACTGCTGGGGGTGATCGACCTGCAGAACACGCATCTCGTTGAGAAGTAAGTCGCGAGCAGGCGAGGGAGGAGGGTCGCTACCGGTGCCATGAAGCCCTGTGATAAGCGTGACCCCTTTGATTTTGGCACTGTTCATCCCGCCAGGCACGGTCAAGTCGCCCACCGTACGAACTTTCTCCCAGTCGTGCGAAGGCTCTTCTTCCTTTTCGTCACTGGACCATGGCGTGAGATAGCTCAGCGACGATCCATTGCCACTAGTCCACGGAGCAGTACACCCCGAAGTGATCACATGCCCGCCTACGAAAAGGCCAAGCATTACAAAATAAGCCGTATAAGAGCGTCCGTGCCGTGGCATTGGGTTGCTGGTCCGTCATAAACCTACGGTTTAGCCCGAAGAATTCCCTTTCCCCGGATCTAGTTGCGGCCAAGAGTAGGAGAACTTGATAGCACGATCAATAGCAATTTCTTACTTGGCTTAGGCTTACGGCGGATCAAAGCCGCTCTTACAAAACGGGTTACAGCGCAAGATCCGCCACCCGCCACGCAGGGCCCCCGAAACAGGGCCATGCTTTCGCACCGCTCCAATAAAGTAATTGCTGCATGTCGGCTGAAAGCGGCAAGCTTGCCCAACCCAAGGGCT
Source organism: Bremerella alba (assembly GCF_013618625.1). Taxonomy (NCBI): domain Bacteria; kingdom Pseudomonadati; phylum Planctomycetota; class Planctomycetia; order Pirellulales; family Pirellulaceae; genus Bremerella; species Bremerella alba. Next base: position 28,398 of record NZ_JABRWO010000011.1, on the reverse strand, counting down.
CAGCGTGTATTGATAGCATCGCACGGCGAAGATCATCAGTTCAGCCAGCAGTGCCTGCGATGCATCGTAGAGAAACCGAAGAAAGATCATCCGCGCGGCTTTCCTTCCGGCGGCGGGGACTTTTCGCCGTGATTTCGTTTCCACTTCCTGGCAGCACGATGGGCTAGTTGTACCAGCCCGTTTTCAAGTTCTTCGAAGCTCGGGTGCCGCTTCGACTGCGGCAGCACCACAAAATCGAATCCGCTGGGCAGTTTCTCGCGGCTAAGTCGAAACGCCTCGCGGAGACGCCGCTTCCACCGATTGCGCTGCACGGCGTTGCCGATCTTCTTTTTCGAGACGACCAGCCCGACCCGGCAAACGCCCAACGAATTTCTAGCGGCATACACGACCAGCCAGCCGTTGCCGGCGGATGCTCGGCGTGTGAAGACGGCGTCGAAATCCGCAGGCGTCTTGAGACGTAGCTGCGGCGGAAACCGATGAGACTTCTCCGTCACGCGATTCCCCTTCCCGCTACCAGCGAAGGTCTTTACGGGGATCTTCCGCGTGGTCTTCGGCAAACTGCTCGACGGCCTGCTTTAGCTCTTCGGTCGGTTCTTCTGGCAGAGCGATCTGCAGAACAACGTACAAATCGCCCGCCTCGCCGGTGGTTGCCGGCACGCCTTGGCCGCGAACGCGAAGCCGTTTTCCGCTGGAACTACCGGCCGGGATCTTCATGGTGACGGTGCCCCCAGGCGTCGGAACATCGACCGAACCACCCAACAGGGCCTCGGCCAGCGACACGGGAACAGTCACTTCCAGATCTTTTCCATTGCGTTTGAAATACTTGTGAGACTCGACACGGATACGAATCAGCAAGTCGCCAGAAGGACCGCCGTTGGGGCTCGGATCGCCTTGGCCGCGGAGCCGGATCTTCTTGCCGTCTTCGATTCCCGGGGGAATTTTGGCGGTCAATCGTTCCATCTCGCCATTGGGTCGGCGGACATTCAGGTTGATCTCGCCCCCTTCCATGGCTTGCTTGAAAGGGACCGTCACGTCGTGCTGCAAATCGTTGCCGCGGACCGGCTGGACATGCCGCCGACGCCCACCGCCGCCCCCTAAACCGCCGAAAATGTCGGACAGATCAGGGCCAGCACCACCCGCACCGCCGCCAAAGATATCGCCCAGGTCGAACTCGTACTGAGCGCCGCCACCGGGGGCACCGCCGGCCGATCGCCATTGGTTAAACCCACCAGGACCACCCCCACCAGGACCGGGGCCGGCTCCCATGTTTTCGTAGTTGCTGCCGAACTGGTCGTATTTCTTACGTTTTTCGGCGTCGCCAATCACGTCGTACGCGTTTTGAATCTCGGTAAACTTACTGCGCGCCGCTTTGTCGTCGGGATTGAGGTCCGGGTGGTACTTCTGGGCCAACTTCTTGTAGGCCTTGCGGATCTCTTCTTGCGTCGCGGATCTCGAAATTCCCAGAATTTGATAGTAATCGTCAGCCATGAACTTCTTGGTTTTCGCCTAACTGGTTCTCTGTAAACAACTTCCAACATCATCCAGAAGCATATCCGCCGCGTTTTCTGTGCGGTAGCGGTGGCTTCTGCAAGCTATTCTATACTTGGAAGCCGCTCTGGGGAGAGCGGCCGATTATCCCAGATTTGCCCGGCAAACACACGCACCGGTTTCCGGAAACTTTCTTCGCTATGCATTTATCCCATATATTCGCCGTCGTTCGCACCAGCTTGCTAATCTTAATTGTGCTGGCTGCACCGGTCACCTTGCTGGGTGCCTATGCCGAATACGAGCTGCGCGTGATCGACGCTCAGACGCAGTTGCCGTGCTCGGCCAAGATTCGCATTACCAACTCGCGCGATCGTGCCCAACGCATCGATGGGGCGCTGATGATCGACGGTACGGCTTATTTCACCGGCGGCTTAAAAATGAAGCTGCGGCCCGGACAGTACGAATTTCGGATCGACGCCGGCCCCGAGTATCCCTTCATGGAAGGACACTTCATCCTCAATTCGGGCGATTCCGATAACCGCACCATCGAGCTGAAGCGGTTTATCGACATGAAAAGGGAAGGGTGGTACCCCGGCAATCTGGCACTATCAGGCCGAACCGTCGACCTGGAAACGATCATGCTCGCCGACGACCTGGTGCTGGGCAATCACATTACCTGGAACAACCAAATCAATCCCTGGGCTGGCAAGCCGATCCCCTCGCCCCGTGACGAATTCGGGGCCTTTCGCTCGTTGTGGGAACTAGGGGGCGAAGACAACCGGGCCGGAGGCAAAGTCTGGTTCGCCCGCATGAACGAGCCACTTCCCGTGCAGCGTCTTCAACCCGAGTACCCCGCGGCCACGTTCTTTCAGTCCGACCTCGGCTCGGCGCATGTAACGGCCGCTAGTCCTCTTGAGCCTGACCTGCCGATGTGGGTCGCACGAGATTTCCTCGACTCGATCAGCATTCTAGGCCCGGAAATCGAAGCCTATCAGTTCAGCGAAAAACACCCGCTGGCTACCCAAGCCGCCGAAATACGCAAAGGAGACGTCACCGGCAAGGCTCGCCTGGCGCTCGATACGTACTACAAACTGCTGGAAACAGGCGTTCGCTTGACTCCGGTTGCGGCGAATGGAACCAATGAAGAAGACGAATCGTCGCGACTCGACCGCGTTTACGCCCACGTCGATGGCAATTTCACACCAGATGCGTGGTGGAATGCGGTCGACGCCGGGAACGTTTTCGTGACGAATGGACCGCTGCTACGAGCCACCGTCGAAGGCTACCCGCCGGGACACGTTTTCCCGATCAATATTGGCGAAAAGCAAGAATTTCAGATTGCCCTGAGCCTGGCCACACGGCAGACGATCGCCTATTTAGAAGTGATCAAGAATGGCGAAAAGGATCTAGAGATTTCGCTCGATGAATATAAGGACCGGCGAGGAATCTTACCGCCGGTCAGCTTCACCGACTCTGGCTGGTTCCTCGTGCGCGTCGTCACGCAGGAATCTGGCTACTATCAATACGCCACGACCGCTCCGTTCTATGTCGAGGCCAACGGCCAGCCACGGATCAGCAAATCGGCCGCCGAATTCTTCCGCGATTGGGTCTTTCGTCGGGCCATGAACATCGACCTACCCGATGGTGCCCAGCGTAACGAAATCATCGATTTGCAGCGAGAAGCCCGTGATTTCTGGCAAAAACGAGCCAAGATGGCCAGCGCGCCGTAGGTCGCCGCTCTAGTTATGTAGCTCTGAACCGGTAAACTAGGAGTTTCGATCCTCGAGCGAGACTTCCTGAGACTATGTCATCGTCGGCTGACTGGCGCAAGTTGTACCCGTTTTCGTCGCATTTCCTGACGCTTCCCGAAGCGCGGCTGCATTATGTCGACGAAGGTTCTGGCGAGCCGGTTCTAATGGTCCACGGCAACCCGACCTGGTCGTTCTATTGGCGAAACATCATCACGCAGTTTCGCGATACGCATCGCATGGTGGCTGCCGACCATATCGGCTGCGGGCTGAGCGACAAACCGCAGCAATATAACTATTGCCTGCAGCAGCACATCGATAACATCGTCCAACTGATCGATGAACTGGACCTGCAAGACATCAATCTTTTGGTCCACGATTGGGGCGGAGCCGTTGGTTTGGGTGCGGCTCTTGCTCGGCCAGAGCGGTTTGCCCGGCTGGTGCTGTTCAACACGGCCGCCTTTCCGCCTCCTTATTGTCCCCTGCGAATCCGAGCTTGCCGCATTCCTATGCTTGGCCCTTGGATGGTCCGCTCGTTCAACGCGTTTGCCCGCCCGGCGCTGACCATGGCGACCGAAAAGCCAGAGCGTTTCACCCCAGACGTATGTGCCGGCTACCTGGCCCCGTACGACAACTACGCCAACCGCATCGCGACGGCTCGCTTCGTACAGGATATTCCCCTTTCCCAAAGCCACCCGACTTACGCGGTGCTCAAGCAAATCGAACAGCAACTGCCGACCCTATCGCATCTGCCCATCCAATTGATCTGGGGCGGAAAAGACTGGTGTTTTCGGCTGGAATGCTTAGAGCGTTTTCAAACGATTTGGCCTGCTGCCCGGGCCACCATCTTCAACGACGCCGGGCACTACGTCGTCGAAGACGCCAGCGAGCGGATCGAGCCGATCTTGCGAGACTTTCTGCAACCAGAGCCCCTTTCCCGGAAAACCGAGGCCCTGCCATGAGCGGGACGGCAGCCCTTTCCCTCGGTCAAATGGCATCGCTGGCCTGCACGCTGGAAGTATGTGCCCCCAAGCCTGGCAACGTACATCGCGGCGCCGACTTTGAAGACGTCACGCTGCAAGACTTTTTGGCCAGCGCCATCTCCATCAGTACAGTCTTCGATCAGGCCCACACGCTTCCACTCGGGCAGATCATCCTGAAAAGTGTCGAAGCGACCTCGCGTGTCACGCAGACCAACACCAACCTGGGGATGATCCTGCTGCTTGCTCCGCTGGCGATGGGCAACGATGCGGAAGCCCTGCAGCAGGAAGCGGTCGACGCGATCGTGAACTCTACGGCGCAAGATGCCGCCGACATTTACCAAGCCATTGCGATGGCCAAGCCAGGCGGCATGCAAGCTTCTACCGAGCACGACATCGCTGGCAGCGCTCCGCCGCACATCCTGGAAGCAATGAAACTGGCAGCCGATCGCGACACAATTGCCCGGCAATATACGACCGGCTTTGAGGACTTGTTTGCCAAGGTCGTGCCGCTGCTGACTGATGAGAGTCGGCTGGCAATGCCGCTGAGCCATCGGATTGTCCATGCTCATATCTCGCTGATGGCCCAGATGCCTGATACACTGATTGCCCGGAAAAATGGGGACGAAATGGCCCAACAAAGTGCCGTGATGGCACAGCGGGTCATCGACGCAGGCCCACCTATGCAAGAAGATTACATGCAGCAGTTGGCCAATCTAGATTTCTGGTTGCGCTGCGACGGCCACAAGCGAAACCCAGGCACAACGGCCGATATGATTGCCGCCGGACTGCTAGTTTGCTTGCGACAGAAAAAGCTGGTCGCCCCGTTTGTTTAATCGATATCCCCAGGAGCGCCGCTCATGCCCGTTCGTCATTGGGTCAAGCTAACCAAAGATCACCTGGTGTTCAGTGCCGGGCACTTCATCACCTTCGGCGGAAACATCTGCGAGCGAGTTCACGGGCACAATTACCGCGTCGAGGTCGAACTGCACGGCCCCCTCGACGAGAATCACTACGTCGTCGACTTCATCGCTTTACGCGACTCCCTGCAAGAGATCGTTACCGGTCTCGATCACCGAATGCTCCTTCCGACCAAGCATCCTGCAATCCACGTCGTTCGTGATGCGAAGGAAGTCACGGCCACGTTCGAGGACCGTCGGTGGGTCTTCCCCCAAGAGGAATGTATTCTGCTGGACATTCCCAACACGACGACCGAACTGTTAGCCCAGTGGATTGGCCAACAACTGCTCAACGCCCTCGAAGCAAAACTTCAGTGGAAACCTGAAGTCCTGCGTGTCGGTGTTGACGAAAATTACGGTCAGTGGGGTTACTGCGAATTCTCGTAAGCCCAGGTGCCGGCATAACCGCTCTACCCGTTACCATCCAGCCACCCCTAACGTGCTAGGCGGTTGTGCGTGCTGCGGGAATCGGACTGGAAACGCAACAAACGGCTAAAACCGTGCGTCAGGCAAGACTTTTGGTTTGACCGATCAAGTCCGTGTTCTATTTTTGGAAGTCTTCCGAGTCAGGAGGGCTTCACGCTTGGCGTCGAAGTCTTATCCACTTAAGACATCCCTGTCGCTCTAACGTCGTCACCTAGCAATCGGTGCTCAAATGCAGGTCGAATACATCAACCCGTTCATCCGCTCTACGATTGTCACCTTCGACACCATGTTGGGCTGTACCATCAAGCGTGACAAATTGTGCATGGCCGACCAGGTCGGCGACAAGTATGAAATCAGCGGCGTGATTGGGCTTTCGGGGCGTACCCAGGGCTCGGTTGTGGTAAGCCTTTCGCGAGAAGTCGCGATCCAAGGTGCCGCCGCCATGCTGATGATGGACCCCAAAGAGTTCGACGATCTGAACGAAGACGTTATTGATGCCGTCGGCGAAATTGCGAACATGGTCGCTGGCTCGGCCAAAGCTGAACTTGAAGAACTAAACCTCTCGATCAGCCTACCCAACGTAGTCTTGGGTCACCCTCCGGACATTCGCTTTCCTTCGCAAGTGAAGCCAATTGCCGTGACGTTTGCCTGCCCTTGGGGACCGATGGCCCTAAAAGTTGGCTTCACTCCCGTGCACGCAATGGTCTAAGCGATCGACAACCAAGTAGGTATTGCTTGGCCACGGCCTAAAATTGATCCAGGTTTTTAGCCTGGGGATGGGCGAAGCTGACAAGTTGCTCGCGGGCCGACACGTCTGAAGATTCAAACCGGCCATTCTTGATGAGGCCGTACGCATTCGCCGCATGTGGCCTGTGCCAATGCATTGGCTGGGTACTATCCCGGAATGCTTCGCTTGCATTTATTGACGACCCAAAACGCTAGCACGCAATGGACATGCAGATTTAGCTAATCGTCAAAGTCCAACATGTCGATGAAAGAGGATGACCGGTCGTTTTTCCTGGGCAATTGGATCCGCAGTGAATCACTGCGGCCCAGCCTACGTCGCCAAGTCTAGCCGTTAACGCTTTCCGCAGCCATGAGCAAACACGTCCCCAACCAGCACATCTCGAATCCTTCGCTCCGCAAGGCGGCGATTATTTTGATGTCGTTGCCTGAGGATGAAGCGGCTAGTTTGATGGGCAAGCTGGCACCTAAGCAGGTGGAAGCCGTCTGCATCGAGATCGCCCAGCTCGAAAATCTCGACGGAAAAGAACAAGAAACGGCCATTCTCGCTTTCGCCGAACAGAACCCCAATCAACTGGGCGGGGGCGGTGGTGGGATCAGCCTGGCCAAATCTCTGGTCACCAAGGCCCTGGGTAAAAACGCCTCGGAAACGCTCGACAACGTGCGTCAGTCGGTCGAGTCGGTTCCTTTCGGCTTCCTCCGCAAGGTCGATAGTCAAAACCTGCTGACATTTATAGTCGACGAGCACCCGCAGACAATCGCCCTGATCCTGTCGCACCTGCCGGCATCGTACGGGGCCGAGTTAATCTCAGGCCTGCCGGCGGAACGCCAACTGTCGGTCATCCGCCGTATCGCCAACATGGGGCAGACCAATCCCGAGGTGATCCGCGAAGTGGAACGAGGCCTGGAAGACCGGATGGCCAGCGTGATGAGCCAATCGTTTGAAAACGCCGGCGGCGTGCCAAGCGTGGCCGAGATTCTTAACGTAACCGATCGCAGCACCGGCAAGGCCTTGCTCGAGAATCTCTCGCAAGAAGATCCCGACCTGGTCGAAGAAATCCGCCGCTTGATGTTCGTCTTCGACGACATCCAAAAGCTGATGGACAAAGACATTCAAGCGGTGCTCAAGAACGTCGAAACCTCGCAGTGGGCCATGGCCCTCAAGGGTGCCAGCCAAGACCTACGCGACAAGGTCGTCGGCAATATGTCGAAACGAGCCGGCGAAATGCTGCTCGAAGAAATGGACTTCCTCGGTTCGGTCAAGCTCTCCGAAGTCGAAGGCGTGCAGCAGCAGATTGTCGACATTGTACGTCGCCTGGAAGACGCCGGCGAAATCCAACTAGCAGCCAGCGACGAAGAAGAAATGATGATCCAATAGTCGCTTGGAATTCTAGCGTTCTACTAATTCTTACGGGGCAACCGGTCTCTTCGTTTCCCACTTCAGGCTCCGTCCGACCAATCTGCCAAAGCTTAGCTACCAAAAAAATTTTCTAAATCGGTCGTGACACGGATCTTGGGATATCGTATTTACTCCCCCGTCGCTGGTAACAACCGGCGGCGAGATAACAGTTAAACGGACATCGGAAGTCTTTTGTTGAACGGTAGTTTGCGGGAACTGCCTGCCCCCCCTCCTGGGCTGAAGCTCATACTTGTCAAGGTACACGGCTACTGGGTCGGCCGTCTTGGCAAGTGCTTCACAGAGGGCTTCCGGTTAGACCTCTGGAGCTTGGGTCATTTGCTCCAGAGGTCGCCTCCACTGACGCGGCAAGCGATTCAATCATGGATCGCTCGCCGCGTTTTTTTATGCGCTGAACGCGCCTGCAGTGGCCCCATTTCTTGACTCACTTCTTCGTGTTCATCCGTGGAATCGCTGGTTAAATCTCTTTCCCCTCGCGTTGACAGCACTTGGCCGTCTACCTAGTTTGAGGTCTACTTCCACTGTTTCTTTCTTCCCTTTGAGTTAGCCCCATGTCGAAACGTGTTGCGATAGTGACTGGCAGTTCCCGAGGTATTGGCCGGGCCATTGCCGAGCAGCTGGCCGCCGATGGTTATTGTGTCACGGTGAATTACAACTCGAGCCCCGCTGCCGCCAATGAAGTCGTCGCTGGCATCGAAAAGGCCGGGGGCGAAGCGATCGCTGTTCAAGCCAACGTGGCATCAGAGCAAGGACGAACGCAACTCATTCGCGAAACACTGGCCCGTTGGAACCGCCTGGACGTGCTGGTTAACAATGCTGGCATTACGTCGCCAGGCCGGCTCGATATCTTGGAAGCCACCTCCGAAAACTGGGATTTGGTCCTGGGCACCAACTTGAAGGGCCCTTTTTTCCTGACGCAAGACACCGCCAAAGAGATGCTCACGCAAATCGAAAGCGGCCAAATCCCCTGCGGCAAGATCATTAACCTGTCGTCTCTTTCCTCGTATGCCAGTTCCCCCAATCGAGCCGACTACTGCGTTGCCAAAGCAGGGCTAGCGATGATGACGCAGCTTTTCGCCGATCGCCTGGGTAACGAAAACATCCAGGTCTTCGAGGTCTGTCCCGGCGTTATCGCCACGGATATGACAGGCCCAGTGAAAGAAAAATACGATAAGCAGATCGCCGAAGGCCTGACCCCAATTAAGCGTTGGGGTCAATCAGAAGACGTCGCCAAGGCCGTCTCGGCCATCTGCGCCGACTACTTCCCCTTCAGTACCGGCCAACGCATCAATGTCGATGGCGGCTTCCACCTACGACGGCTGTAAACCCAAGAAATCGCTCGCCCCTGCAACCACCCAGCCCCCAAGAGGGGCCAGCCGAGCCAAGAACGCTGCCTGGTAAACTTTGCCGATTACGCAAAAGATTCCACTCGTAAGCACCGATACATGAAAAGGGCTCCTCGCTGGCAGGAGCACCTTCGTCATCACTGTCTGCCACCAGGGTGCTTCGGCAATGCGGTTGGACTGGAAACTTGCTGTCGTTATGACCTTCGCGCTGCTGCTAAAAAGCGGCTGCGTCTCGGTACGCTACGACGATGGACAGTTCCCTGTCGAAACCACCCCCATTGCTTGCGATACCACATTCCCTGAAGCCCCCTTAACGCTTGCAGCTCCGACAACACAGCCGATGCCGATCGAAGCCGAAGCGTGTCCGCCAGACCCGCTCGCAGGCTTCAACTTTCACCATCACTGGAAAGGCTGGTGGCACGGCCAAGAGCGTACGCCATCGGTAGCGCCGGTGATTCCGCCCCATTCCAAGTTTCATCCGGTTCCCACTCGCCCCGTCTTCGCTCAGCCGGTCATCTACTACGACAACATCCCTCGTCCTTTGCCTACCAAGGTTGGCCGGCCGATGCCGATGCCAGTCCCGCCACCGGCGAATGTCGAGCCCAAGGCAATGGACCAGGAAGTCCGCGCCCCAAAGCAACTCGACGATGAGCTTCGCATCGCGCGGCCCCTCTCGCTTGAAGGGCCTGTTCGCCCGATCGCCGATGGCTGGAAAGCTGCTCGCAGCGACTAACGCTCGCGCCGACAGCATTGCCACTGCAATTGCCCAGGCCGAGTTTTCTTCTGAATCGCTCGATCTCACAGCGTACTCATAGACATCCGCCGATCTTACTTACGACATGCTTGCAATGCATCTTCGCCTAACCCGCATAGTTAGCGCTCGAAAGACTATCTCGCTGGCAATCTAGGTTGACTCTACGGCCAAACTCGGGAGGGATGAAGGGACCGAGCCGTGTGTTCCGATGACACCTTTCGGCCCGCTAATCCATCTCTCCGCCTGTCATAAGCAACGATCGGAGCTGCGGTGCTATCAATGTTAGGTATCGATGACGCTCCGGGTTGCCGAAAGACGAGAGATCTATGCGTTCACCCTCCTTGAATATGCTCGCCGTTCGTCTCTGCTCGCTTCTGTTTGCGACGATGGTTTGCTATTCACCGGTCTTCTCCGGCTCATCAGCACACGCCACCGAACTCCGCAAGTCACCGATCGTCAAAGCGGTTCAGTCGGCGAAAGACTCCATCGTCAACATCCATGGTCACAAGACTGTCTCGACAGTCAGTGCGGTGGGCGGCGACACACCACGTCAGGTTAACGGCATGGGCACCGGCGTGATCATTGATCGCCGAGGCTTCATCGTCACCAACCACCACGTGGTCGACGGTGTCCGACGCATTCAAGTCACGTTCAACAGTGGCGAAACGCTCATTGCCCGCTTGATCGCCCACGACCTGACGACCGACCTGGCCGTCATCAAGGTCGATGCCTCGGATGAACTACCTTGCATCAACATTGGCAAGTCGACCGACCTGATGCCCGGCGAAACGGTCATTGCAGTCGGCAACGCCTACGGATACGAAAACTCGGTCACTCGCGGCATCATCAGTGCACTGCACCGTAGCGTTCAAGTGACCGAGAACCAAAAGTACGACGATCTGATTCAAACCGATGCCAGCATCAACCCCGGCAATTCCGGTGGCCCGCTGCTGAACATCGACGGTCAGATGATCGGCATCAATGTGGCCGTTCGTGTGGGTGCCCAAGGCATTGGCTTTGCGATTCCGGTCGACAACGTTATGGAAATCTCTTCCCGCATGATGTCGACCGAACGCATGAGCGATCAATCGCACGGCATCCGCGGCAAGACCCTGTGGGAAGACGACACGCCCATCTTCAAGGTCACCGGCGTCGAGAAAGACAGCCCTGCCGATGCGGCTGGCCTGCGAATCGGCGACACGCTGACTAAGATTGGCGAACAACCCATCCAGCGTCAGCTCGACATCGAACTGGCTCTGCTCAACCGCACGCTCAACGAAGAAGTGACCCTAGAGGTCAACCGAGCTGGTGAAACGGGCAAACAGTTGGCCATCGTCACCAAGAGCGTTAGTGGTGCCACCAACGTCTCGGACCTGGCTTGGCGAACGATGGGCGTCCGGGTGAAGGCCATGCCTGAACCGGATTTCTCGCAACTGGCCAGCCGTTACCGAGGCGGACTGCAAGTGACCGCCGTGCGAGCTGGCAGCCCAGCCGAAGTCGAAGGCATCCAGACCGGCGACATCCTGGTCGGAATGCACGACTGGGAAACGATCTCGTACGAGAACCTCGACTACATCCTGAAGAACAAGTCGGTCACCACACGCGGTGCGATTCGCTTCTACATTCTGCGAGAACGCGACACCCTGTACGGCGACATCAGCCTGGCCGCCACTCAACAAGTCACGCAGCGATAGCACTTAATCGCTGCCACAACCGGGGCGTGGGGCGCACTTAGTCCCTCGCCCCCGGTGACCTTTGACCAATCGCTCCAGCGACGACTTAAGTCTCTAGTCCCCTCGCCCCTCCGGGGAGAAGGTTAGGGTGAGAGGCCAACCAGGGTCCCGCCTTCCACCCCAGCAAGCAGCAAAGCGTCTCCGTTCGTCTGACGTGGCCCAAATCAGCCCAACCTTCGAACCGAGCCGCGTCTCTTCTATAATTCACAGGCAACCCAAACGCACCCTGTGAAAGTCTCTCGCCGTGGAACAAGCGTTCCTCAAGTATCTTGCCGCTCAAAAGCAAACGATTTCGCCCGATAGCATTGGCATCGGTGACGACGCCGCCGTGCTATCGTGGCAGGCCGATCAGAAGCTGGTCGTCTGTACCGACCTGATCTCGGACGAGACCGACTTTCACCTGGCTGAGGTCACACCGCAGCAGATCGGCCGCAAGGCCTTGGCCATCAATCTCAGCGACATCGCCGCCATGGCCTGCGAGCCCGTAGGAGCGTTCCTGACGCTGCTTCTGCCCCAGGGAGCCCCGTCGCTCGAGCTGGCTAAACAGATCTACGAGGGAGCCGCTCAGCTAGGAGCAACGTTCAACTGTCCGATCTTGGGTGGCGACACGAACAGCTGGCCCGGTAAGCTGGCCGTCAGTGTTACGGTGCTGGGACGTTGTCCGCGGGATAAGCCGCTACTGCGTGAAGGAGCCCAACCTGGCGACGCGATCTATGTGACCGGGTCCCTTGGTGGTAGCATCCTCGGCGGGCACATCGACTTTCAACCGCGCATTAGCGAGGCGATCCGTCTTCGCGAGATTTGCGGTTTGACCGCAGGCATGGATATCAGCGACGGCATCTCGATCGACCTGCCGCGGCTGTGCGAGCAAAGCAGGGTCGGGGCCGAGATCGACGCTCGTCTGCTTCCCATTTCTGACGCGGCAAAACAAATGAGCCAATCCACCGGCAGGCCCCCATGGTGGCATGCCCTGAATGATGGCGAGGATTTCGAGCTTCTCTTCACCGTGCCGGGGGCCGAGGCCGCTCACCTGGAAGCCCAATGGACTGATTCAACCCCAGTGACAAAAATAGGAACCATTCAATCAGGCACTAAGCTGTTCTTGCTGGACGAAACCGGCCAGCGCCAGCCCTTGAAGCCAGAAGGTTTTTCGCACCAATAGCCAACAAGCCACCATGAGCAACATCACCTGGGAAGCGACCAGCGAAGACGATACCAACAAACTCGGGAGCATTCTCGCCGAGGCCATCCCGCCGGGCACCGTCGTCGCCCTGAACGGCACACTCGGAGCCGGCAAAACGCGGCTAGTCAAAGCGATGGCCAACCAACTGGGCATCCCGGCCGAAGACGTCGTCAGCCCGACGTTCGTCATCATGCAGCGTTACTACGGCAACAAAACGCTTTATCACTTCGACGTCTACCGCATTAAAGACGATGACGAATTCCTGGAACTCGGCCCCGAGGAGTATTTCGACTCCGACGGCATCACACTATTGGAATGGGCCGACCGAGTCGTCAACTGCCTGCCTCACGATTACCTGCGGATCGATATCGAAGTCCTAGGAGAGACGTCGCGGCAGTTCACAATCTCGTCAGTCGGAACCGATCTCGATAACGTGCCGCTGCAGGTAAAAGACGCATTGGAAGCGTCGTAAGCCGCTAGGGGGCACCACCCGCTGCGAGGCCCTTCTTAACGCTTGCCGACAGTCGTTTGGCATGTTGCTTAATCTGGCGATCATTGCCCAGCGAAGCAATCTGCTGGACCGAAGCCGCTTCTCCCATCAGGCCGGCTTCTTCGAGGCCAATAGTCAACTGCAACAACGTTTGTTCTTCAAACTGACCCGTTTTGGCCACTTCATCGAGCGTGGCAACAAACTGATCTCGCGAAAGTGCTTCCGGCGGCGGCGGCACTTCGCTCGACGAGCAACCGACGACCGCAACGACCAGGACAAACAATAGGAATCGAATGAGCATCTTGGGATTTTCCCGAGCAATGGTTGTGATGAAGAAAAAAGGCCCCACGCCAGCGCGTACGTTGCGCGACGTGGGGCTGTGGATCTCGCCGATTAATACTGGCCCAAAACGTTGCCGTCTCGAACGCGACCTAGATTCTTGTAGGTGTCGGTATCGATGGTCTCGCTAAGAAAGTGGACCGAGCCATCGCCGAACAAAAACAGTGCTCCGCCAGGATGGGCACTGGTAAAGTTATAGGAACCCGCCGCGCCGTTGATCCCGTAATAGCCGGTCGTCATGATGGCGTTGTTATGGTAGTACGTTCCACTGCTGGTTCCTCCAATCCAAAGGGTCGCCTTCTTTTGGGTCCAGTTCGTTTTCTTCAACGTGCTGCGTTCACCGACCGAAGCCACATTGCTTAACCCGTCGGTCATATCTCGGAACTTGACGAACGAGTTGTCGTAGAATGTGCCGTCGGCACCACTTCCCCCGAGATAGTGCGAAGCACCGACGCCGGTGTAGTTCGACTTGCCATAGCCACTCAAGTGAATGTTGAGCCCGCTAGAAGGATCGGAAGGACAAATGAACGCGTCCAAGGGCAATTTCGCCAGGTCTTCCATGTCGGTTATGTTGAACCAGGCCTCATCGTAGGCGCCAACCGCTTTCATCTCGTCGAGCAGTGCCGACTGTTCCACGTACGGCAAAAGGTAGGTTCCCCAGCCCATGAAATTATTGCTGCTGCCCACATCGATCCAGCCGGGAGGAAGCGAAGAGAACGTGTCGTGGTAGTTGTGCATCGCCAAACCCAATTGCTTCAGGTTGTTGTTGCACTGAATACGGCGGGCCGCCTCGCGAGCTTGTTGCACGGCCGGCAGAAGCAACGCAATCAGAACGCCGATGATCGCAATGACCACCAACAGTTCGACCAAGGTGAACGCAGATTTTTTGTGGGCAATTTTCATGGATCTCTTCTAAGCCGTAAAAGTGATAAACAGAAGTCAAAGTTCAAAACAAATCCGCCGAACGATCGTTACGCCAAAGGCAATGCCTGAGTGAACACTTGATCCTCGCCGTCGATTTCCGCTGCCTCGACGCGAAGGTAAACATGGTTTTGCAGCGCCGCCGAACCTTGCGGTAAACTCCAGCGGCAGGTTTCGCCTGTCTCTTCGTGAAGCGTTCCCTGGGCAGAAACAACACGAATCGTGCAGGGGGCAGAGAGCTCGACGTGAAGCTGGCCATCGGTCTGCTCCAGACGTTTCAACTTGATGCGTCCTTCCAAGCAAGCGTAGAAGTCGCCGTTGCGGTACGCTCTCAGACAGGCCGCCGATAAGTCTTCGGCCGGCGTATTGGCGTCAACCAACAGGACGTTTTGCCCCTGGAAAGCCGGGTCCGAGTTGTGAGCATGGTCGGAAACTGCAAACGCGTAACAGCGGCGACCCGTCGCCAAAACGGCGTCCCACTCGTTGAGCGACCATCCTTTGCCGTTAAGCATGTGGGCCGTGTTGTTCCAGATTTCCATTCCCAGAACACGCGGGTCGAAGTCGAGAAATTCAAGCAACTGCTTGTGCGACGCGCCGCTCCATACCGGGTGATTGATCGTTACGCCGCCCCCATCAGCCACCTGAAGCTCAGCGAACATCCGCGAAAAGGCATCCTTCCACGGCAAGCCGGTCCCCATCGTATAGCCATGCTTGTTGAGCATGTACTTGCTCCGGGCATCGAACGTGCCGCTCCGAAACTCGGAACCGACCGCGTTGAAATGCCCGTTGTGATCGGTCATCGAGTGATGCTCGGCATTCGGACAAATGATGACGTCCGACGGAATTTGCGTGAAGCAAGGTCCACCGACCTCGAAGGGCATCCTTTCCTGCAATCCGGCCGGCAGTTTGTCGTACCAGCCTGACTTCGGATCTTGAATGATTTCGTTCCAGCGGAACTGGCGATGAACATAGCCTTCGCCGGGGACCGTGCCGAAATCTTGGCCCACGTTGTATTGCCCAATCCGCTCGTCCGGTTTGCACGGAGCCGAGGGATAGTAATTCGAGATCGCCAAGTGCCGCAGCCCTCGTCGGCACAGCAAATCTAGTGAACGTTGCGACCGGCAATGGGCGTGCGTTACCGAGCCGATGGCTTGAACGCTATCCCAATTCAAATTGGCATACGGCGGACGAGTTTGCGTCGCCGAGTCACTCCCCCAAGCATATCCACCCGATAGAAGAGCCATACCCGAAAGGGGAGCTGCCGAGAGAAAAGTCCGACGCGATACCGCGTTAAAAGGTGAACGATTCGTCATTACCTTGCTTGCCATTAAGGGGATGCGATGTGAATGAATTTCGCATGTTTTTGCCAGAGAACTCAGGCCCTAAATACGCTGCCAACGAACGCCGTACACCGCTGTCGACGCAACAGAGCCCAGCTTGCCACGACCATTTTTCCTGTCGGGCTGCCCGCATGCCTGGATACTTTATCCATCTCAATCCAGAACGTCTACCTGCTTGGCTCGCATTCACTAAACCTTAACCACACGACAACCAAAGGGTCGACTTTAGCACCAAAATGCGGGTATCAGCCGAGTGAATGAAAAGTCCAACACCTCTTAATGGATATTAAATCCCACGATGATACGCACCTTCGAGTTTACGAGAACCTTCGCCGAATCCGGGCGATAAAACGCTAAGAATCGCGACCTTCGATCAATCGCAGAGTGGCCTACTGGTACCTAACTCGCACTGGGTGAACACCTCAAAGAGAAGGTGCGAGTTGAAGAGATGATCTATGCCCCAGTCGGCGCAAGAACGAAGCTCACTTCATCAGGCGGATCGTCTCGATGATAAGCGAGGAGTGAATGACGTTTGCGAGCCCGAACTGGTGTCGTGTCTTCACGGTAATGTAGCTTCCTTCCAGTGTATCGTTCAGTAAGCGTTGCCCTTGCATGAGTCCCAGAATTCGTGGCACACGCTCTGTAGGACCGTCGGCTTCGCCTGATCGCGTCACAAAGACTGGGCCGCCGCTGTCACCACTAAACGAATTGGTGCTTAAGTAGAATGTCTTCGTCTTCTTCGTAGGAAGCAGCGGGAAGGATGCCAGCGGCCCATCACGAAGAATCGGAAAACCAGCTTCACTTGATTCTTCTCGGTGGGGGTACCCGAGCAACGTCAGGCGTTCGCCGGGATGAACTTGAAGTGCTCTTAGGTCGTCGTCCGTCATAAGGCTATCCGTCGAGAGGACTGCCAAGTCAGCTTCCACCGGAGGCTTGACCGAAATAGCAGCCACATCCTCCGTCGGATGCTTTACCCACAGCGGCGTATCACCTTTTCGGATGACCAGTTGAGTCGGGAGTTTGGTGTATTCTCCCTCTCCGGTCTGACAGCGAAACACGACCGTCGTCTGTTCGCCTGGGGTTTGATCCAACACGTGCGCAGCGGTGATCAAGATGAAGCTTTTGCCACCGTCCGGCGAAAGCACGAAGCCGGTCGCCGTAGATTTTTTGTGAACGATTTTAAACGTCGCTCTGAATACTTGCGTATTCGCATCTTGAGTCGCGGCACCTACCGACGAACCGAAAAGAAGCAACAACACAGGAGCCAATACGAGCAGACGCAAAAAACCAATCAACATTCTATCTTCATCCCATACGTAACGGCCCGAAGCGGCACGGCGAAGGAACATTGTATCACGCAAAGGAGGCAAAACGACGACCATGCGCCGAAATGGCCCGACTGGGCAGAACAGAACATCTGCCAGCGGTGGCCGGGCTCATGCCTCAACTCAAGAAGCTATTCAATCACAGTTATAGATAACGTTGGGCATAAGAACTCAAAAGTTTGCCAATGTCCTGTGCTCACGTTGAATCCTGAAATAACAGCACTTTCTTCGGATAATCTCGATTCACAAATTTCGCGAATTTGGCCTGCTTCGGCAACTGTGACGGTGCGGGGATTCTCGCCGCTTTCGTCATACCGCGTTATTTGTAAAGACGTCCAATCGTCAATTCGCAAGGTCACGTCGGAATCGACACTTCCTTCGCCTTTTATATAACAGCCACCAAGCGTACAAGAAAAACTATCCTCTTTAAGGAGCAAATTAATTATTTCGTAGTCGGCAAACGAAACCATCGAAATCTTGCTTGCTGGTATCTCTGTCATTTACTGATTACCAATACAAATATATGCCAGCAAGAATTACACACAACGCAGTTATTGATTTCTGCGCGGACGCGCCGCTGCCACCCTCGGCGGTGTGAATGCCAGATAGATTCGATTCAACTCAATCCAAGATCACTACGATGATCCAGGAAGTGCCCTCCGCCTTTTTGAAACTAGGGACATGAATGGAGCCAAAAGACCAGATATCCGACTTGCCACTTCACACTGCCGAGAGCGGCAGTGGCACACTCCTAAGAGGCTACACATGGTGGAAATCTCAGTAGTAGTAGCCAGCAGGGTCCTAAGCTGACCTACAAAATAAATCGGCTCAGATCCTCGTCCTTGCTCACGTCATCCAGCCGCTGCTTCACGTAGGCGGCGTTGATTTCTACCGTGCCGTACTTCATGTCTGGGGCTTCGAAGCTCAGTTCTTCCAGCAGGCGCTCCATAATAGTGTACAGCCGTCGGGCACCGATGTTTTGTGTGGTTTGATTGACCTGAAACGCGTACGAGGCAATCTCTTCCAAGGCATCTGCGGTGAAGCGAACGGCTACTTCTTCAGTTTTCATCAGCTCGACGTATTGCCGCGTGAGCGAAGACTTCGGCTCAGTTAAGATGCGGACGAAGTCTTCCTTGGTCAGGTCGGAAAGTTCGACGCGGATGGGGAAGCGGCCTTGTAGCTCTGGCATCAGGTCGCTCGGGCTCACCTTATGAAACGCCCCGGCGGCGACGAACATGACGTGATCGGTGTTCACGTAGCCATATTTGGTTTGCACGGTTGTGCCTTCGACGATTGGCAGCAGGTCACGCTGTACTCCTTGGCGAGAAACGTCGGTGCCTCCTTTACCTTCGCCTGCGACAATCTTGTCGATCTCGTCCAGGAAGATCATCCCCAGGTTTTCGGCCAGGTCGATTGCCGCTTCGTAGATGCGTTCTTTGTCCAACAGTGCTTCGGTTTCCTGTTCGATCAGTACCTTGCGTGCTTGGGCGACGGTCAGTTCGCGGCGGGTACTGTTTTTGGGCATGATCTTTTCCAGCATGCCTTGCAGATCCATATCCATCTGCTCCATGCCCATCCCGCCGATCATCACCGGCGCGCCTTTTTGCTCGACGGTCAGCTCGACGGTGCGGTCTTCCAGTTGGCCAGCTTCCAGCATCTCTTTCATGCGCTGTCGCGAGCGTTCGTGTTTCTCTTGCTCTTCCGGCTCGCCGGTCGAGAGGGCAGGGCGGGGCGAAATCAATTGGTCGAGCAATCGCCGTTCGGCCCGCTGCTTGGCTTCCTCTTGAACGGCCTCACGCTCGCTTTCTCGCACGATGCCGATCGCGTTGTCGACCAGCTCGCGGACCATGCTTTCGACGTCGCGGCCGTAGTAGCCCACTTCGGTAAACTTGGTCGCTTCGACCTTCAGAAACGGGGCCCCGGTGAGCTTTGCCAAACGACGGGCAATTTCGGTCTTACCCACGCCGGTCGGGCCGATCATGAGGATGTTCTTGGGCGACACTTCCTGCCGAAGTTCTTCCGGCAGATTGCGGCGACGCCAGCGATTGCGAACCGCAATGGCCACGGCCCGCTTGGCATCGTTTTGCCCGACGATATCGGCGTCGAGCATTTTCACGATTTCGCGCGGCGTTAGATCTTGATTGGCTTTCGACATTAGACCATCTCCACGCGATGAATTTTGATGTTATGGTTGGTATAGATATCGATATCGGCGGCGATCTTCAAACTCTCGCGAACGATTTCTTCTGCCGAAAGATCGCTGTGCTGGACCAGAGCCTTGGCGGCCGCCGTGGCATAGTTGCCGCCGGAGCCAATCCCCAAAATGCCGTCGGTCGGCTGAATGACGTCCCCGGTGCCAGAGAGCAGCAGCGTTTGCTCGGCATCGACCACTACCATCAACGCTTCGAGGCGACGCATGGCCCGGTCGGTTCGCCACTGTTTGGCTAGTTCGGTCGCGGCCTTGGGGACGTTGCCGGGGAAATCTTTCAGGAACGATTCGAAGCGTTCTAACAAGGCGAACGCATCGGCGGTCGAGCCGGCGAAGCCACACCAGACTTTGCCACCCAACAGGGGACGGATCTTCGAGGCGTCCGATTTCATCACGCTGGTGTTCATGGTAACTTGGCCGTCGCCGCCAATGGCGACTTGGTCCTTGTGGCGAACGGCCAGGATGGTCGTCGAGCGAATTCGCATGCAAGAGTCCTCGCGAGCTTACGTATCGATTGCTAGGCTTAAGGCTGTGGCCCTGTATTGTGGCGCAATTTGGTCGCAACGACTAGCACTAGCCACCGATCGCCCCGCGACACGCAGGCCCTACGTTTTACTGTTTCTTATTTTGATCGTTGCCCCCATGTCTGAACCACTTCCCAATCCGCTGCTGATGAATCCGTCGAACACCGTGCTGCTGGTGATCGATATGCAAGAGAAACTGCTTCCCTCGATTGCTGATCGCGAGCGTATTGTCTGGAACACACGGCGACTGTTGGACGGTGCAGAGATCTTAGGCATACCGGCTCTGGGTACCGAGCAGTATCGCAAGGGGTTAGGAGCAACCGTCGAGCCGCTAGCCGCCAAGCTGGGCGAGATGCCTGATAAACTGCAGTTCAGCAGCTGCCAGGCGATTGCCGCCAAGCTCGAAGAACTAAACCGTCCGAAGATTATCCTCGCCGGTATCGAGGCCCACGTGTGTGTGCAGCAAACGGCGCTCGACCTGCTGTCGCTGGGTTACGACGTGTACCTGGCAGCCGATGCCGTGGGGGCGCGTTTCTCGCACGATCTAGAGTTCGCCCTGCGGAGAATGGAGTCGACCGGCGTCACGCTCACCACCACCGAGGCTGCCTTGTTTGAATGGTGCCGTGTGGCCGGCACACCGCAGTTCAAGCAGATCAGCCAGTTGGTTCGCGAAGCAAGTCCTTAAACCGTCGGTGACAAGCCGAGACCGCCCAGGTATTGATCGAAGTGCTCTTTCAGCTGCTGAGCGCGAGACTCGGTCCACCAGATGCGGAAGGCCTCGGCCTTCTCATCGAATTGGACACGTTCGTGCTCGACCAACTGCGTGAGAAACGCAGGGAACTTTTTGGTCGATGTCTCGTTTTGCCAACGCAGAATCTTTTCGACGGCCGTGTGATGATCGTTGATGACGCCTAGCTTGGACTGAACTTCTTCAAACGCCGGATACAGTTCTTCGCGGAAACTCGCGGGAAAACCACTTTCGACCAACTCCATCGCGTAGCGGGCCTTCTTTCCTTCGATCCGCATTTGATGCAACGACTCTGGCGATTCGCCCAGCATCTGTGAAAAGTGAAAGAAGCGCACCACCAGCGGTTCGAGCAGGGTGGGGGCCATCTGCTCGACGGACTCTTCTTCAGCGACTTCTCGCCAACGCGTGCGGAGAACAACGCCTTCGAATTTTCGGGCCAGGTTTTCCGATTTGGCCCACTCCCATGTCTTGACCAAGTTGGGCTGAGCAGCCTTGCGGAGACCTTTGAGAAACGCCAGCACTTCACGCTTGTCGTCATCACCAATGACAAACTTGGCCTTGCGAATCCGCTTCATGAAAACATCCAAGTCGCGGGCCTCACCCCCGGCCTTGCGAAGCTTCTGGGTCGCTTTACGCACGACGGTCGTACGTTTCAGCGGAAGCAGAGAAGCAAAAAGCTGCAGGGCAGCCTGGGTCCGACGAGACCACGTACGCAAATGATGAACGTACTCGACATCTTCCTTCCAGCGATTGGCGGCCAGCGGTAGGTACTCGAGCATGCGGCTCGAGCGCGTACGAAGCGCCTCCTTGGCGACCTCTGAAATGGAATGCCCTGGCTCGATTTTTCCCAGCCAGTTGGTGTTCTTTCCCATGAAACTAAACTTTACTAGTTCGACACGCCACTCGCCGCCGGTCGATGAAGCCCGAAGCGAATGTCGGTATTGAACGCTTTGCAAAACAACTCGGTGCGTGATCGGGCCGCCCACAAATCGACTTCCGGGTCGCCGGTGGCTTCGATCGAAACAAAGATGTGATCGGGATGTTGCGTGATTTCTGCCTGAGAAACCTGCTGGCGGTGGCTTCGGTCGAGGGCGCCGGCCACACGTAATATGGCGGCCAGCTGCCTTACCCGCGTCTGATCATTGTCGCTCAAACGGGTGAAGTTTGCATGCTTTTTCTTCGGATTGGCTCCCCGATGGTACCGGGCCACGTTGGCCACAATTTCCAACGCATGTCGCGAAAAACCAGGCAACTGACTGTTGAGAATCAAGCTGTAGCTGTGCTTGTGATGCTGTTCGTAGTTAATCAGGTAACCAACGTCTTGCAGCATGGCGGAAGCATAGATGGTTTCGTCGTCCGTTTCCTTCAGGTTGAACAGCGGCGTTAGTTGTCGAAACAAACTGACGGCCAGGTTCGCCACGTGCTGCGTGTGAATCATGTCGACACCGCAGCTTCGCGAGAAGGTGTCCATCGCTTCCTGGCGACGTTGGTCATCGGCCGCTTTGTCGTCGGGCGAGCCAGGCTCGAGATCTTCCATCATGCTCAGCATTAGCCCGTCGCGAATACCCCGGTCGTGGATCCGCAGTGTATTGACATCCATGCGGTGCATCAGGCGGTCGATGATGGCGATGCCAGCGACGATAATGTCGGCGCGATCGGTACTGAGCCCCGGCAGCGACTTGCGTTCTTTGAGCGTCATCTTACTGAGCAGGTCCAGCATGTGGCTGACGTCGGCCCGGTGTATGCGATAACCCCATTCCATCTGCCCCACTTCGCCGCGCTGCATCATGAGGATGCTCGCCAGGGTGGTAAACGTGCCGCCGGTACCAAAGAGAACTTGCGGCACGAAAGGGCGTTTTTTGAGCAGTGTTTTCAGCTCTTTGTCGATGCCGGCAATCATGTTCTTCAAACTATCCGGCGTCGTGAAAAGCTCTTCGTTGATGCCGAATTGTTCGGTGGCCCGCACACAGCCGAGCTTAGTCGGGACGATCTCTTCGATATGCCCCCCACAGGCAAACACGACCTCGGTGCTGCCGCCGCCAATGTCGGCGATGGCTACGTTCATGTCGCGAACATCGAAAGCCTGGGCCACGCTACGAAAAGCCAACTGGCCTTCCATATCAGCCGAGATCACTTCGATATCAATCCCGACTTCGTCCTTGGCTCGCTGACAGAACTCGCCCCCGTTGCCGGCCTCACGCACGGCGCACGTGGCGATGGTGCGAATATCGTAGACGCCGAATCCTTCGGCAATCTTCTTGAAGCGACGCAGGGCGTTGATCGAATTATCGATCGTTGCCGGGTCGAGGTTGCCGTTGATCGATAAGCTATGTGCCAAACGCGTTGACTCACGTTCTTCGTCGAGCACGCGGTAGTCGTAACCTGCCAGCTTTTGCGCCACGACCAGACGCATGCTGTTCGAGCCGATATCGATTGCGGCGCAGCGGATCGGTGCGTCTTCTGGTGGGGATGCTGCGTTTTCCGTCTCGACATTGGCCAGGCGAATATCGGTCGGTTGTTGGCTCATAGGGTCGCCATCCTTACGTCAAAAGTTCGACTAGATGCATATTCAAAGAAAGATCCAAACGACACAATAGGGGACACCTGCAGTTGCCGGCCCGAGATATGCCCGGCGACCATTGCCAGAAGAATCCCAGCCTGCCACGCGATGGCCGAAAGAAACCACCGATGATACGAATGATTTTGATGCGGCACGCCAAGAGTTCTTGGGAAGATGATGTCGCCGATTTTGATCGCCCTTTGAATGGTCGCGGCTTACGAGATGCTCCTCGCATCGCCGCTGAACTATCGAATCGAGGTTGGAGCCCCGACGTAGTGGTTCATTCTGCCGCCCTGCGAACCACCCAGACCTGGGAATTGATGGCAAGCCATTTCCCCGAAGCCACGCAGGTCATCTCCTCGAAATCGCTGTACCACGGCTCTCCGGCGGACATCCGCGCGGTCGCGGAAAAACTTCCCGCAAGCTGCGGCACCTCTTTAATTATCGGGCACAACCCTGGGTGGGAATTAGCGGTTAATCAATTGTCGAGCCAAAACGTCCGCATGACAACCGCTAACGCAGCGTTATTTGAGAATGTTGCTGGCGGCTGGGAAAATGCGTTCGCCCAGCCCAATCCCTGGCAAATGATCGAAATTTTGCGGCCCAAAGAACTCGCCTCGTAACCCTTGCGATCACCTCAAAGGGGTTAGATCGCGTGTCCGACACGATAATTTTCAACCTCGTGCGGATTTCCCCAGCAACTACCAAGGGCATTCGCATTGCCGCAAGCCGTGTCCTTGAGGGCGGTGCTGCACCGCTGACATTCTTCGCGGCAGAGACACAAACGACACGTGCCGCGGGCTAGGCTCGACATCCCTAAAAGGATGCCCAAAATAGGTCCTAACCAACCTTTACGTCCGCCACCCGGTGCTTCCGAACGCGATCTCGCGCTCTCAGAAGACACTTTTAGGAGCAATCGCATGTCGTACCAAGTCTGCCTACTTTCCGGCGATGGCATCGGGCCCGAAATCACCAGCGTTGTCCAGGACATCATCGCGGCGGCTGGCGTGACAATCGAATGGATCCCCTGCGAAGCAGGGCTCTCCGCGTTTGAAAAACATGGCGATCCGCTCCCGCAGGAAACGCTCGACAACATTCGCCGGACCAAGATCGCGCTGAAAGGCCCCCTGGCCACTGCCAGCGGTACGGGCTTCCGCAGTGTGAATGTGTCGCTCCGAAAAGAGCTTCAGCTGTATGCCAACTATCGGCCAGCCAAATCGCTCAAAGGAGTTCCCGCGCCTTTCAAAGATGTCGACTTGATTGTCGTTCGCGAGAACACCGAAGGACTTTACAGCGGACTCGAACACACCGTCATTCCAGGCGTGGTGGAAAGCCTGCGCGTGATCACCGAAACGGGCTCGCGTCGGATCGCCAAGTTCGCCTTCGATACGGCCCGCAGCTTAGGCCGTAAGCGCGTGACGTGCATTCACAAGGCCAACATTTTGAAGCTCAGTGACGGGCTGTTCTTAGACACATGCAATAAAGTCGCCAAAGATTACCCCGACATCGAGTACGACGACTGCATCGTCGACGCGGCCGCAATGAAGATGGTCCTTAACCCGCATCAGTTCGACGTGCTGGTCATGGAAAACCTCTTCGGCGACATTCTCTCTGACCTCGCCAGTGGCCTGGTCGGCGGCTTGGGCGTGACCCCCAGCGGTAACCTGGGAACCGACGCCGCCGTCTTCGAAGCCGTGCACGGTACGGCCCCTGACATCGCCGGCAAAAACCTGGCCAACCCCACCGCGCTGCTGCTAAGCGCCACCATGATGCTCAAACACATGGGCGAAACGGAAGCCGGCAAGAAAATCGAAGCCTCGCTCTTCGCTGTCCTGGAAGAAGGCAAAACGCTAACTGGCGACCTGCAAGGCTCGGCCTCGACAACCGAATTCGGAGAAGCGATCATCGCGAAGCTGGATACGGTGAGCGTCTAAAACGGGCCTCCGATACAGCCTTTGACTACGCAGTCACTAGCTGCCATAGGGGCTAGGCTGCGCAACAAACCGGATAGCCATCTCGATATCGCGGCCATCTGGGGTGGTGAAGTTGAGTTGTTTCGGGGGTGCCTCTTCGTTCACTTCGAATTGGCATTGCACCTCGATCGCAACGTCGCTTGGACAACCCAACTCTTCCCACTGATCTTGATCGCACAAAGCCCCGGCACAACATTGGACCTTATGGTTCAAAAGCTCTAGCCGCTTATCCGGGTCGGTCGTCACTCCGCCATCGATGATGACAAAGACCACCTCGCCGTTGTTGCCTTTGAGAACCATGTCGATTTGGTTTGAATCTTCCAACATAAAATGATCTCTCGCTTTTCCTAATACAACAAACGGGGAACCGAGGTCTCTTGCGACGACCGATCCTTTCAAGGCCAGGCGAAACGGTTAGCGCGCCTCCTGCGCACGCTTGGCCGGGCCCCAAAAGCCCTCGTCCGGCATAGTTTAACTCGCTAGTGGGCTTTCTAACGTAGCAGCTCTTCGCGAGCGTTACGAGTAAATCTCCGTTGGATGTTTTAATCACTCCTTCGGCCGCCATCCAGCGCGCGTTTCCGGCGTATCGACATGCGATCAGCCCAGGAGGAAAAAGAACGTCAGGGCTTTGATTATGGCGGGGTCTTGATGAAGTCGAACGACATTCAAGTGTGTTCGCTGGCAGTTTAGCATTCTCCAAACCCCGGTGTACGAATGTCGGTGAACTCGTCCCAGGCTTGTTGGCGATATGCTATCGTATCGGGGCTAGTGCGAAGGCGGGCCACTTTCGTCAACGATAAGTTTTGTTCCAGGGATTGGATTCCAGGGCAGGTCTTAAGTTACCATAGCAAATGCCAAAATCGAATGTTCATCGAGAGAATGTTTGAGTTGACCCAAGATTGATTGACATGAGATTTCAATGAACCATCCATGGACCTTCTCAGAAAGTGTGCTGGCGATCCTGCTCCAGACAACCTGGGACCCTAATGCGATCTGCATCTTTGACGGCGTCTCTGGCGGGCTGTTATGGAGTGATGAGTATCCGCGCGAGGCATTCGCGGCGTGTTTTTCCGATAACAACTGGGCATTCCGATATGTTCTCGCTTACCGCGTTTCTTTGATCCTGGAAGAGCCCCGTGACGAATTCAGGGCTCCCTGGTTTCAGCTCGTGCGAGAGTGCCCCGACTGGCCCGGGTTACGGCAAGAACGGCGTTCCCCGTCGCTGCGGGACCAACTAAAAAGGGCACAGGACCGCTTCAGGAAAGAATTTCAAGAAGTGGATACGAAATACGGGGATACCCACCGCGAGGCTTCGTTGTAGTAGACCAGGGAAGCTAAAAAAGGGGGGGGGCTTAAAGGGGACGGGGGTTTTCTGAAACTCGCTTCGCGTCGAGATTTTCTTTCCTTCAATGGTCACGTCGATCACCTGCAACCGTCGATCCAGGCTTCCAACTTGTTGTCGAGAGAAGAAACGAACCCCGTCCGACCTGTAGAAAACGACAGGAATAGTTTGACCCGCTAGCGGACTTTCTAACGTAGCAGCTCTTAATGAGCGTTACGAGCAAATCTCCGTTAGATATTTTGGTCACGGCATGGGCGGTCGCGAAGCGACGTCGATCAATCAGAACCGATGGGGATTGTCACCTGGCAAAGTGCAGGGGAAATCCGGAAGATCGAGCTGCGTGTTTTGGGGGAGTCGTTTCTTTATCGCCTTGAAGCTTTTGCCTCGCATCCATAGTTCCAGAAAAGACCCCCGTCCCCTTATCCCTTATCCGATCACACCATTGGGGAGATGGGTTTCGTCGAGATTGCCGCGAAGATCGTATTGGTAGGCGGTTGCCAAAGGATCGTCGAGGATTGAGGCAGGGTCTTGATCTTCGATAACCGAAGCTAAAGCTGCGAAAGTTCCTCGTTCCACATTCTATGAGCCAAGTCCTCTGCCTCTGCTGGGATTGGCCAATCAGTGAAATTGGCTTTCCACTGAAAGACCTTCGAATCCCCCGAGAACTCTATTTCAATTAACTCATATGCTTCTTTGTTGTTTACCAGTACCAAGCAGTAGTCTGTTGCAGCCTCTTCCATAAAAGGAGATACAGCTAAAGGAAATGCTATCCATTCAGTACTCAATAGGGTGTGCCATAATTGCTTCGCGATACCCTTTCTCGGGATACAGCCATGCGACAAGGCTTGGCAGTACTTGGTGAGTGCAGAAAAGAGCTCGATGTGTGAGTTAATCGGGACGTAAGCCAATTCGGGAAATAGAAATCCAAATGCCTCTTCTCGCCATTGACGATTGAAGAAACCACTTGTCTCTGAATCAGTTCTCAGAGTAGCTGTTGGTAGGGTTACGGAGCTCGACGGGTCTTCCCAGTAACGCCATGTCTGGAACGATTTACAATCTAGTACATGTAGCATTTTGACCATTTGCAATCCAGTTCTGGGTATCAACCAGTGAGGATGCTGAGGCAGGAAGAAGTCGAGTTGCGATTGAATTGTCGTTATGGCGTCCATATTGTCCTATTGTGCGGACCCCCGGTGGGGTGGGCGGTTTTGTCTGCAAAGGGTATGTGGTAATGAACATGCAGGCCTAAGGGAGGTGTAAGTTTATGAAAGTTCCAATAATCGATACGAAAGAGTTGCTTGATATTGTTGTTGTCGACCGCCTTGTTATTGGTTCTTTTTGCAACCTGAAGGCCAATGCCAAAGAGCGTTCCACCACCAGGCCTTAGAGAGAGCAAAGGGGACGGGGGTCTTTTCTCTAACTACTCTTACGCGGCCGCCCGCGGGGGCGGAGGGTGTAACTCAAGCCGGAACGCTGGGCCTCGGCTTGTGTCCATTCTTGATTGCCATAGGGTCGGCCGCGGCTGACGCATTGGCGGAGGGCGCCGAGTTCTTTCTCGCTAAGTGATTCGTTCACACGTTGGAGCCAGTTGGGCGTTCGAGCAATTGGCCAGGGAGAAAGCAGACGGGGCTCCCGATCGGCTTTGTTCGTCCAACGCCAATGAGCGTGGTAACGCTGCGTGTGCGTGGCCGTGACCCAGCGGAGCATCCGCCCCATCATGCTGTCTTGCTCGGGACGAAGAATCAAATGCCAATGATTGGGCATCAACGTCAGTGCGAAGAGCTCGACCGGGTAACGCCGCAGCCCTTCGCCCAGCACGCGAAGAAATGCTTCATAGTCTTCCTCTTTG
>NZ_JABRWO010000009.1:300000-379174 GCF_013618625.1 Bremerella alba | reverse complement strand
CACGGCTAACGCATACTAAGTCGTTGGCAGGCCTATGATTTCCGCTAGGAAGTTCACGTTCCAGCCTGCCATACGCCGCCGCATCACGATGCTTTCCTTGCTTTTCTGCTGTTTGATCAAGCTGATCGCCATGCGTTTGAGCCACGCCAGGTTCTCTGCCGCAAAGCGATTTCTGACTCGGCTGTCGTCTTCTCGGAACGTGACATCAAGCGACCAGTGCAACGTGTTTTCGATGCCCCAGTGGCCGCGAACCGCCGAGGCGAATTGCTTCACGCCCAGTCTTAGTGAACTTATATAGTATCTAACATCGCTCGTATGACGGCCGTTTTCTTCGCTCATCCGAATCGCCACGCCGATCGTCCGCGCGCCTGGCCAGCGATCGCGATCAGGCAACTGCTTCGGCCAACTCATCTGATAATAGACCAGCTTGTCGATTCGCCCATGCCCCTTTGATTCCTCTTCGTGCTTCTGCGATTTCACATGGGCGAAATCATTTTCCATGTGCGTCACGATGTAGTCACGCACGTGGTTGTGAAGCGTCTCCTGGTTCCCTTTAAGGGCCAGGACGAAGTCTCCTTCGCCGTCGATGATCTTCGCGGCGACCTCGCGCTGACAGCCTGCCGCGTCGAGCGTGACGATTGCTTTACGGACGTTGATTTGTTCGATGAACTCGGGAAACACGGCGATTTCGTTCGACTTGTCCCCAGCCGCCATTTGCCCCAAGCTGATGCCGCTACGCACCGCCCAGGCACTCACCAGGCAGAGGGGCCCGATCCCTCGTTTGCGATCGTGCGAACGCCGCAGCACCTTGCCGTCGATGGCGATCAGTTCGCGGGCATCGTCTTGCGTCGTCGCCTTCTCACGCATCGCCAACAGCCACTGGTCGAAGCATTGTTGAAAGGCATCCGGCTTGAGCAGCGCAAGCAGGCGGCCGATCGTATCGTGCGAAGGAATGCCTGCGGGCAATTCCAACCGCTTCTTCAGCCAGTCGGCATGAGCATTAGCCCACACGGCAATCGATCGCGGCCCATCTGCCCCAGCGATCACTGCCAACACGCAAATGACGAGCAAGTCGCCTAGTAAATGCTTGCGGTTAATATGGCAACGCGGATCGTCC
The DNA here is from genome assembly GCF_013618625.1 of Bremerella alba. Classification (NCBI taxonomy): domain Bacteria; kingdom Pseudomonadati; phylum Planctomycetota; class Planctomycetia; order Pirellulales; family Pirellulaceae; genus Bremerella; species Bremerella alba. The sequence goes on along the minus strand of NZ_JABRWO010000009.1, from coordinate 378,057 downwards.
AGTTCTTGAAAGTAGTCGAGAATCGAAACGACATCATCCTGATCAATCTGGCGAGCCATCAACTCTTCCCTGCGGCGCGAGACACGGATTTGGAAAAGCGTTATCATCGCAGAAAGAGATTGGACGCGCTACCGCAGATTACCTAAAGTGCGCGCTGGCCGTGCCTCTCGACCGTTCCGGTTAACCCTGCCCCGTGGGTCTTGTCATGCTAATCTTCATGCGCATCGTTCGCACCTTCTTGATGACGGCCAGCGTCTGCTTCCTCCTATTTGGAGCCATTGATTTGGCGAAGTGGTCTCAGGCATCCACAGCCCCGGAGGCACTCACGCTCCAACAATGGGGAGATACGCACGGCACGACCAACACGCATTTGAAGATCTCGGAGTTCAAGTTTTCACAACAATTCTTAGAGAGCAAGAACTCTCGAGACGACGAAACCCTTATTTACGTTCCGCTCATGCTTCCCAACGGACATTGGCCGGATCGAAAATTACTGATCCGTAAGGTCTCTCACCCGGATAATCCCGATCAATGGCAAAGCGTTTATGATCTGACAGAGATCGAAGGGGTCATCTTTCCCATGATTATGGATTCTGAGTCGGAGAGAAAGCTAAACCGAGAGGTGAGGCGCATCACGGGTTCAAGTCGTCGAGGGAATGTATTTGTATTTTCTGTCGGTGGCACGCCTCCTTCGCCGTACGTCTTCGTACCAACGATCATCCTTAGCGTAATAGTTGGTGTCGTCTGCGGTATATTCGAAATCCCTATCTGGTGGAACGATTGGTCCAAGATGGTTGCCAAGCAGAAGGAAGAATACCAGCAACGCAAACAAGCCGAAGAGAAAGCCAAAGAGACGTTTGAAATCTAAGGGCTCCTCTCGTCTTATGTTTCATCTAGGCGTTCGCTCAACGATCTATCTCATAAGATTCTAAACCCATGAAGCTCAACCAAGTCTTCGCCTTATTCCTGGTCTTTTGTGGCCTAGTCGCGCTATATATGGGTGGTTTTGAGTTGCCATTGTGGCTCAACGGAAACGCAACCCCCAGCGTCGTCACGTTGGAAGAGTTAGGATCGAGCGCCACGCCGTCAAACGTACATGTCACAATCACCGACTTCGAGTTTTCTTCATTGTATGTGGTGGAAACGTCAGGCCGCGACAGAGATGATCCCAAACGAGCCTGGCTCCCTTTAAACTTGCAGGGCTCAACCCAGTTTTCACCAGAGCCTCTCTACCCAGTTATTGTGCTGGTCGATGACATCAAGGCCCCCACTGCACGCCTGCAAGACGTGACCTCCCGGACGCAGTTGACGGGGATTATCACCAGCGGTGTAACCGGAATCAGGGAAGAAGCCAAGAACAAGTTGCTCAAAGCAACAAAGCAGAACAATTTAAGCGAGGCAATTGTGCTTGAAATTGATCGCCCATTCCCCGAATTGAAGACCATTGTATTAACGTTCCTGATGGCCATCGCATTTTTTGGTGTCGCGGCCCACGCTGCCTATTCCCCAGAGACACCGACGGAAGAATCTCCCGAGGAGATCGACGAAACGTTCTCCCCTTAATCTAATCTAATAGGCGCTTCCCCAATCCGAATCAACTGGCCCCTATGGAACAGCGGCGTAGGAAAACCCGCGGAATTGATTAAGATAGGTACTTCTTTCAACTCCTATCGTTTCCTAACGAATTTCCCGTCACATGACTTCCCACAAAACGGAATCCACTTCGACAGACCGCTCACCCCCGAGCCGTCAGCTGCGCGACGAGAAACTGAAAAGCCTGAAACGCCTGGCCTACGGCGCCAGTCACGAGATCAACAATCCACTGGCCAACGTCGCCAGCCGGGCCCAGGCCCTGCTAGTTGGTGAGACCGATCCTGATCGTCGGCATGAACTGGCCACCATTTATGCCCAAGCAATGCGTGGGCACGAGATGATCGCCGACCTGATGCTTTTCGCGCGACCACCGCAGCCTCAGCTGGGCGAATGCACCTTGAGCGAGATTGCCTCCGAGGCGGTTGAGCAAATGTTTCCGCTGGCGAAAATGCAAGAGACCGAACTCAATCTGATTGCGGCCGAGCAAGATATTCGCCTGACAGCCGATGCCAACTTACTCACGCTGGCAACTTGTGCGCTAGTTCGCAATGCGTTGGAAGCTATTAAGAGCGGCGGGAAAATCGAAGTCACGTTAGCAACCGATCACGACGTCGCAACCATCGCGGTGCAAGACGATGGTCCTGGTATCTTAGATGAGCACACGGCGATCGTTTTCGATCCGTTTCATAGCGGGCGTGAAGCAGGCCGAGGCCTGGGCTTTGGCTTAACCAAATGCTGGACAATCGCCCAGGCCCACGGGGGCGATACCTACGTCGATACAGCATACGGCCCCGGCGCAAGGATCGTCTTGGAAATTCCCTTATCGCCAAAAACCAAACTCGAGAGCGAGTAACGGATGGATCCGCACCCTTTCGGATGGTTGAGCCTCGTTCCTCCATTGGTTGCGATTACCCTGGCGATACTAACGCGACGCACGCTTGTTTCCTTGCTTTTTGGCATCGTCGTGGGGGCCATTATCCTACATAACGGCAATCCAATCACGGGGCTATGGTCAGCCTGTGCCGATTATCTCTGGGTGAAAGCCACCGACTGGGATAAAGTCCAAGTCTATCTCTTTACGCTTTTGACTGGCGGGATGATTGGTGTCGTTTCCGCTTCCGGCGGGATGCGAGGGCTGGTGAACCTGATCGTTCGTTTCGCCAATACCCGGGTCAAAGGTCAAGTCACCGGTTGGCTGATGGGGCTGGCAATCTTCTTTGACGATTACGCCAACATGCTGCTCTTAGGCGGAACGCTGAAAGAAGTCACCGACCGATTGAAAATCTCGCGTGAGAAACTCGCTTATATGGTCGACTCGACCGCTGCGCCGGTCGCAGGTCTGGCCCTGATTTCAACGTGGGTCGCGACGGAGATCAGCTTTATCGAAGAAGGAATCAACCAGATCTCAGGCAGCGAAAAACCGGATGCCTTTCTCCTGTTTGTGCAGAGCATTCCGTACCGTTTCTACTCGTGGTGGGCGTTGCTATTAGTTCCCCTGGTCGCCGTATCCCGGCGAGACTTCGGTCCCATGTTGAAAGCCGAAGTGACTATGCTTAGCCAGGGACCGACGAAGGATGTGAAATCAGAAAGCGAGGAAACTCTCCCGGAAAGCTCGAGCTGGCTCAACGCGGCGATCCCAGTAGGCACCATGTTGGCTGGCGTGATGGCGATCTTGTATTGGACCGGTTACCAGGCCGTCACCCGCGAAAGCATAGAACCGTCCCTCCTGCAAATCATCGGCCAGGGCAACTCTTATCAGGCACTGCTGTACGGTTCGGCAGCGAGCTTGGTCGTGGCGATCTTGCTCATTGCACCTCAGCGATTACTGTCTGCGGGGCAATTTGGCAGGGCGATCTTGAAAGGGTTCCATGCGATGCTGCCGGCCCTGCTCATCTTGTGGTTGGCGGCATCTTTAGCCGCTCAAACCGAGCCCCCTTCCATTGACGAAGAAACGGGACAGATGACCCTCAATGGCCTGAACACGGCAGGCTATTTGAAGCAGCTTCTGGAAACGAGTTTACCGATTGAGATGCTTCCCACGACCGTCTTTATTTTGGCGGCCGCCGTGGCATTTTCAACCGGCACGAGCTGGGGCACGATGGGCATTCTGGTGCCCCTTTCCGTCTCCCTTTCTGCCAGTATGTTGACCGGTGGCGGAGAAAATCTCGACGTGGCTGACCCAGTCCTATTGTCGGTTGTCGGAAGCGTGCTGGCCGGGGCGATCTTCGGCGATCATTGCTCCCCCATTTCCGACACCACGATACTGTCGTCGCAAAGTTGTGGCTGCAATCATATGGCCCATGTTCGCACACAAATGCCGTACGCGATTATGGGAGCAGTGCTGTCGGTGATCTTGGGAACCGTTCCTGTCTCGTACGGAGTGCCGGTTTACGTGTGTCACATTCTGGGTGTCGGGGCGATGATAGGTACGCTTTTCCTATTGGGTAAAAACCCGGAAAAGCTCGCCGCGGAAATTGAAAGCGAATCGCAGTCACACGTGGACGGCAGGCAACCATAAAGTGAGTTGCCGGCCATCAATCACTCGGTACAACCTGCGAAACGCGTTGTAACACTTACAACATTGCCTCGCGGGCGAAGAGTGGCCGTTCGCTGGCACTTCATTCTTTGCGTTGCTTTTCTGCCACTGAAGACTGTTAGCAACCATTTTCGTATGCTTGACTTGCGCGGTCCTGCTGGCAATGACGGCTAGGGTTGCTATCAGGGCCTACCGGCGAAATATTTGCCTTCTCGGCATAGCGGTTGCATGATGTAAGAGCGTTCCCCGAATGACCCTGTGAGAAGAAAAGAGGTTCCCATGTTCAGGAAGACCACGCTTGCCGCCTGCGTTATGTTTGCGGCCCCTGCTCTGCTTTATGCCCAGGACGAACCGACATGGAAATGGGTCGACGCAACCTACAACGAAGATCGCCCGATGACTCGCATGGCAGCCCCGGGCGACCTCAATGACCCAGCGGCGATCGAGCTTTCGTCCGCCAATGGAACTGCCGATCGCTCGGCGAGTGTCCAGCGTGCTACCGCGATCACGCCGATCAACCAGCAACCTGCGCCAGCCTATCAAGAGGTAGTCGAGCAAGACACTGTTCTGCGAACCTACGCCGGACAACCAACCCAGTCGCCTTCGCGGACGATAGTCGAAAGCCAGTCGGAAGAGACGATCGTGCAGTATTCCGGCCAACCGCAATACTCCAGCCAACCACGGACTGTGATTTACGACAACCCACAACCGATCCAGCAGCAGGAAGTTCGTCGCGTTGAGTATCCCGCTTACCAGACGCAAACTTCTTACTACGTTGAACCGGTAAATCCTAACCCATGGCACTCGATCAACAACGGCGTGCAACGAGTTCAATACACGGCCCCAGCAGCCTATTCAGCTCCTGTGACTACGATGGGCAATCCGGTTGTGGTTAATCGCCCCGTCACGACAATCGCATACAACAACCCACCGGTTGTTCAGGCCCCAGTAGTTACCGGCACGGTCCCGGTTCCCAACGCCACCGTGTACCCGGTCGATCGCACGTCGTTCCGCCCCGTACTGCCGATCATTCCGATGAGCAACAATTCGTACGTCGGCCGCGGCCTACTTGGCCAGCCGAAGGTTTACACCGAAGGCCAACCAATCCGCAACAGCTTTCGATACATCCTCCCATAACGCCCCAATTCCCAGGAGGGCTAAGGGCGTCTCGATTTCGGGACGCCCTTTTTTTGTAGATACTCTTCAGTTTTCAGCAGGGCCAAGGTGTCCAATCGCTATGTCGCCAGTCCTAGGCGGCGAAGTTCTTCCACGACGCCAGCGACTATGCGTGCCACATCGTCAGGATTGGCCGTCGCTTGACCAGCTGGACAGCCACCGACAGGATCGTTCACAAAGCCTTCGGCCGAGAGTAGGCACTGCAGTTCGTTGCGGAGAATCTCCACTTCCAGTTTCTGGCTGGGTGATTGCGGCTGGCGTCCACTGCCGGGCTTAAAGCCGCGCAGAGCGAGCGCCGCCCGAAAGCCCTCCGGGAACTCGCAGCTCTGGATCATGGCGTCAAACAGCGTCAGCAACCGATATTGCAGATCGCGGGCTTCATCCATTCGCCCCAGCAGTGTCAGGTCGTACAGCCGACGCGTAATTTCTGGCACCACGCCGCTAGTGGCGTTCGTGCCGCCGTCGCATCCGATCAGCAGCATCGGCATCAACGCCGCGTCCCAACCGGTCATAAAGCTGAAGTCAGGCCGCACAGGGCGAACAGCCGAGATCATCCGCATCATGTGCGGCAGGTCTCCGGATGAATCTTTGATCGCTACAACTCGAGGGCACTCTTCGGCCAGTCGGCGGACGGTTGGCACGTCGATCGGCGAGGCGAACATCGGAATGTTGTACAGCGTCACGTCGATGGGCGTGTTGTCGCCGATCTCTTTGAAGTATGCGTAAACAGCCGAGGGGCTCAGTTTGTAGTAAAACGGCGAAACGATCGCCACGGCTCGGCATCCCATCTCGTGGTAGGCTTCGCACGCTTTGAGCGTTTCCTTGACGTTGGCTTCTGCGGCACCAGCGAGAATCGGCACGCGGCCCCGGGTTTGATCGGCGATGATCTCGATAATCCGGCGACGTTCTTCCACGGTGAATCGCAGGAACTCTCCAGTCGAACCGTTGGGATAGAGCCCGTGGACACCCTTTTCGATCAACCAGTCGACGTATCGCCGCAATTCGGCCTCGTGAATATCACCATGCGCATCCAAGGGGACAATATTGGGGGTAAATATTCCAGAAAGTCGCGTTGACGAAGCGGCCATGAATTCTATCCGAGCAGCACGGGGGTTAGGCGAAGTGGTAGGAAACCCGTTAGAATTTACGGGCCTTGCTTGGTGCAGGTAAATACTGATTCAGAAAACTTAGCATAGTCGGCCAGAACGGCCACGTCAGCCCTTCGAAGCTAATCGCCCGGTGTCACGCAAGAAACGCTCTGAACAATCGTCACATGACGCATCCTCCCCCTGGGAAGCTCCGCTCTGCGTGTGGATTTTCGTCGTGGGTGCCGTTGCCTATGCCCTCTGGTATTTTTCGATCCCGATGCCTTGGCCGGCACCCCAGCCGGGGGAAACGGCCTTTTTGCCCACGCGCGGGACGCTTGTTCAGACTGGCCTATTGCTGTTGCCGGAAAGCATCGGCCTGTGGTTTGGTGGCGGTCAGATGCCGCTGGGACTGCTAGACCGTCTGGGGGTGATATTAATCGCGGCAATTATGCTGCTATTCAGCTATGCCCTGGGCGAATTTCTTTTAGTTCGCTTAAAACTGCTCCATTTCTTTGGGCGTGTCGATGGCATTGTCTTGCGGCTGGCGATCGGGCTGACGCTTCTCTCGTGGTCGACGGCCGTGCTGGGCATGTGCGGTCTATTGCATCGACCACTTTCGATCGTCCTTTCTCTGGCCATACTTTTTGTCGCGCTCGGCTCGGCTTGGAAGAAGCAACTCTTCGCACCCCTCAGCGACGTGAAACCAGAAGAAACGACGCCGAAGCATTCGGAAGGTGAATCGTGGTGGTGGCAGCTGGCCGCAGCTCCGCTGTGCCTATTTATTGCTGGCGTTTCGATTTTGCCCCCGTACGAATACGACGTTCTTGAGTATCACCTTCTGGTGCCTAAAGAGTGGCACCAGATCGGACAGATCCGCGTTCTGCCCAACAATATTTACAGCGGAATGCCGATGGGGGCCGAAATGTGGGCCCTATTGCCGATGGTCTTTCTTACCGGCAAACAGGCCTGGCTGACTGGGGCACTGGTCGGCAAGCTGATCATCGGACTGTTTACATTGATGACAGCCGGCCTGCTTTATGGAGCCGGAAAACGCTTGATCGGAGTTTGGGGTGGTCGCGCGGCGGCACTCTCTGCGATTGCGGTCCCTTGGCTGACCTACCAAAGCGGAACCGGGCTTGTCGATGGCGTGTGGGCGTTCTTCACTCTGGCGGCTGCGTACCCCTTTTTGATTATTTTAAATGGCCAACAAAAAGAGGATCACCGCGATGGGTTGGCAATCCTCTCTGGCTTGATGGCCGGAATGGCATTTAGCGTGAAATACCCAGCCTTGCTAATCGTGGTGCTGCCGGTCTTCGCACTGTGGATCTTCGCGGTACGTACCCAGTGGCGACTACTTCTGATGTACACCGTGGCGGTTGCCGTAATCATTTCGCCTTGGCTGATTCGCAACACAATCGATACCGGTAACCCTGTCTTTCCGCTGGCTGGCAATGTTTTTCCCACCGACGTTCGCCCGGAAGACCAAATCGAGCAATGGAATCAGGCCCATCAAGTTCCAACCCATGCAAACGGCAGCCGCTACTCCCTGAGCCAACTCCTGAGCGGCATTCTGACACCCTTGGGGCAAAGCCCTTGGGCCGGGCTGGCTGTGGTTCCCCTGGCAATTTGCGGACTTTTTTACCCGAATCGAAAACTGGTCATTCCATTGGTGATCTTGCTGGCTGCCTGCTGGATAGTGTGGTGGGGGTTTTCGCACCGTCTGGAACGATTTCTTATCCCGGCGATTCCGCTGGGATGCCTGTTGGCCGGTTTCGGAGCCCAAAAGATTGCCTCCTACGTTGCAGGCAGGATAGCCTTGCGAGTGTGGCTGGGGCTGGGTTTAATTGTTGCGTTTATGCTGGTGAATCAAACCCAGTCGATCAAGCTCGATCCGCGCGTCTTCGTTTCGCTCGACGCGCTGGCCAAATCCCATACTTCCGGGGCGGTCACGTATTTAAATGAAAATGTCGCCCCAGGCGATGCTGTCCTGGCAACAGGAGATGCGGCTCTTTTTTACTTGCAGCCTCCTGGCTTCTATCACACCTGCTTCAACGACTCAACGATGCAGCAGATGGTCGACATGACGAAAGAGGAGCGTCTGGCACACTTGGCCGAAGCCAACATCGCATGGATTTATGTCCATTGGGGCGAAATCGATCGGTTCCGTAGCCCAGGCAACTACGGCTTTCCGGACGATGTCACCCGCGATTTGTTTGCACAAATGGAGAGCCAGGGCGTTCTGGAGAGAGCCGACTATCAACTAGGCAATCCAGAGAACCCTACGGTGATTATTTATCGCGTTCTGTCGGTCAGTGGCCCGTAGGTCTGGCTTGCTCCGTTTGGCATTCTGGCATAGGCTGAGGACTTGGACGAACTGATTCTTCCCCCTTAGTCCGCAATGAATTAGCCATGATGGATGGATCCTCCTCACTCGCTCGTGATCGGCGACCCGACGGTGATGCCGGACAGCGCACCGGAAATGCTCCCACGTTGTCAACGGCAATGGAGCGCACCTCGAACTGGCTCCTCTCACAACAAGCCACCGAAGGCTATTGGTGCGCCGAGTTGGAGGGGGACTCGATCCTGCAGAGCGAATACCTGTTGCTCATGGCCTGGGCTGGCCGCGAACGATCGGACATCGCCCAACGGGTCTCAAGGAAGCTTCTCGAGCAGCAGCGCGAAGATGGTACCTGGGCTCAGTATCCTGAAGCGAAGATCGATATCAGTTCGAGCGTCAAAGCGTACTTCGCCCTGAAACTCACCGGACACAAGCCATCGGCCGACTACATGGTCAAGGCGCGGGATGCAATTCTGGAAGCTGGCGGCGCCGACGCCGTGAACAGCTTTACCCGGCTATATCTGGCCCTGCTGGGTCAGATTCCCATGGAAATCTGCCCTGCCATTCCGCCGGAAATGATTTTGCTGCCCAATTGGTTTCCGCTGAATATTTACCGCATGAGCAGTTGGTCGCGCACGATTTTCATTCCTCTCGCGATCTGCTGGGCATTACGCCCCGTCGTCGATCGCTCGGATGAGTGCTCCATCCAAGAGCTGTTCATCAAGCAGCCGAACCAGTGGCCAGAACTTCGCTGCCCGGGGCAGGAAAAAGCCCAAGGGCTGCTTACGTGGGATCGCTTCTTTCGCACGGCAGACCGTGGCCTGAAGCAGATCGAAAAGCTTCGCCTACGACCGCTGCGATCTCGTGCGCTCAAATTGTGTGAAAAGTGGATCCTCGATCGCATGCCCAAAAGTGACGGGCTCGGAGCCATTTTCCCACCAAGCCTCTGGAGCATCGTGGCCTTCAAAGCTCTCGGCTATGACGACGACCATCAGGCAGTTCAATCCTGCTGGAACGAGATCGACAAGCTGATGCTCCACGATGACGAGGCCCAAACGACACGGATTCAACCGTGCAAAAGCCCTGTTTGGGATACAACCATTACGCTACGGGCCATGGCTGCTGCTCGCCACGGGGCCGACGAACCGCGGATGCGTAAAGCGGTCGACTGGATGCTTTCCAAAGAAGTACGCGACCAAGGCGACTGGACCAACAACGTCCGCTGCGAGCCAGGCGGTTGGTACTTTGAATTCAATAACGAGTTTTATCCTGATCTCGACGACACGGCGATGGCCTTGATGGCCCTGCAGGAACAACTGGCCGAGTGCGGCGTTTCGCTGGAAGTGCACCCGGGCCAATCGTGGGAAAACACCACGATCGTCACGACATCGAACAAGGTCTCAGCTGACAACGCTGTCGGTCAGGCTATGCTGCTTGATAAGGTCTCCAGTGCTACCAAACGGGCACTTGCGTGGAGCGCCGAAATGCAGAATCACGATGGTGGCTGGGGAGCGTTCGATAAGAACAACGATGCCGAATTCCTGTGCAAAGTCCCCTTCGCCGATCACAACGCGATGATTGATCCAAGCTGGCCTGACTTGTCGGCTCGCGTGATCGAAGCGTACGGTCTGCTAGGCGTAAATCAAAATAGCCACGGCAAGCTGGGGGACGTCGTCCGCAAAGCAATCACCTACATCCGCGACAATCAGTACGAAGATGGCTCGTGGTTTGGCCGTTGGGGTGTAAACTATGTCTACGGCACTTGGCAGTGTCTGGTCGGGCTGACAGCGGTGGGTATTTCAACCGATGACGAGGCCGTCCAACGCGGGGCTAAATGGCTGATCGACTCCCAGCAGCAGTGCGGCGCTTGGGGCGAAACGTGCGACAGCTATGAGAACCCCAACCTCAAAGGGATTGGCACGCCGACTCCCTCGCAAACGGCCTGGGCGCTGCTTGGCCTGATAGCCGCTGGGCATGAAGATAGCGACGCCGTTCGCAAAGGGATCAACTACCTGCTCTCAACGCAGAAGGAAGACGGCACCTGGGACGAAGAGCCTTTCACGGGCACCGGTTTCCCTCAGGTCTTCTACCTCCGCTACCACTATTACCGCATCTACTTCCCACTGTTGGCGTTGGCCACATGGGCGAAAAAATCGAGCGAAACGAAAGAAGGATCGCGATGAGTGTCCCTATCTCGCAAATGTGGACCGTCGCGTCATACGTTCTCAAGCAAAAGCTGCTTAGGCGTAAACGCTACCCGCTAGTCCTGATGCTGGAACCTCTGTTTCGCTGCAACTTGGCTTGTGCCGGCTGCGGAAAGATTCAATTCCCGGTCGAAATTCTTCGTAAACAGCTCACCCCCGAGCAGTGCTTTCAAGCGATCGACGAATGCGGAGCACCGATCGTCAGCATCCCCGGGGGCGAACCTCTGCTGCACCCGCAAATGCCTGAGATTGTCGAAGGGCTCGTAAAGCGCAAAAAGTACATCTACCTTTGCACCAACGCGCTCAAGCTCGAGAAGTCGCTCTCACAGTTCACGCCGAGCAAGTACCTCACATTCTCGGTCCACATGGACGGCCCTCGCCAGGAGCACGACCACGCCGTTTGCCGCGAAGGGACGTACGACATCGCCGTCAGCGCGATCAAAGCGGCCCTTGAGCAAGGCTTCCGTGTCACGACCAACACCACGCTGTTCGAAGGCGCCCAACCAGAACGGATTCGCGGCTTCTTCGACGAGATGATGCAGCTAGGCGTTGAAGGGATGATGCTTTCGCCTGGGTACAGCTACGAGAAGGCCCCGGACCAGGATCACTTTCTCAAGCGAAATCAAACCTATCGGTTGTTCCGCGAGATTCTTTCAGCCCCCAAGAAAGCCTGGCAATTCAACCAGAGCCCGCTATTTGTAGAGTTTCTCAAGGGGAACTACGACCTCGAGTGCACTCCCTGGGGCAACCCGACCTACAACATCTTCGGCTGGCAGAAGCCTTGTTATCTGGTCGACGAAGGGCACACGCAAACCTTCGCGGAACTGCTCGAAGCGGTCGAGTGGGACAACTATGGCACTCAAAGCGGCAACCCCAAGTGTGCCAACTGCATGGTCCACAGTGGCTACGAGCCTAGCGCCGTAGATGCCACGTTCTCTTCGTTTCGCGGACTAATGGAAACGGCCAAGCGGACGCTGCTGGGACCACCCAAGAAGAATCGCCCAATCGCCGACTTGGATGCAGACAATCGCACTGACGATGCGGAAACGCCGCAGCGACCCGATCGAAAGCCGAATGAATTGCCGGTGCTGCAGTAGGGTTTCGGCATAACTTCGATACCGGGAAAAGCTACTTTATTTTTATCTGCCTTCTTATCAGGGTTCCGAAAAGACAAACCAGGCGTACACACCTATTACCCAGCGTTTAAGGGTAAATCCGGCCACTTCATTCTTTGCAGACTCCCCACACTTCTTGGCAAGAAGAAATTCTCCAGAAATTCACGCAACTTGTCGCAGCTCGAAGCGATAATCCTCGTTAACGTTCAGATAAGTGCGTAATGAGAATCTCACCGCTTGCCGATTTCGCAGGGACCAGACCCGATGGCACCGACTATTTTTACGAAAACGGCAGGGCGATCTGCTGAGGCCGTTCAGTCAGGCACAATGGTACGTCGCGGGACGAACGATCCACGCCCCACTGGGCGCGGTCCCGATCATCCCGATGCCCCGGACCGAGAACTAACGGAATTACGCGATATTGGGCTCGATCTGCTGCAGTTGGCCCTCGATCTGGCAGGCATCGTCGACCCAACACCGGTCTCCGATGGGGCCAGCGCCTTGCTGGCCCTTGGCCGCGGTAACTGGCTCGATGCGCTCATCTCAGGGGCAAGCATGGTCCCGTATGTTGGCGACTTGGCCAAAGCAGGCAAACTTCCCCGCTACCTACGATCGGTCAACAAGGCGATCGATCTGGCCGAGCGTTCCCAGAAAGCGGCCGTTGCACTTATGCCGGGCATTAAGAAGCTGAAAGAAGTGCTCGACCTGATTCCAACCGGGGCCAACACCTATATCGATCAGATGAAACATCGCGTCGATCGGTTCGTGAAATCGGGCGCTGTCGGGCTGAAGCATCTGCCCGATATCAGTGGCCGTTTTAAGTTCAGAAAACGTGAAACGGTCGACAAGATCTATCAGGAAGCATCAGGTCGCCTGGGCGTTCCGGGGACCGTCAAAAAACATCGTAGCCGAAGCGAGCAGCGAAAAATCTCTAGCGGAACCGGTGACGACGCCGGTCACTTGATCGGTGATCGCTTTGGTGCCCCCGGCGATGGCCGCAACCTGACGGCCCAACATCGCTACATGAACCAGAACGGAACCTTCCGAAAGCTGGAAGACGAATGGGCCGAGAAACTTAAAAACGGAACCGGCGTTGAAGTGCACATCACCGATGTGACCCGCAAGGGAGAAGATCGCCCATTCATGCGCAAGGCCGAGTGGACAGAAATCGCCCCCGATGGCTCGGAAACCAAACGCGATCTTGTCTTCATGAATGCCACATCGCCGACCAGCCGCGCCAAACGAGGCACCCCGCCAACGGTCGATTCCCCCCAAAGCGGCAACGTCATCAACTACGATTTCAAAAATCGTCGGCGGTTGGATTGACGGTCCTGTAGGGTCCGTGGCAGCTTAACGTAGAAATGATTTTTTCAAGGAATGAGGTCGATATACTTGGGGCCGGCATACACATACAGGCCTTGTTTGCGGAGCTTTTATGCCTAACAAAGAAGACGACCTGGTACCGGTTTTCGTGCCATCTTTGGCATCGGTTCTCATCGCTGCGGAAGACAAAAAAGGGGAACCTCTGACACCGGACGAAGTCATTCAGATTCGCGACGATGCGGTTTGCATCATGGCGTCCAAAAACGATGCGGCCAAGATGGAAGAAACTCGCTATCGTGACCTCGAACCCGAGAACTGCTGGCATGAGTTCCAGATGCTACGACGGGACATGGGACGCAAACCCAATCTTGATCCCGGGCCAAGATTTAATTCGGTTGCCAGCAGCGATGATCCTGAATATCGGCAGACAATTATAGATGCCCACAACACACTCGATCGGTTTCGGGCGATGTTACCGGAAGATGGAAGCCCCATGCCCGATGCGATGGTCAAGACAACCATTGTAGAAGAAGACAATCTCGCCTTCATGTGATTGATGAATACGTTCTGCGACGGAGATGACTTTATTGCGATGTTCTTTGAAGTCCCTCAGAACTTTACCAAATACACCGAGGGAACTTACGTTCGAATCGCTGCCGAAGATGTTTTGGACTGGATGGTCAACAATGAGGGCAAGTTGTATGGGGGCTTTTCGCTTCGCTATCAACGCAAGCGGAAGCCCGAGAGCGAGCGGGCCTCTTTCGACGAATACATCGGGGTGACGGAGTATGCATAATCAAATTTTAAAAATAGCCTTCTACTAAGGGCGAACTGCCTGCCCCGAAAACCCTACGGGAGTGGTTGTCCCGGTCCCTGGCAGAAACTTTTCCACGGCAACTTTCCGCCAGACTGCTATCACCATTTGACCTTTGCTCGCCTTCGGCTAGAAAGTAGGACTTATTCATTTCCTTTCTGGCAGGGCATCCCCTCTTGCGGCGTCTGAATTTCCATTTTGCGAACCGGCAAACGGCCCGAGATTGGGGGCAAATGGGCGCTTGCGCAAGCAGTTCTGGAAACGCTCGCAAGTTTCTTTCCCTGGTTTACCGAAGAAAACGGCGACAACAGCCGAAAAAGGCCAAAGGTCCGATTGTACGGAACCGTCGGATGCAGCGGTTGGAGGCGATTTTATTCCTTGCCAAGCAACCGCTAACTTCCCGCAAATTGGCCCAGCTTGCCAACTTGGCGGATGGAACCGAAGCCCGTACACTAGTGCGTTCCCTGAATAAGCTTTACGACGCCGCTAACCGAGCATTCCGTGTGGAAGAGCTCGCCGGTGGGTACCAACTGCTAACCCGGGGAAAATTCGCCGACTGGGTTCGGCGAGTCGTTGGCAGCGACGATCCCACACGGTTATCGACGCCAGCGATGGAAACACTAGCGATCATCGCATACCGGCAACCGGTCCTCAGGGCCGATGTCGAAGCGATTCGCGGTGTAAACTGCGGCGAAATTATTCGTCAGTTAATGGATCGGGATTTAGTCCAGATCAAGGGAAGAAGTGAGGAACTGGGAAGACCTTTCCTGTATGCAACCTCGCCTGCGTTCCTGCGATTTTTTGGATTCCGTTCCCTAGAAGATTTGCCCCGTAAAGATGAGTTTCGACGATTCGAAGCCGAGACCGACACGTCTGCGGCCAGTCAGGTTGACGATCAAAAGGAGACATCGGTGACGATCACACTTGCCCCACAAAGCCCTGCCATCGATAACAACGACCTGGTCGCCGGAGGAGCCACTACGGCCCCCTGGACCCCAGATCAGCCGTCGGCCCAAGCGCCTCCGATTGAAGACGAAGAAGACGAACTCTACGAAGACGACGACGGTTTAGACGACGAAATCCCAGACGAAGATACTGACGAGGACGACGACGAAGACGATTTCGACGACGACTGGGACGACGATGATGATGACGACATCGACGACGAAGAAGACGCTGACGAGTCGGATGACGAAGAAAGCGACTGGGAAGAAGTCGAAGACGACGATTGGGAAGACGAAGAAGAAGACGACTTCGATGATGATGACGACGAAGAAGACGACTGGGGCGACGACGAAGAGGAATAAGCCCCCCATCTCGCCGGTTAACTTCGAGACCTGACAAACACTCAGAAAGGGATTCGCAACGCGTGTCCCTTTTTTAATTCCTGTCGATGGCGTTACTCTTCCAAGAATTGAAAATGATAAAAGCCGATCATTTCAATCTTATTTTCCTTGAGTATCTGGCCTGCCGCTTTCACGATTGCCTCTCTTAATTGGGCCAAATCAGGGTCGTTGAGCGTGGGCCGATCGAACTTGCGTACCCGCAATAGAACGTCGTGCCGAAAGCGGCTCTTATGCGACTCTAAGACTTGCTCCAATTCTTGTGACTTATACCGCGGCAGCTTGGCAAATGGATGGAAGTCAATCTGAATGGTGCTGTTAGTTTTGTCGTTGGGAATAGTGCATTCAAATTTCCCGAGGTCGACCTCGACGGGCACCAACGCGTCAGGCATGTCCCTGGCGGCCTGCTCCGGTGGGCGATAAGGCTTGCCGCAGCCCACCAAGAAAACCATAGCCGTCAGCGCAGCAATCCGAACCCAACTGGTTTTCAGCCAAGGGGTTAGCAGGTTTCTAAGTGAATCACTTCGTTGAAGCATGTTCAAACGCTCTGTCGGTAAGAATTGTCCTACTCCAAAGTCTAGGTCGTGATCCAGGCACCGCCTGAAAACACATAAACCATTACAAATGCATGACTTGCAGCATATCCACCAAATAGGTCATGCACATATCGTACGGAAATACGCGAATTCGCCAGAAACCATTCGACGCCTGAGCAGGATGGCCTATCTTTTCGAAAGTGCGCGAAATCTTTTCCTGGTAACGAGTTATGCTTTAATGCAAGCCACGATTCATTGGGCCAAATCGATTGACCAAAAGGGCTGGGTCTTGCTGCTAATCCTACTGGGCAGCTTCGCCATCTACGGGTGCGAGAAGTCAGCATCGGCTGACGAGGAACTTTTATTCTCGCTAGAAAAACGCGACTGGGTCGAGATCGACCTGGGGCACTACACGATCTCGGTGTTAATCGCCGACGATCCGACCCGACTTCCTGACTTCAATACGTACCAGGAAAGCGTTGCGCTGCATTACCAATTGCACTGCCTGGTTGCTAAGGAGCAAGAGCATCGCGTCAGGGCCTACCTTGAAGAGCGAAAAGGCGAGCTATCCGACGAGATCATCCGCACCTGCCGTCATGCCAACTTGATTGACTTGGCCGACCCTGAGCTTCAACTGATTCGCTCGCAGTTGCGAGACTACACCGAAGAGGCGATTGGTCGGAGCGCAATCAAGAGATTTGTTTTCTCGGATGTCACCTTGGAGCGATTTTAATGGCACGCTTTGTTGCAACCACTATCATCACTCTGCTTCTGCTTGCGGGGTGTAGCAGTTCCGAAGTCGACCCGACGGCACAGAACCAGGAGAAACCTGCGATTCCTCCGCAAGAGATCGTCATTGGCGATTACGCTTTTCGCGCCTTCGATCCGACTGCCAACACCCAAACACGTTTTGACTTTTCGTTAGCCGGATTGGTCGAGCCAGACAACCTGGCAGGGCTTCAAGAAGAGCTGAAAAAAAAGAAAATCCGCATACGTGATCGGGTCATGATCGTTTCCCGCGAATCGACCATTGAAGAACTCGAAGACCCCGACCTGGTCATGTTTCGGCGACGCCTTCTTAAAGAAATGAATCGCTTGATCGAGGATGGTCAATTAAACGATATCTACGTTAGCCACTTTCGGGTTAAGACGCGATAACGATCTTGGCTGCCATTGCCTGACGGTTTAGACAGGCAACCGTATTCATCGCGACGACTACGCCGCGAACCGAATCGGCCCTTTGGGACTACGCAGATCGAACAGCCCTAAGATTTCGTCTTTCGAAAAGCCGACCTTCGTTGGCTCCTCGGTTTCGCTGAACAAGGTATTAAACAACTCACGCTTCTCTTCCAGTACCTTGTTAATTCGGTCTTCGATTGTCCCCATGGCCAAGTAGCGGCTGATCGTCACAGCCCCAGCGGCCCCGATGCGGTGAGCCCGGTTGATGGCCTGGTCTTCAATCGCTGGGTTCCACCAACGATCGAACAGGAAGACGTATTCGCAAAACTGCAAGTTCAAACCGACGCTGCCAGCGCCATAGCTCATTAGGATGACATGCTTAGACGGGTCGTGCTTGAACTGATCGATCACCCCTTCCCGCTGTTTGTGTGGAATTTTTCCGTGGTATTCGAGCGGCCCGAATGGTTCGACGTGCTTACGAATCTCTTCAATCGTGCGCGTCCATTGGCTAAACAGAATTGCCTTCTTTCCGCTGGCGGCGACTTCTTCCAAATCGGCTTTCAGCTGATCCATCTTGGCGCTTTCGCCGGTCCGTGGATCGAAGTTGCAGATCTGCTTGAGACGTAGCACCAACTCGAAAACATGCTGAACGGTCAGCTCCTGGCCCATCTCTTCGAGCCGAACGATCCCTTCTTTCTCGGCAAATTCGTACGCCTCTTGCTGGGCAGGCGAAAGCTGAAGTTCGGCATCGCGATATAGCCGCGGCGGCATGTCAGTCATTACCAGGTCTTTGGTACGTCGAATGATATATTCGTTGGCCGTAGAACTCATGGCCTTGATATTCATCCCCTTGGTTAGCAGCCCTGGGGCCAGAAACTCGAAGACACCTACCAAGTCGTCCGTGCTGTTTTCGATGGGCGTACCCGTCAGGGCCCAGCTCCGGGTTCGGGGAATTCCCTTGGCAATCTCAGCCGTAGTGCTGGCAGTGTTCTTGATGCGTTGTGCTTCATCCAACACGACCAGATCGAAATGGAGCCCTCCCTCTTCGCTGACCAGTTCATGGTCACGCATGAGCAGTTCGTAGTTGGCGATCTTTACCGGGGTTTGATTGTCTCGCCACAACCAACTCCGCTTGGCAGAATCCCCTTCGATCACGCTGATCGGGATCTCGGGAGCCCACAAATTGAACTCGCGTTTCCAGTTCGAAACCAACGGCTTGGGGCAAACAAGCAGCACGCTACGCAGTTCCCCTGCGCGGAGCAGCATCCGCATCGTGCTGATCGCCTGCATCGTCTTGCCGAGTCCCATCTCGTCGGCCATGACCGCCGCATGTCGCGGGTAGAGAAAAGCAATGCCCTCGAACTGATAGGGAAACGGCTCGAAGGGAAACTCCATCGCGCCGCTTGATACCAGCGATTCAAGCGAAGGCTGAAGCAAGTAGTACAGCCGATCCTCTAACTTGATCACATCGCCTGGGGGGCGAATATGGGTCACGCGTTTGGCCTTCGGCTTGGATGACGCCTCCTCATCAGCGGCAGGCTCGTCGGATGCCTCCTTCTTGGGAGCAGCCTTCTTCTCAAGCGACCGTAGCCAAGCAGGTGCTTCCGGGAACACAAAACTTTTCACGCCGATCTTAGGACCGCTACAGGTAAGCGAGACCACCTTGGGACGTTCTGGCTTGAATTTCTCAGAGGTGATCTCGATTTGCGGAGCACGGGCCAGCGCGGCAGTCCAGCCGAGCGAAATGACCTCAGTTTTGATGTTGAGATCATGCGAAATGGTTTCGAGGGATTCAGTCAAAGGATTAGCCTAAATTCGATCCAATCTGCGATGAGGAAAGCCGTTAATGCGAGCTACTTTCCTACACCATGCGCTTCTTCGATGGCTTCGCGAATACGCGTGAAGGGCTCGTTCAGGTCCAAGTCGATCCCCTTCTCTTGCCAAGTACTTTCCAGCTTTTCCTGATCGGTTTGGTGTTGAGCGCTAACAGCGACTTCATAGCTACCAAGATGAAATGAGCGGATGTGGGGGGGAGCCACGGCCAGTTGATTGCTATCGCCGTGATTAACGAGGGAAGATTCAACTGCAATCGCTTCTTCCACACAGCTGGGGGGAATCAACGCCACAGGGACGTCCGTATGATCACGAAGTGACAGCACATGTTCGCTGTCAGTGCAAACGGCCAGGGCCGGTGATTTTAACTTTGCCAGCAGCGCCCCACCGATTTGCTCACCGTACAGATAGGACTTGAGCGTGGGACCATACAAAATCTCTTGGGCCCGGTTGGCTTTCACTGGGGCCGTACAGTGGAATTCCAGCGGACGGCCTGCCAGGTTCAAGACCAAGAGTCCACCAAATAAACCGCCAGGGGTATACTCCACCACGGTAAGGAATCCGAGGGTGGGGACGGTTTTCTCGTTCCGATTCGACATTGGCACTCCATCTTGCCCAGTTGCATATCATGACAGCATATCGTGTTGGGGCAGCTTGGGCGCGCAGCCCAACCTTGAGAATCGGTGTTTCCGAAAGGTGGACTTTAACAATCATAATGACGGTTATCCCACCGCTAGCGTTTCTAGCATGAAACGAAATACTCGACAGTGGATGGGCTAGGTGAGTATACTGATTTACTTGACCCACCTGGAGAACAACAAACCGATGCCCCTCGACCCTAAAGACCTTTCCACTCTGTTCACTCACGTCGACGTCTCCTCAAGTCCATCTCCCATGCAGCAAACCATTCACACGGAAGAAACGAATGTCCTGCTCAAACGCATGGTTGAGCTTCAGGAACGCCAGACGCTGCTGATGGAAGAAATGCTCCAACAGCAGGTCCACACGCAGAAACAGCGTACGGCAGAGCTAAACGCGTGGCGTAAGGCCCATCCACAACTGGCAGAGAAATGTCGCCAGGCAGCCGAAGCGCTGAGCAAGGTTCACGCAGACTTCCTTGGCACACTGGCCAGCGAAGTCGATGACTCGGCCGAGGACATGATCGATAGCGAATTCATGCTCAACGAGTTCGTCGATCGCTTCGGCCCCCGCATCGCACACCTGAACGGCGTCCTGCAGATGCTCGCTCAACTAGGGGCCCCGGTTCAGGCCACAAAGACTAACAGCCAATAGAACTTTGCACAAAAAACGCGTGTAAAGCGTCCTGACTCCGTCGAAAAACCTGTTCAAATGCAGGTTTTTTTATTGCGCGAAAAAATTACTCGGGCAACCAAAGGTTGTCAGAACAAGTTTTTCTCGGTACCATCCGTAGAGTCACATCCCTCTGCTCGATCCGGCGGTCGACTCGTCGCCCGCGACGAGTCCCTTCTATCCTTCCCTTTGTTGGCTTGAATTGGAATTATGGCAAGCGACACGCTGACCCCAGAAGTTGAAGCGGCGGTAAAGTCCGCCAAGGATAAGCTCGACGCTCATACCCATGAGATCGTCCAGTGGCATTTCCACGAGTCGACCGGATGTCCGTTCTGGCTCGAAAAGAAAAAAGAATTCAACTTCGATCCATTGACCGAAGTGAAGTGCTACGACGACTTGAAAAAGTTTCCCCTCTTCGAAGACGAATGGCTACGCGGTGGTCCCGTTCGTCGCTGGGTGCCCAAGGCATTCGCCGACAAGCCGATCTACGTCTTTGAAACCGGCGGCACCACCGGCATCCCCAAAAGCCGAATTGCCATCGACGACTTCCGCACCGACTATTCGCTCTTCAGCGAGACACTGCCAGATCAGTATTTCCCCAAAGGCGCGAACTGGCTGATGCTCGGCCCTTCGGGTCCACGTCGGCTGCGATTGGCGGTAGAACATCTGGCCCAAGTCCGTGGTGGTATCAGCTTCTGTATCGACCTAGACCCACGTTGGGTGGTTAAGCTCATCAAACGCGGCAAGATGGATGAGTTAGAAGCCTACAAGAAGCACTGCATCGACCAAGCCATTACGGTGCTCACTGCCGGTCACGACGTGAAGTGCATGTTCGGTACGCCCAAGCTGATCGAATCGCTTTGCCTGGGCCTTGAGGAAAAGGGCAAGACCCTGGCCGATGTTGGCATCACCGGCATCTTCAGCGGTGGTACCGAATTCACTCCTCAGTGGACTCGTTACTGCATCGAAGAGCTTTTTGGCGGGGGTCCTGAAGAAAGCGGCATCTACATGACACCAACCTACGGCAACACGCTGATGGGCCTGGCATGCAGCAAGCCGGTAACAGCGGATGATGGCTATAAGATCTCGTACTACGCTCCGCAGCCACGAGCCGTGACCGAAGTCGTTTCCTTTGACGATTCCAATGAAGCCGTTCCGTATGGCGAAACAGGCCGCGTCAAACTAACGACGCTAACCAAGGAATTCTTCGTTCCCGGCTTCCTGGAACGAGACGAAGGGGAACGCGAGATGCCTTATCTCACTTATCCATGGGAAGGCGTAAGCGGCGTGCGACCATTTCACGGTACCGCCAGCAGCACCACCGTTGGTGTGTACTAACAAAAACAACGTGTGCCACTGCTGAGCGAGTCAGCAGTGGCACACGGCAAGTTATCCGAATCACAAAATTCATTAACGGACGCCAATCATGCTAAACATTCCTGCTATCCGTTGGGGCAAGCCCTACGACTCGCTCGAAAAAGAAGACGTCGTCCATTTTAGTACTGGTGAGCCAATCGCCCAGCTGAGCCAGGTCGGCGGCGGCATCCTTAAGCGAGACATTCGTAAAGCTCAGTCCGCTCGTGATGCCTTGCTGCAGTTCAGCCCAGCCGAAATCCTGGAGAAGTTGGCCACTGCCGGTAAGCTTTTTCTGGAAGCAGACCTTCCCATCGGTGACGGTTCGCAGACACCAGAAGCATTTGTGCATGCTCAAAGTGCCACGACCGGCCTCCCAGAACATATGTGCCGTGCGAACATGCAGAAGAATGCATTCGTGCTGCAGAATATGCCCAAGATTCTCGACTCGCTAACTCGCGGGCTCGACCTCAACATTCTGGCACGCGGCTACGGTAAAGAACCGGATCGCGATGTCATGCTCAGTTATCAAGCTCAAAGTCCGGTACTCGGCGCCGTGTTGCCTTCCAACTCACCCGGGGTGCATACCCTGTGGCTTCCGGCCGTCGCGCTTCAACTCGGTCTGGTTCTCAAGCCAGGTGGAAAGGAGCCATGGACGCCGTACCGGATTTTTTCTGCCATGGTCGAAGCTGGGTTGCCAGCCGAAGCATTCAGTTTGTATCCCGGAGCTGGTAGTGACGTGGGTTCGTCGCTACTCTCTTCGGTCGATCGAGCGATGGTCTTCGGCGGTCAGCAGACGATCGAACAATATGCCGGCAATCCAAAGGTTCAGCCGCACGGTCCTGGTTTCAGCAAGATTTTGCTGGGCGACGATGTGGTCGACGATTGGCCGCAGTATCTCGATCTGATGGTGCAGAGCGTCTTCGCCAATAGTGGACGAAGCTGTATCAATGCATCCGGCATTTGGGCCTCGCGTCATACAAAGGAAATTGCTCAAGCGATTGCCGAAAAGATTGGGCCTACCGAGATCAAAGAACCGACCGACGATGAAGCCGCCCTGGCAGCATTCACGATGCCCGGCATGGCTCCGGCCGTTTGGGGAATGATTGAATCAGACCTCGAAGAAGATGGAGTGACCGACTACACCGCGTCCTACGGTGATCGATTGGTTCAGATGGAACGCTGCGACTACCTCAAGCCGATGGTGGTGCACGCGGAAAACCCTGAGAAACAAGTTGCCAGCAAAGAGTACATGTTCCCGTTCGTCTCCGTGGTCGAATGCCCGCAGGAAGAGATGATCCAAAAGATCGGTTACTCGCTCATCTGCTCGGCCATAACTGGCGACGAAAAGTTTGCTCGCGATTTAGTCAACGCAACGCATATTGACCGTTTGAATATCGGTCCGATACCGACCCATAAGGTCGATTGGCTGCAACCGCATGAAGGAAACATCATTGAGTTCCTCTTCCGCAGCCGAGCCTACCAATCGGCTCCGGTGCAGGTCGCGGCTTCGTAGCCTTGAGCAGCAACGGCCTCTTACTCCTGTCCCTTCGCCCTTTTGGGAAAGGATTAGGGTAAGGGGCAATGCGGGTACACGGTTCGCCCCCTCACCCTAACCCTTTCCTCCGAAGACGGTGGCGAGGGGAACGGAATGAAACAGGATCCCGAGGTATGATTCCATTCGATTTCCAGCCACGCACACGGATTGTGTTTGGTCCGGATAGCCTGCAGCGGCTCGGCGAATTGGCCTTAGAGTTCGGCGCAAAGCGAGCGCTCGTGGTCAGCGACCCTGGAGTCATCAAGGCCGGTCATACCCAACGGGGAATTGATTGTCTGGAATCGGCCGGCGTCGAAGCATTTCAATTCGACGGCGTTCAAGAGAACCCATCGACAGAGAATGTTGCCCAGGGAGTTGCGTTCGCGCAGAAGCACATGCCCGAGCTGATCGTTGGCTTGGGTGGTGGCAGCGCGATGGACTGTGCCAAGGGAATTAATTTCCTGCTGACCAACGGCGGAGAGATGAAGGATTACTGGGGAGTCGGCAAGGCAACCCAAGAGATGCTTCCCATGATCGCGGTGCCAACGACCGCCGGAACCGGGAGCGAAGCACAATCGTTCGCCCTGATCACCGACGCCAAGACGCACTTCAAAATGGCCTGCGGAGACAAGAAAGCCGCTTGCCGAGTTGCGCTACTCGATCCCACACTGACCGTAACCCAACCGCAAAAGGTTACGGCCCTGACCGGGATCGATGCAATCAGTCATGCCTTGGAAACGTTCGTTACGAAGAAGCGGAACGAGGTCAGCCTGAGTTTCAGTCGCGAAGCATGGCGACTGTTGGCCGGCAACTTCACCCGAGTGCTGAACCATCCGGAAGACGTCGAGGCCCGGGGTGCGATGCAACTAGGAGCTTGCTTCGCCGGGCTGGCAATCGAGAACTCCATGCTCGGTGCCGCGCACGCCCTCGCCAATCCTTTGACGGCCCATTACGGTGTGGTGCATGGCCAGGCCGTGGGTGTGATGCTTCCGTCGGTAATTCGCTACAACGGCGAGGCGTTCAACGAGCTTTACCAAGACTTACTTTCGATTCCCATCGACCTGCCAAACTATCCAGCCCCCGAGCAAGGCGCCCACGGCTTGGCAAATTTGGTGCAAAGCTGGGTTGATGCCGCAGGGCTTGCCACAAATTTGAATCAACTGTCGATCAACGGTGAAAAGTTAGAAACCCTTTCCTGCGACGCGGCCAAGCAGTGGACAGGGAACTTTAATCCCCGTGAAGTCAACGCGGACGAATTCTCGAAGCTTTACCGATCGGCCATGCAATAATTCGCTGCGATGTGCCTTGGCAGAGACCTTCGAGTAAGATGAAGGGACTTCCTTCCGCCGACTAACCTTTCAAGGATTCCGCCATGAAATCCAGTCTGACGATACTGCTGACGGCGACCCTGTTCGCAAGCGTAGCCATCGCTCAGTTGCGCGCGGACTGGCCCATGTATCGCGGCAATGCCCTTGCCCAAGGCGTTTCCGACGAGTCCCTCTCCGACAACTTAGACGTCAAGTGGACGCTTGAAATCGACAACGGTGCCTTCGAGGCCACTCCCATCGTCGTGGATGGCGTTGTCTACATCGGAGATCTCGACGGGCGCGTTTACGCCGTGAAGCTTGAGGATGGCTCGAAAGTTTGGACCTACGAAGGCAACGTCGACCAGCTTTCGGGGTTCATGGGTTCGCCAGCCTATCGCGATGGTCGGATCTATGTCGGTGACATCGACGGCGTACTACACTGCCTGAATGCAGAAGACGGCAAGCTTCTTTGGAAATTTGAAGCCGGCCTCGAAATCAACGGCAGCGTTAACTTTTACCAAGACAAGATCTTGATCGGGTCGCAGGATGCCCACCTCTATTGCTTGAACAAAGAGGATGGCAAGCTGGCCTGGAAAGTTCAGATCGACGATCAAATCCGTTGCATGCCAACGGTGGTTTCCAATCGTGGTTTCGTCGCCGGCTGCGATAGCAAACTACACGTGATCGACCTCGACAATGGGGAACCCATCGGCACCGTCCCCATCGATGGTCCGACCGGTTCGGCACCTGCGGTACGTGACGACATGGCCTACTTCGGTACTGAAGCGGGTTCGTTTTTTGCGATCAACTGGAAAGACTTAAAGGTCATCTGGCAATTTCAAGACGAGCGGAATCGCCAACAGATCCGCGCCAGCGCCGCGGTCCTTCCGCAGCAAGTGGTGTTCGGTTCGTTTAGCAAGAGCCTCGTTTCGCTTGATCGTGAAACGGGAAAAGAACAATGGACGTTTAAAGCCCGAGGCAAGATCAACAGTTCTCCGGTCGTGGCCGGGAACCGTGTTTATTTTGGTTCGGCCGACAGCCGTGTCCGCGCGGTTGACCTGAAAACCGGCAAGGAAGTTTGGCAGTACGAAGCCAAGAGTGGTTTCCCCGCAGGCCCGGCAGTTTCGGACGGCTGCTTATTGATAGCCACCGAGCGAGGTGTGTTGTATTGCTTCGCTGAAAAGAAATAAATCCCGGCCCCCTCTCTTTTCCCAAAGGAGAGGGGGCATGAGTTTAATTAACGACGAAAACACCCTTTCGCTAAAACCAGCCATCGGCAAGTTACCCTTAGCAGAAAGCAAGATTGATTCATGGCCACCGATTCCACCAAAACCGAAGTCGGTAGTTACTTCATTTCCAACTACCCTCCGTTCTCGCAGTGGAGCGAAGAGTACGCCGACGACCTGAACACCGCATTGCACTCCCCGCCGAAAGAAGGCGTACCGCTGGGTTTGTATTTGCACGTTCCGTTCTGCCGGAAGCGTTGTAAGTTCTGTTACTTCCGGGTCTACACCGACAAAAATGCCCAGGAAGTAGAAACGTATGTTTCCGCCCTGGTGAAGGAAATCGAACTGGTCAGCCAGACCGAAGCGATGGGGGGCCGACCGTTCCGCTTCGTTTACTTTGGCGGCGGGACCCCCTCGTTCCTCAGCCCGAAACAGCTCAAACGCCTGGAAGATCGGCTACGCACGAGCATCAGTTGGGATCAGGCCGAAGAGGTCACCTTCGAGTGCGAACCAGGCACATTACGCGAGTCGAAGGTGAAAGCCCTGCGTGATATGGGTGTGACTCGGTTGAGCCTGGGCGTGGAAAACTTCTTCGACAGCATCCTGGAAGAAAACGGCAGGGCTCACCTTTCCAAAGAAGTGTATACCTGCTGGGAATGGATCGAAGCTGCCAACTTCCCGAATGTGAATATCGACCTGATTGCCGGTATGGTCGGCGAAACATGGGACACGTGGAAGGAAAACATCAGGAAGGTTCTCGAGTTCTCGCCAGAGAGCGTGACCATCTATCAGATGGAGTTGCCGTTCAATACGGTTTACTCGCAAGATATCCTGGGGAACAAGATCGAAACGCCGGTTGCCGACTGGCCGATGAAGCGGGCCTGGGTCAGCTACGCATTCGACGAACTGGCCAAAGCAGGCTACAGCGTGAGCAGTGCCTACACTTTGGTCAAAGACCCCAGCAAGGTGAACTTCAGCTACCGCGATAACCTGTTCGGTGGTAGCGACCTTTTGGCCACCGGCGTGGCAAGCTTCGGTCACATCAGCGGTATTCATTACCAAAACAAGACGGAATGGGGCGACTATACTGGGTCATTGCTTGAGAAGGGAGAACTTCCCCTTAAGCGAGCCTATCGTCCGACGCCTGAGCAACTGCTTATCCGCGAGACGATCTTGCTGCTCAAGCGAGGTTACTTGGATGCCGGCTATTTCCGCGAGAAGTTCGGCGTTGAAATCCTTGAGAAATGGTCCGACATCTGGAAGCAGTATCAACAAGAAGGCCTGGTCACGATCGATGCAGATCGCATCGAATTGACGCGAGACGGTCTGCTGCGTGCCGATGGCCTGCTGCCGCCGTTCTTTGAACCGCAATTCCAGGGAGTGCGGTACACCTAATGAGCGACGAGTTGGTTTTCATGATGGGGAAATTTGAGGCCCGCTTCCCCACCGACCGGCAATATGCCAAAAACCACTGCTGGGCGACCCGAAGCGGCAATGCTTACCGTTTCGGGTTTTCAGCTTATGCAGTGCGATTACTGCAGGATGTCTATTTCCTGGAGTGGCAGGTTGACGAGGGTGCTAAAATTACCGAAGGTCAAGAGATCGGTTTCATTGAAAGCAGCAAAGCCGAAAGCGAGCTCTACCCCTCCATTGCCGGTGTTCTGGCGCGGTTGAACCCCGACTTGATGAGTGACCCTTCGCGGATTAACGTCGATATGTACGGCGAAGGTTGGCTCTACGAAATTGAAGGCAGCGGCCAGGCGCTGCTCGACCCGCACCAATATATCGAGCACCTTGCTGCGGTCTGGGAAGTCACCCAGCGGACCATCAAGGGACAACTGAACGAGTAACCCCATGCCCAAACGTTTGACGGTCGTCGTCAGCCAAGGCCAAAGCAACAATCCAGCTAAACGCAAGCTGGAAGAAGATATCGTTGCGTCGCTGCTGTTTGAGCCTGGTATCGAGGTAACAATCGTTCCTCATTTGTATGACTTAAAGCCTGACGGCCCCGGTATCATGGGGCTGCAAGCGATCACGACCGACTTCGTCGTTATTTCGTGGCTTTATGAACGTGCCACACGCTGGACGCTCGATCGCAACAACATCCGCGGCAAAGAAGGGACGACCCTGCTTGTCCATGAAACGGATGAAGACGAAGACGACTTGCTAGACGACGAACCAACCGACGAAGACAAACTGCGAGTCATCGACAACCGCCCGGTTCCTAACCGCCTGATTTACAGCATAGACCTTCGTGTATCGAATAAGGTCGAAGATTATGTGGAAGAGGTGAAACGTATCCAGAAGGAGATTTCCACCCAGGTTGTCGAACTGGGCGGACTCAACGGAACGCCTTCTCCCACACCTCAGCAATTAGAACGCATCGCCAATCCCACCAATGACACCGCACTGAAAGAAGGTGGAGAGCTCGAGAAACCGGAAGCGATTGAACCTTTCCGTATCGAAGAAGACGCCACGCGGCGATGGTATCCGGTGATCGACTACAGCCGCTGTACCAATTGCATGGAGTGCATCGACTTCTGCTTGTTCGGCGTGTACGGCGTCGACGGTGTCGACGGTGTCGAGACCATCCTCGTTGAAATGCCCGACAATTGCCGCAAAGGCTGTCCGGCCTGTAGTCGAGTGTGCCCGGAAAATGCGATCATTTTCCCACAGCATAAAACGCCAACGATTGCTGGGAGCGATGAAGTCGCTGCGGGTGGCTTGAAGATCGATCTCTCGCAGCTCTTTGGCAAGCCGAAGGAAGACGAAAAGTCACTAGATACGGCAGTCCGTGAACGGGACGAACAGCTTCTACTAGCAGGCCGCGATACCGTAGGAGAGGCCGTGGGTATGCCCAAACGTCAAGCGGAAAAGGATAGCCGTGACAAAGATGAACTCGACAACTTGATCGATGCCATCGACGACCTGGATATCTAGCAGCGCCCGCACAGCGGGACCCTATCAGTTTCGATAGTCGTGATGACATGCCGAGCATGCAGCCTTGACGGCCTTCAGCGTCTTGGTCGCTTCCGACTTCTGGCCCGCTTCAATTTGCTGCTTCAGTTTTTTGCTGAGCGTTTCGCTTTCGACCAGCATCTTGCGGAACTTGGCGTCGTACTCATCCTCTTGAAGCAACCGGCCCGTTTCGTGCAGACCTTCCTGCATCAGCAAAACCTGCTGGGCTGGGTCGAGGTCGGCATGTTCTGAGGGTGCTTTCCACTGGGCTTTTTCGCACAGAACAAGATGATCGTAGATTCGATCGATCTTGGCCATCGCTGCGGCAATCGATTCCACCTCGGCAACTTCAACGAGCATTGGAAGTTGGGTGGTAAACGGTACTGGCTTAAATTCGGTGATCTCTTTCCACAGTCCGCCATAGTCGGAACTAGTTCCGGCACTGCGCATGAAGTCGAGTGCCCGATTCTGCGATAGGTCGCCTGACTCATAACAAGCGACGGCTGCGGCAGCCGGACCTCGATGCTTGCCGTGGTGGCAATGGAAGAAGATCTTATCTTGCTGGAAATCGTTCATGACGCGTTTGAGCGTGGCCTGGGCGTCGTCCGAGATCCCATCGTAGCCAATCGGAACATGGACATAACGCATGCCATACTTGCGCGCCTTTTCGACATCCGGCGTGGCTCCATCCACCGAGACAATCACATTGACGCCTAATTCCTTCAGCGTCTTAAAGCCCTCTTCGCCATGCGGCTGGCTGCCGCTAACGACGTTAGGAGTCACCTTCAACACGTTATCAACACCCGGCAGGTGTTCACCATGAGGCAGCTTGGAAGGATCTTGGCCTAGCACGGTCGATCCGCACGAAAGAAGCAGCAAGCAGACAACGATGCGCATCGAGAATTCCCAAGACTGGAGTACACGGCGAGGCAATCGCTGAAAACATCTGGCTAAGCCTACAGGCCACGAATCTCTCCCCAGTTTAGTGGGATTCTCAACAGGGTTCAACGAATTCAGGCCTTCGTCGAAGAATCGATATCCAACTGCACCAAGTTATCAGGAACGGCGTTGCCAGGACCAGACACCCCAGCCGAGGTCGTCCCGTCCTGATGGATTGTCGGCTGCCAGTTTTCGACGTTAAAGTGCTTTTTGTAGGCTCCGTAGTCATGGAACGCATACTTCTTCAACAGCCAATAGACCCAACTCTTCTCGGGAATTTCGTTCCCCGGGTTGTATTGCGATGGATTCGACTTGAGCACATCCAGCTCTTGATAAGCTTCATGTCGAACCGTGGTATCTTTCGCTTCGTGTTCGCGGGCAAAGTCACCTAATAGGTCGGGACGTTCCAAGATGATACAGCCTCGGGTATTCTTGGCGGCCAGTTCACGGAAGTCGCGTAGATACTCCGACTCGTTGAACACCTGACGCAGGGGGCGCTCGTCGTGAATCGATTCCTTTGCAAATTGAATCACCGGGCATGGCTCGATATCGCCATAAGGACTGATGTGATGCGTGAACCCGGTCGCTGCCGGACAGAGCGCGTTACCGTCGGCATCGTGGTAGGCGTCGATGATGGCGATCGGCTTCTTCACACGCATCTCGACGACAAACTTGCGTACCGCCAATTGCTGCTCTGGAGTTAACGCAAGATCAGGATTGGGGACCGGGCCCACCACGCGATAGCCGTGATACCAGCAATAGAAGACCCCCATCTCGATCAGCCGGTCGATCCACTCTTCTCGCAAGAGATCGTCGAAGTTTGACTGACACAAACTAGTGCACACACCGGTCAGTAGCTTATTGTCGACACAATTCTGAATCCCCTCCATCGACTTGCTGTACACGCCGCCACGACCGCGACGGACATCGCTAATGATCTCGGTCCCTTCGATACTGATCAGCGGAGTGACGTTGCCTAGCTGGCGAAGTTCTTTGGCGACTTCATCGGTGATGAAGTGTCCGTTAGTGAAGACCTGAAAGTAAGCATCCTGATGTCGGCGGAAGATCTCCAGAATATCAGCGTGCATGAACGGTTCGCCGCCGAGGATACCGAAGAACGAGTTCCCCATCGCCTTGGCTTCGCCCAGCATTCGATCCATTGCATCGAGATCGAGCTTGGACTGCTTCGCGGAAACATCGACCCAACACCCCTGACAACGTAGGTTGCAACTGTTAATGACCGAGATGTACAGAAACGGTGGAAAGAACTCGCCCCGTTTGAGACGAGCTTTGTGCTTCTGAACGCTGCGCAGTCCCTTATAGCCCATTAGCCACAGAAATTTGGCAACGAGACGTTTGTCCGTTTCCAGAAGAGCGCGTTTCGCCAGGCGGAAATACATGCAGATACCTTAAAGGAATCGAGGGGGAGACGTGCAGCAACTCATTCTAACCCAATAGACGGCAAAAGTCAGTGGAAACCACGCCGGCGATGGACACGTTTTGCAAAGCCATTTACCATGCAAGGACCTTCAACTGGTTCGCCTTCCTGCCTATTTGTGTCTTCATGATTGACTCTGCCCGAGTTCGCGCCTGCTACGAAATCGCCAAACAAGATCTCCTCAACGAGCGAGAACCATCCGGGCACTGGATCGGCGAACTATCGACTTCCGCCTTGTCTACGGCGACAGCCGTGAGTGCCTTGCAACTGGCTGTGCGAAATGGCTCACAATCCAGCGACACCGATGCGTCGCTCATACGTGGGGGTGTCCAGTATTTGCTCGACCATCAAAACACCGATGGTGGGTGGGGCGATACAGAGTTGAGCTACTCGAACATCGCCACCACGATGCTGGCCGTCGCTGCCCTGACATTGACCGGCGATGCCGAGAAAAACCCAAGTGTCCTGTCGGCGGCCAATGCCTACATCGCCAAGAAAGGTGGAATCGCCGGACTACGGGCTCGATATGGTAAGGACAAAACGTTTGCGGTCCCAATTTTAACGAACTACGCTTTGGCCGGTCTGGTCGATTGGAAAGAGGTGGCTCCCCTGCCCTTCGAGGCAGCTGTCCTGCCGCAATCCTTCTACAAGTTGATTCAGTTGCCGGTGGTCAGTTATGCGATCCCAGCCCTGGTAGCGATCGGCCAAGCCAAGTTCTTTCATGACAAACCGTGGAATCCGATCATGCGGATGATCCGCGGAGCCACTTTCAATTCGGCCGCAAAAGTGCTTACCAAGATGCAGCCGGAAAGTGGAGGCTATCTCGAAGCGATCCCCCTGACGAGCTTTGTCGTGATGAGCCTGGCAGCTACCGGCCGAGCCGACAGTCAGGTGGCCCAGAACGGCCTGCGTTTTATCCGCGAGAGCGTTCGTTCTGACGGCAGTTGGCCAATCGACACTAACCTGGCGACTTGGGTCACTACGCTTTCCATCAATGCTCTTTCCGTGCTCAAGGACGATAACTCGCACCTGACGCCGGAATGCCTAGAGTGGCTGCTGGAATGCCAAACCAAGGAGGTGCATCCGTTTACTGGGGCGGCTCCGGGTGCTTGGGGTTGGACTGACCTAAGTGGTAGCGTCCCTGATGCAGACGATACACCGGGGGCTTTGCTGGCACTCCGAATGTTCTACGATCGTGGCGATTTCGATCCGTCCACGCACAAGCGAATCGAAGAGGCCGCCACCGCTGGCTGCCAATGGCTGATCGATCTGCAAAATGGTGACCGAGGCTGGCCCACGTTCTGTCGCGGCTGGGGTACTCAGCCGTTCGATCGAAGCGGAAGCGACATCACTGCCCACGCGATGCGTGGGCTCTTCGTTTGGTCGTGGACCTGGGCCCACCAAAGGGCCAACCCACTGGGAACCGGCATGAGCTATCTGGTCAAGCATCGCCAGGACGATCATTGGCTTCCACTTTGGTTTGGCAATCAGGATCGTAACGAAGAAGACAATCCCATTTACGGCACTGCCAAGGTCCTCGGTTACTTCCGCGATACGCACAATCCCGAAGCATCGTTACCGGACAAGCTGGCCAGTATTCGTGATAAAGCTCTTCATTGGCTGGCGAATCAACAAAATGAAGATGGTGGTTTTGGTGGCGGCCTGGCCGTCTCTGATGCCACCAATGGCCGATATAAGAGCAGCGTTGAGGAGACTTCGCTGGCCATAGAGGGGTTACTCTGCGACAATAAGGGAATCGAAAACTACCCAGGCCTAGTAAAAGCCGTGGATTGGCTATGCCGACGAGTCGAGGAAAATTCTCATGTCGAATGTTCGCCAATCGGTTTTTACTTCTCTAAGCTGTGGTATTATGAAAAGCTCTACCCGCAGATCATGACGGTTAGTGCGCTGGCACATGTATGCCGAGCGTTAGAATCGAATGTGCGCGGTGACGAACTTAGCGGAAGTGGAACAAGAGAATCGAGTTAAGCAACCTTGCCTATGCCTTCCCCCTCCCAGCCTGAATCCAACGGTGGTGCCAAAAAGCGGGTTTCCCGCCGCCGCAAGACCGCCCACCTGAAGCAAGTCCCAGATCGCTTGGCCCTGCGCGAAGAGATCCAGGATCGCTGTTATCAGATCTGCGAGAAGCTCGACAAGTCGCGTCCCCTCTCCAAAGACGAAATGGAGAAGCTCGCTCGAGCACTGCTCGAAGAAATGAATCTCCCGGAAACGTACCTCGGCTGGACCTTGGTGATGATGACCTCCGCTTTCTGGCGTGATCAGGTCTCGGCCATTCCACCCGAACGACGACTCTTCCTGCTACCGCACTGCTTGAAGCATGCCGAAGGTTGCCCGGCCGACTACGATCAGTTCGGTCTCGACTGCAAGACCTGTGGCGCCTGCAGTATCGCCGACTACCGCACCCAAGCCGAAGAACTCGGTTATCGGGTTCTCGTCGCCGAAGGCTCGCCCATCGTGATGAAGATTCTGGTGAGCGGCTACGTCGACGCGGTCGTGGGCGTGGCCTGCTTGAACGTGCTGGAAAAGGCGTTCGATAAAATCCTGCTCGCTGGCATTCCCTGCATGGCGGTGCCGCTGCATTCGAGCGACTGCCGCAATACATCAGTCGACGAACAGTGGGTCTTCGACATGATCCACCTACCCCACCGCGAACCACAACAGAAGACAGCGACGTACGTCCACCTGATGCGAGCGGCTCAGGAGATGTTCGACCGCCAAGAGCTTACCCGCTTGATCGCACCACAGCGACAGACCGAAGCGACGGCCAATGCCGAGCTTGCTGATCTGCCGAATCTCGATCCGATCGCCGCAACCGAGCGTCTGGCAATCGACTTCATTGGTCGCGGCGGAAAGTACTCGCGACCGTTCACCACGCTCGCCGTTTACGACTCACTAACCGGCGGCCAAGGCACCTCGCCTGATGGTGCCGCCCACGTCGCCGGCTATACCGACGCGGTCAAACGTAGTGCCCTGGCGATTGAAACATTCCATAAAGCTTCGCTCGTTCATGACGACATCGAAGACGACGACGAGTTCCGCTATGGCGAGCCCACCGTCCATCGTCAGTTCGGTGTTTCGACTGGGATTAACCTGGGCGACTACATGATCGGGCTCGGTTATCGTCTGGTTAGCCGCGAAGTCAAAACGCTCGGCCCTGAAGTGGTCGCCAAGATTGTCGACCAGTTGGCCGAAGCACACATGCGTCTGTCAGAGGGCCAAGGGGCCGAACTGATGTGGCGTGATTCGGCAAGCAAAGTGTTGACCCCGATCGATGCGTTGAAAATATATGCGTTGAAAACTTCGCCTGCGTTCGAGGCCGCCCTGCACTGCGGGATTGCCTTGGCCAAGACCCAGGAAGATTATCGCGACCAGATGCGAAAGTTTGCCCGGCACGTTGGTGTTGCTTTCCAGATCCTGAACGACCTGAAAGATTGGCTCGGCGATTCGGACAACAAGCTTTCCGCAGGAAATGATATTATCGGCGGTCGCCCCACGGTACTTTGGGCTTTGGCTCTGCAGAACCTGAAGGAAGATCGCAAGAACGAACTCATTCAAATTGCCAACGACCCTGATTTGACCGCAGCTGCGAAGATTCAACGCGTACGCAGCCTGTACCTCGAAGGGGGCGTTTTTGTTGCCGCACAGCAGCTCGTGGAAAAATATCGAGCAAAAGCGGAAGAAATCGCCGACGAAATCGACCCTGAACCCTTCCGACGATTGTTGTATTATCTAGTTGATTCGATTTTGGAAACGACTGAGGATCATAAACCAACGATCGTCATCCCCACTTCGCAACTCGAATTCCCCTTGGCCGCGCCCACCTCTTAGCCCCACCTTGAACTGTACCGTTGGCCAACTCAAGTTTCGTTTCCCTTTGCAGCAAAAGGAACCGACGTGAAACCGTCTCGCCATACGATGCCTGAGCTTAGCCAACTGATCGCTCTCTTTTACGACAAGCCCGAGGAACTAGGGCAGTTCGAGGAAGTCTCGGCCCAGCAGACGCCTGCTCCGTTTCATCAGCTGCTCGCCCATGACGAGCACATGACCGTCACCGTTGAGAACTTTCATGGCTGTAAGGTCGATGTAAAGGTGCTCGAAAAGCGAACCGAGGGGCAGTACTACTCCCGCAAGATCCTGCTCACACGGCAAAGCGACGGCAAAGTGGTGCAGTACGGAATCGTTCGCTTGAACTGCGACTTCCTGGATGAAGAGCCTGCCAACGAAATCAAAAGCGAACGCATACCACTAGGCCGCGTGCTGATCGAGCACAACGTCTTGCGAGAAGTCCAGCTCACCTGCTTATGGCACATCCGACCGGCCAGCGAACTTCGAGAGCTGATGGGTCTTGAGCCGAACGAAACGATCTACGGCCGCACGGCATTGATTTACTGCAACGGCGAGCCAGCCGTCGAACTGCTGGAAATCGTAACCCGCGATTAAGCGACCGGCTTACGTAATTCGGTCAACTGATCAGAAATGGGTTTCCACTGCACGTCCTGTGGTAAGCAACCTTCTTTAGCTGCCAAAGCGGAAGCCACGCCAGCGGCTTCGCCCATTGCCACCGCATTACCAGTTACGCGATAGCTAGCGTGGGCGAAGAAGTCGCCACTGATACAACGGCCGGCCATCATCAGCCCGTCAACGTCGGACGCGATGAGCGCCCGCAGCGGAATATCGAACGGCTTGGCTTTGACGCCTTGTCCACTATACGCAGCTTTCTTGTTTTCTTCTCGGGTCGCCGCATGAATATCAACGCTGAACTCGCTGCGACAGATTGCATCTTCATGTCGGGCTCCTTCGCGTACATCATCGACCGTTACGAAGTAACGTCCTTTGATACGTCGGCCATCTCGAACACCGATCTGTTCGGCAGTGGTTACCAAGCGGCAGTCGCTCCAAGCTCCGCCGAGCCCCTTGAGCCCTCGGCAGATATCGTAAAGCTCGCGGCGAGCACGGATGGTTGCTTCAGTGACGGCTCCGGCGTCGAACGGTCGCACACCGTATTCGTGATTCATCATCACCGCGGCGACACTACCGCCCATATACCAGAGCGTTGGCTTGGCATACGAAGGGTCTAAACCTGCTTTTTGGATGTAAGCCCGGAACTCGTCCTTCGTCTGGCTTCCCTTTAGTCGGTCGAACTGCTGCAGCGCTTCTGGGCTGGCCGTGATGATCCCCATCAACGACATCGGCTGACAGGGGCAATCCTCTTCCCGGCCGAACTCCCACTCGCAGCCAGCCAATGCACCCACATCGCCATCGCCGGTCGTGTCGACCACTGTGTTGGCTCGCCAGGCCTGACGTCCTGACTTCGACTCGGTAATCACGCCGCGCACTCGCTTGGCATTATCTTTCTCGACAGCGACGATCCGCGTGTGATACTGCACTTTGATTTTGTTCTCGTCACACAGCTCTTCCAGCAGGACCTTCATGCTTTCCACGTCGTAGACGTAGTTCTTAGAGCCACTCGGGCGAACGGCGTCCATCTGCTTGAGTCGCCGAGGCAACTCGGCATTCAGCCCAGGCTTTTCGGCATCCATCACGTACGAGAGCATGCCGCTGGTCCAAACGCCCCCCAAACAGCCATGCGCTTCGAGTATTCGCACTGAAGCCCCCGTCCGCGCGGCACTGATTGCGGTAGCAATTCCCGCAGGTCCTCCGCCGCAAACCAGCACGTCAGTTGTGTCGGCCACAGGGATGGTTCGCTGCGGTTCGGTAAGCTCGTTGGGCGAATCACCCGTAGTTTCAGCCCCGTGCAGCGATGTCGGAAGAAGGACACCAGAGACCGAAGCGGCCAGAAGCTGACGACGGGAAAGGGAAATCGTCATGACGATATCTCACAAGATGAGGTGGCAGGAAATGTCATCAAAGGGCGGGCAACAGATCGGATGACGAGCTTTAGTTTACCAGCCTTTTGAGGGAATCTCCATTGCAAAACAAACTTCTCAAACCGCCTAGGCTCCGAGGAAAAGTGATCAACTCGGTCTGGCATCGCGCCGCAGGGGCGTTTAGAATGTGCCGATAGTTGTTTAACCAACTGTCTTCTCAACGTGTTTTGCCCGCCCCTACTCCACCATGAAGGCCGCACACCCATGAGATACGTGGTATGGCTACTGGTCGTAGCCCTCATCATCCTCCATCAAGATCTTTGGTACTGGGACGATCGCACCTTGGTTTGGGGCTTCATGCCAATTACGCTCCTGTGGCAAGGGGGCATTTCGGTTGGTGCTGGCTTTGTGTGGTTTTTGGCCACCATCTTTGCTTGGCCGACTGACTTGATCGAAGAGGCACAACAGGAAGCTGAGGGGGGCGAATAATGATACCGTTGCTTGTTATCTGCGTATATCTTTTATTGTTGTTGGGCCTAGGTATCTTCGCCAGCACGATGTTCCGTGGCTCTAGCCAAGACTATATGCTGGCCAGCCATTCGATCGGTCCATTCCTTCTATTAATGAGCCTTTTCGGCACAACCATGACTGCGTTTGCGCTGGTCGGTTCGACCGGTGAAGCTTACGCCGAAGGTGTCGGCGTGTATGGTCTACTGGCTTCCTCTAGCGGGATCATTCATTCACTTTGCTTCTTCGTACTGGGTATCAAACTTTGGTCCCTAGGAAAGAAATACGGATACACGACTCAAATCCAGTTCTTTCGAGATCGCCTGCAAAGCGACAAAATTGGCGTCTTGCTGTTCCCCATTCTCGTCGGCCTAGTGATTCCTTACCTGCTGATTGGCGTGATGGCCTCCGGAACCGTCGTCAGCGCGGTGAGCGAAGGGGCCTTCTCGAGCATGTTTGCCGAGTACGATTATGGCGTCCCGAACTGGCTGGGTAGCTTGGTCATTTCGATTGTTGTGCTGATCTACGTTTTCTTTGGTGGCATGCGTGGTACGGCATGGGCGAATGCGTTCCAGACGATTGTGTTCATGATATTGGGCGTCATCACTTTCTGGGTTATTTCCGATAACCTGGGCGGTGTCCAAGCCGCGTCGGAAGCCGTGGCAAAACGGAATCCTTCCAAACTGATGCGTGCGGTTGCCGAGTCAGACGAACAGAAGTACGAGAAAGCTTTTGCTACCTGGCAATCGCTGGCCGAGTTCAACTACGCCAATAAGAAGGCCGACGGCGAACTGCTAACGCCTGAGCAAAAAGCGAAAGCAATCGCCGACTATAAAGGCCCACCCATCGGCAACTGGAAAGCCCGAGCCGAGGCTAACCTTGCCGTGGCCAATAACCTGATCAACATTTCGATCGCTGAGAAAAACGATGCATTCATCGAGCAAGATGACCGCGTCATGCCCACCGAAAAGCCGACTTGGTGGGACAAAGAGGTCATGACAGGGCACGAGTTGAACGAGTTTCATCGCAACGAAAATGCGGTACTCCAGGCCTATGAAGACCCGATCTATAGCAAAAACCTGGGTCATCCCAACGATTTGATCAACCCAGACAAGCCAGAACTGGGTAACAAGTGGACCCGTAAACGTACCGCCGGTGTCTATCGTGCCACAAAGTGGTCGCCTGAAGAGCCGCGTGCGATGTCGATGCTGGTATTCGTTACATACATGTTCATTCCGCTTTCGGTCGGCATGTTCCCGCACTTGTTTCAGCACTGGCTGACAGCCAAGAGCGCCCAAAGCTTCAAGCTTCCGGTAGTCGCTCATCCGCTGTTTATTGCCGTCGTTTGGATACCGTGCGTGCTTGTGGGTGTCTGGGCGACCTCAGCCGTGGTGCCTGGTACAGAACGGGCATTGATCCCGCCTCACTTCAATCCCAATGCGGTGCTGCCGTTCATGGTGGCCAACATGAGCGGTCCGTTTTTGAGTGGCCTGCTCACCGCCGGCGTTTTGGCGGCGATCATGTCTTCGCTCGACAGCCAGTTCCTTTGCATCGGCACCATGTTTACCGAGGACATCGTCGTCCACTATGGCGGCAAAAAACGCTTTACCGACAAACAGGTGCTGATCACCGCTCGCTGCTTTATCATTGCGATCGTGGCGGTCACGTATATCCTTAGCCTGTACGAACCTCGCCGTGTGTTTACGTTGGGCGTGTGGACGTTCAGCGGTTTCTCGAGCTTGTTCCCGCTAGTATTCGCCGCACTTTACTGGAAGCGGCTCACCAAGCCAGGTGCCTATGCTTGCGTGATTACGGCGATCGGCCTGTGGTGCTTGTTCTTCTACATGAGCGATATGGCCCTGAACCCGCACTTCACCGTGTTCGGCATGATGCCGGTGGCGACCATGGTGCCGGCTGCGGCGATCGCGATGGTCGTTGTTTCACTGATGACCAAGCCGCCGAGCGAAGAGCATCTGGAGCGGTTCTTCCCGAAGAAGAATTCACAGACGACTAGCTAAGCAAGCGTCGCGTCGCACGACGTATTTTCAACGCAATCGGGAGGCAACTCGCCCCCGATTCGCTTTGAGCCCGAGTCAATCAACCGAAGGCGATCACACATCGACCTTAACTTCCAAGTGATATAATGTCTGATTCGCCCCTGTCTTCAGGTGGAACTGACGCAAATAGCGTGCAAAATTGACGTGGGCCATCACAGCCATTTCTAACACCGATTCCCCCATGAACGAATCGGTCGTTCCTTTTTCCGGGATGAGCGCCAACAGGTGAGGCAGCTTTTCTAGGTCTGCATCCGTGTCGATCCGGTAACCTCCCTCGAAGTCGCCTGACAAGCTCACGGCGATGTCATTAAAAACAACTCCTTGTCCGGCCAACAGACGATTGATTTTCAAGATGTTGCCAGCGATCAACTGCCCTGCCGCCGAGCCGAGTCCTTGCAGTGGCTTAGAGACAATATCCGCCACCGTCACGACGCTGCCTGCCGAGGCACTAATAAAGAGCTTGACCCCTTGCTTGGCGACTTGCTTCATCACCGCCTTCGCCGCCACTTCTTTGGCTTTGCTCTCCAGTTTGGGGTCCCCTTCAAACCAACCGCTATAAGACCGAGCATACTTCAACTTATGGCATCTGGCCGTTATCTCGTATCCAATCACGATAAATGCTCCCCCGAATATTCGACGATGTGACGAGAAGTGCTTCCCAGACAAGCTGATAAGGCGAAATCACCCTGAAGATGACGGGCGAATCGATCCAATCACAACGGACAATCACTTAGAAATGACGGTTGTCGTGATTCGAATTTCGCCTCACCAAACTGATTGTCACGCAAGCGTATCCAAGGTTGTCAAGAATTTCTTCAAATTGGGACGAAAACACAGAATCAGGCAACGATAGACTTTGAATTTCAACGCAACGGATGGCACATTCAAACCCGACTCACCGTTAGATTGTCGCGATGAATAATCTCATCGTACGGGTGATGCCCGAGAATGCCTTCGATTTGATCGGTTTGCTTGCCCTGGATTTTGCCGATTTCTTCCGAAGTGTAGTTCGTCAAACCGCGAGCAATTTCCTGGCCTTGGCCGTTGCAGACGCGAACCACATCTCCTTTCTGAAACGTCCCACGAACTTCGGTCACGCCGATCGGCAGCAGGCTTCTCCCTTTCTCGCCTAGCGCCTTGACGGCTCCGTCGTCGACCACCAGTTCGCCACGCGGCTGAACGGAATAACCTATCCAGCGTTTACGCGGCGTGACGGCTTTGCCCTGAGCGAGAAAGAGTGTTCCTAGATCTTCTCCGTCCATCAGCCGCGGCAGCACATTGGGCACTTTGCCCGAGGCGATGATCATATTCTCGCCGGTCGAGGTCACCATCCGGGCTGCTTCCAACTTGCTGGCCATGCCCCCCTTGGAATGCCCCGTCTTCTTGTCCCGGGCAAAGCTCATGATCTCTTCGTCCAGCTTGGGCACTACCGACAGCAGCTTCGACTCGGACAGTTCTGGCGAGCCGTTGTATAACCCCTGAACGTCAGAAAGAAGAATAAGCAGCGGGGCCCGCAAAAGGTTGGTGACCCGAGCAGCCAGACGATCGTTATCGCCGAAGGTGAGCATCAGTTCTTCGACGGCAACGGTATCATTCTCGTTGATAATGGGGATTGCACCGAAGTCGAGAACGCTCAGCAGCGTGTTTCGAATGTTCAGGTAACGCGTCCGGTCGTCGAGATCTTCCGCCGTGAGAAGCACCTGGGCGGCATGCCGGCCGTTATCGCGCAGCACGCGGTCGTACAATTCAATCAGCTTCGCCTGTCCCACCGCTGCCACCGCTTGCAACTTTGCCAAGTCCGTTGGACGCTGCTTCAAACCGAGTTGACTCATCCCAGCCCCGACTGCGCCGCTGGAAACGAGCACCACGCGTCGACCCGATGCCGCTAATTGCGACAGCTGCCTCCCCAGTTGGGTGATCTGTTCTTCGCTGAGGACGCCTTGATCGGAGGTAAGAACGCGAGTTCCTACTTTCACGACGATGGTGTGGGCGGACGTGGCGATTTCCTGCCGCAGCAAATCGGTCATGGTGGCGAGGTTTCAAGAAAACACTTAAGTGGTTTGGTAACGTTATCTTAGACCCTGACGGCTTAGTTGCCATGGGGGTTCACGCTTTGATGAGGTGCTCAGTGCGTGAATCGAGCTTCCCTACCGATTCTCGCTTGAATCGCTCTTAAGCAAGGATAGTTCGCCCTGCCGGAAGAGACCCTCCGCCCAGTTGCAGAAAAGGATTAGGGTAATCCGAGACTTCGCGGCGGCGACGGTTGAGGATTCTTACCTTCGCCCCTAGAATGATGACGTGCTTGCTACTTCCGGCCCACGCCCCCATTCATGTCGATCTCGATTGGGGGGGCTCTGTAAACTCGGCAGGATTGAATTGAAATTCTATGAGTGAACTCTTCCACGAATGTGGTATCGCGGCGATTTACCATCTCCCAGGCGACGAAGAAAGCCCTCTCTCTCCTGATCAAGGCCCCGATGAAGTCTCGCGGATCATGCCGCGAATGCTCCTCGATATCCAAAATCGTGGCCAATTGGCCGCCGGGTTCACTACGTACCACCCCAAGCGAAACCAACTGATCGACACGCACCGAGACATCGGTACCGTCCAAGAAGTGTTTCGCTTGTCGCATCGTGCCAAGAGCGAAGCCCTGATGAAGGAATACGCTGGCCGCGCAGCGATTGGCCACGTTCGCTATGCAACATGCGGGCAGGACGATCGAA
Source organism: Bremerella alba (assembly GCF_013618625.1). Lineage (NCBI taxonomy): Bacteria > Pseudomonadati > Planctomycetota > Planctomycetia > Pirellulales > Pirellulaceae > Bremerella > Bremerella alba. The sequence goes on along the minus strand of NZ_JABRWO010000009.1, from coordinate 335,774 downwards.
GCTATGCCCAGCCTTTCGAGCGGCACCACCTGGTCAAACATAAGTGGTTCAGCTTCGCCTTTAACGGGCAGCTTTCCAACTACAGCGAACTCCGCGACCGCTTATTGGCCGACGACGACCACCATCTGAGCCGCGAAACCGACACCGAAATCATCATGCACGAGCTAAGCCGTGAGATGACCGGGGAAAAGCGGATTACCATGTTCGAGGCCCTCAAACGCGCTGCACCGCGATTTGACGGGGCGTACAGCTTGGTCATGCTCAATGCTTACGGCGAAATGCTCGTGGCCCGCGATCCTCACGGCATCAAGCCGCTATGCTACGCCGTATCTGGCCCCCTGTTTGCCGCCGCAAGCGAAAGTGTCGCGTTGGTCAATATTGGCTTCGAGGAAGACGAAATCCGGAACGTCGAGCCAGGCGAGGCCGTCACCATTACCGACGGCAAGATCGAAGTAAAGCAGTTCATCGAACCACAGCGGAAAGCACATTGCTTTTTCGAGTGGATCTATTTCGCTAATGTGGCCAGCACGCTCGATGGGCAAAGTGTCTACGTGAGCCGCACCAACCTGGGGGAAGAACTCGCGGCGATCGAACTCGAGCGAGACAACATTCCACTGGACGATGGCGATACCATCGTTGTCCCTGTGCCCGATACCAGCAAAGCGGCTGCCGACGCGATGGCGTTCAAACTGGGTATCCCTTCCCGCGAAGGTCTGATCCGCAACCGGTATTCCGGTCGTACGTTTATCGAAACTGGTAGCAAACGACGCCGGGCTGCGGAAATCAAATACACACCGCTACGCGAAGTCTTGGAAGACAAGCGAATCTTCCTTGTTGAAGACTCCATCGTCCGCAGCACCACCATGAAGGTTCTCATCAACCGTCTTCGTGAGCGTGGCGGGGTGAAAGAAATTCACGTCCGCGTGGCCTGTCCACCGATCATCGCCCCATGCTTTTACGGCATCGACATGTCGACCATCAGCGAGCTATTCGCTCCGAAGTTTATGGGCGACAGCTTCCTGCTGACCGAAGAAATGCAGGATGCAATGGCCGAGCAACTGGGAGCCGATTCGCTGCGTTACTTGCCGGTCGATTCCATTGCCAGGGCAGTTAACTTTTCCAGCAATGAACTATGCCAGGCCTGCATCACCGGAGAGTACCCAACCGAAGGGGGCGAACGGCTCTATCAAATCGCCCTGGAGACGAAGGATCAGGAAACCGGCGATAGCCGTACCTACGAACGCCGCGACGAAGAACAAGCGGCCCATTCGACCGGAGCCTAACCTTAAGGCTGTCCCGCTTGTCGAAGCCAATCCACGAAGTGCTTCTTCCGGCTGAAATGACAGAAAGCAATAAGCCGTTTGACGAGCAACGCGTCGACGGCCAGGCCTCTGTCTGCGTCGTTATTTCTTATGGCTACGCAAGATCGTCTGGATGACAGACGCTTCGACAGGCTTAGTCACATGATGATCGAACCCTGCACTCGCCGCACGATCCCGATCGTTTGACTGTCCCCAGCCTGTGACGGCGATTAAAACAACTTCACGCCCGCCCGATTGGCTACGAATACGGCGTGCGGCTTCATAACCGTTCATATTCGGCATGCCAATATCTAAGAGCACGAAATGAGGACGAAACGACTCGGTTAGCCTGACCGCATCGTAACCATCGTGCCCCGTTTCAACCTCGTTCCCCATGAGCTTCAGAAGGGCGGCCATCATACGAACCGCCTCTTTATTATCGTCGACAATAAGAACCCGCGATTTCTCGTCGATCGCCCTGTGCTCGGTAGTTCCCGATTGGGCTGGTTCCGGTTCATCGGTCAGCACGGGAATTCGGACCGTAAATGTGCTTCCTGTACCAGGGCCATCGCTATGCACCTCAACCGTCCCGCCATGCATTTCAACCAACCCTTGCACCAGCGACAGGCCAATCCCCAGCCCTCCCTTAGATCGATCAAGCGGAGAATCGATTTGCGAGAACATCTGAAATAGCTTGGGAAGATGTTCGGCCGAAATGCCTACGCCGTTGTCTTGAATCGATACGGTCACGTCGCCGCCATCCATCGACGCACTTATCGCGATTTCTCCACCTGAGTCGGTATACTTACAGGCGTTGTTGATCAGGTTCGTGAATATCTGTGAGAGCCGTACGGGATCCCCATCCACGTAGATCGGCTCAGGGGGAAGATCCAACTCTAAAGTGTGATCCGACTCAATCACGAGAGGACGGGTTGCATCGAGCGCGTTGCGAATTGCCGAACGAATATCCGTCGATGCCTTGCGTAGTTCGAGCTTTCCACTAGTAAATCGGGAGATCTCGAACAGGTCGTCGATTAACCGGAGGACCTGTTTTACCTGCTCCTCCATCATTTCGCGGGTCTGCTCCGCCAACTCCGGATCGTCTCCCGTGAATTTCAAAAGGTCTAACCCGGTACGAATCGGAGCTAACGGGTTTCGCAATTCATGTGCGAGAATTGCCAGAAACTCGTCTTTGCGACGATCCGCCTCTTGCAACGCTTTCGACTGATGGCGAATCTCGTCTTTGAACTGCGTGAGTTCCGTGATGTCGATATTGACACCTACCCAATGCGGCTGCCCATCGTGCGTCTCAGCTAGAATGCCTTGGGTCCAGATGTTTTTTACGGAACCGTCTTGCAAGGGAACAGAATACTCGACACTAAATGGATTGCCGGAACGGCGAGACTCTTCCCATTTATTTTCAATTTCATCACGAATTTCACGCGGTAAAAAGAAAAACTGCCCCTTCTCGGCAAAGGTGCTAAAGTCGGATTCTAGAAGGTTTACAAACGATGGGCTGACGTAAAGAAGTTTGCCCGATGGCTTAGCAAGCCAGACGCCAAAAGGAAAACACTCTTCGACCACGGCACGATATACCGAATCAAATCGCTGTAGAGAGTAAACCTCCTCCTTTCCCGATTCCTGAACGATCAGTGCGTCAACCTCGCCGTGCCGGATAGCGCGGATCACTTCCTCCGGTTCAGCGAGCTTGAAATGCATCTCTTCAAGAGCGGATCGAAGCCGTTGATTCTCTTGACGCAGGACCTCGATCTCATTCTTAAGCGATTGTTGGTCATCGCTTTCACCTTCTATCGTAGGATCCGTCATCGTTTCTTCCGAATAAGCTCTAACATCAGGCTGGGAAGCCTTACTTGGACTTTATATCGAATCCAACTAACATCCGCTCGGCGTCGCTAAGATCTCCGATGATCTTACGCAATGGCTCCGGAAGTTTTCTTACTAAAGTTGGTATGGCGATTATCTGATCGTCCTTGGCGAGTCTCGGGTTCTCGAGAAGGTCAATCACCTCAATCTCGTATCGCCCTGCCATATGCTCCTCACAAAAACGCTTAAGATTGTCAAATGCATTGACGCACTTAGGTGTACGACCAGCGACATAGAGTCGAAGTCGCCATGTCTCAGTCGTATCGGTAACTGGCTCCTGGGATCCAGTCGCCCAAGACTCGGAACTCTGCACCATCATCAGCTCCTTATGTTGAATGGACATCTGCCTTGCGACTGGCAGCTAATTCCGAACGGTCTAGTTCACGTTGCTTTTCTTGCTTTCGAGCTTGAGCTAAGATCAACTCTAACTCGCTTGCTTCTTCCTCGAAGTCTGAACGCATCTCAGCAATTTTCTCTTCGATGGATCGGCGTCTTCGATCTAGTTCACCTTGCTTCCGCCGAATCTCTTGTTCACGAATATTGGCTGCGGCCCGTTCTTTCGCTTCCTGGGCCAGTCGTGCCGAACCAGTGAGAACGCCCTCGGGGCCAGTGTAGACGTCCACCAAGTCAATTCCACTGCTGGTAATCAGGAATTCGCGAACTTGATTTGAATGCGGCATTCCACGGGACTTGAGCAAGTACAAGACGCGATTACGCTCTCCGTTACATTCCTGATCCTTCAGCAAAAGCCAGGAGTCGATGAGCGAAGATATTCCAATGTCGGTCTGCTCAGTGACAAGATTTCCGTGGTTCAGGCTCGTAAAGAAACCGGTCGTCTGAGTCGCCTTAAGAAAGTCGACAAGACGCATCAGCATCGACTTTATTTCTTCGTAAGTGCCGACAGAAATAAAGTTAGTAATTGGATCCACCACCACCACTTGGGGTTTGGTCTCACGAATAACCTTGTACATAATCGCAAGGTGGGTTTCTAAACCCTGCGTTGTCGGGCGCGCGGCACGAAACTGAAGCAGTCCCTTGTCGAGATGCGGCTGCAAATCGATACCAATTGACTTCATATTCCGAAGAATCTGGTTCTGGGATTCCTCAAAAGCAAAATAGACGGCCTTCTCTCCTCGACGGCAGGCAGCATCGACAAATGCAGCAGAAAGACTGCTCTTTCCTGTCCCTGCCGTACCAGATACGAGAATGCTGCTACCGCGATAAAACCCTTTACCACCTAGCATGGTATCGAGTCGATCCAATCCAGATGAAATCCGCTCTTCACTAGCAGGATGGTCGAGACCTACCGACGTGATTGGGAGAACGTCGAACCCTCCTTCGTCGATCAGGAATGGGTATTCGTTAGTACCATGCGACGAACCGCGATATTTGACCACGCGTATTCTTCGGGTCGCTACCTGATCGGTTATTCGATGGTCGAGGACCACCACACAGTCCGAAACGTATTCTTCTAATCCATGCCTCGTCAACGCTCCAGCACCACGCTCTGCTGTGATCACAGCGGTGACACCTTTGTCTTTCAGCCAACGAAATAAACGTCGCAACTCTGACCGCAATACGGCAGTGTTCGATAGGCCAGAGAACAGCGTTTCGAGCGTGTCCAGAACAACGCGTTTCGCCCCGACAGAGTCAATCGCAAGCCCTAACCGGATGAACAGTCCATCTAAGTCGTACTCGCCGTTTTCCTCAATTTCGCTGCGTTCCACGTGAACGTGGTCCACCGATAGCATTTCTTTCTCAACCAAATCTTCGAGATCGAAACCCAGCGACTTCACGTTCTTGGTTAGATCTTCAGCCGTTTCCTCGAAGGCCATGAAGACGCCCGGCTCTCCATGACTCACGACACCTCGGACCAGAAACTCTAAACCAAAAAGTGTTTTTCCGCAGCCAGCATTTCCGCAAACTAGTGTAGGCCGACCTTTTGGCAGCCCTCCCCCAGTTATTTCATCGAAGCCGATAATGCCGGTAGGGCATTTCTCTAAAGCCCCGTTGGTTGCATCCGCTAAGCTCATACTCATACCCAAATAATCTACGCTGCATGGAAAGCGTCATCGCTCAGCCCAGTTAGTACATAGATGACGACGACGCGGGCCATCATAGCTGAACAACGTCCAACATTATCAGATTTTCGTGGCCAATTGTAACAAAACCGCGTCCACGCAAACTAGAGGCTACGCCCCGGTCGGGCGAAGCTTGCGTTCTTCCGTTCGGCTTAAAAGGCCTCCCTCACTTTAAATAGTAGAGGTCAGGGGAAGAATTGCCACCGAAAACCGCAAGCCCCTAAGCCCCAGGCTTCAAGAACTGGCTGCGAAACACGTCCATCTCATTCTTCCGCATTCGCCGCTCGAAGTGCGTACGGTAATCGAGATCGTGCTCGGCCGGCGTTTCGTCGACATCGACGGGACCTTGCAGCGTGGTTGCCTGGTGCAACGTCTCGACGGCCATCTCAAAGTAATCTAGCACGTCGGTCCAGAAATGCAGTTTGCCACCGGGGCGCAGGACACGTTGAATCTGCTGGCAAAATTCTTCGTTCATCAAGCGACGACGATGATGCCGGGCCTTCCACCATGGGTCTGGGAAATAGACGTGCACGGCCTCTAAGCTATCGCTGGGGACGATCTCCCGAAAGATCTTCTGTCCGTCGCCGTGAAGCATGACTGCGTTAGTGCGATCCTCCTTGGCCAGCTTGTAACCGGCAAAGCGAGCATACTTGAACGCGATCTCGATCCCCAGGAAGTTGTGCTGGGGGAACTGGCCCGATGCGTTCTTCATGAACAGCCCCTTGCCAGTACCAACTTCAATCTCGAGCGGCTGCTGAGTGGGAAAGTATGACTGCAGGTCCGGGCGCGTTTCGAGTACATCCGACTCAAAAAAGTGCTGGGAGAAGTCGACGTCAGGGTTCAGCTTAGGTAGTGCTTTGCGGCCCATAATAGATTCGTAATCGATAAAACTAAAAACGGAAATCATCGTGACGACGCGGGTCGAATTGGAACGCTCGTTCCTGTTTCGAAATCGCTGAGTAGGTGGTGTCCGGAATGATCCATGCAAGCAGCGGCATGATGGCCATTCCAAAGAGAAACCCACCAATATGTGCCCACCAGGCGACACCACCATCGAGCCCCACGTGCAAAGCACCCAAGCCCTGCACTAGCTGAAAGGTGATCCAAACGCCCAGGACAACCAAAGCCGGCAGATCGACCATGAAGAAGATGACAAACAGAAACAACATGCAGCGAACCTGAGCCTTGGGATAAGTTACCGCATACGCGCCCAAGATCACTGCCACGGCCCCACTAGCCCCAACCGTCGGAATCAATGCCCCTGCTGAACTTGTCGTAGCCCAGTGGGCAACTGCCGCACAAATGCCCCCCAGCAAGTAGAACAACAAGTAAGGAACATGCCCCAAGCGATCTTCCACATTGTTGCCGAAGATCCACAGAAACCACATGTTGCCCAACAGGTGAGCAATCCCGGCGTGCAGGAACATTGAGGAAAAGATGGTCCCCAAAGCTGCCGACATCGTACCCGGCAAGGTAACGACGGAGTCATCTTTGCTCGTTTCGAGAACCTCTCGAGCTTCTGGCGACCCCTGCAAAAGCTGCTTCAGATCAATCTGAACATTCTCGCCAGAGTTCAATGCTTCGGTGAAGCGCTGGGGAACGAAACCATACTCGAGAAACAGGCGGTTGTGCTCCAGCGGATCTAAACCGAGCATCGCCAGCAATAGTAAGGTATTGATCGCAATCAGTCCCACGGTCACAAATGGCCAGCGACGCGTTGGATTTTCATCGATCAGTGGGAAAAGCATGGGGAGTTACCAGCAGAGAACAGGCCGTGAGTCGCGGCCGCCCCCGGCGTCTTAGATCTCGTCCGGCAAAGGAATGCCTCGGATCACGCCTTCGGCAACCATATTGGTCCCGACGAAACTCTGAAATGCACACACGAGCATTCGATTGGGACGATAGCGAGTCTGCTTAAGGACACACAACAGCCGGTCACCAGGGCGAACAATGCCGCGGAACTTGACTTCATCCATGCCGCCAAAACCCATACGTTTGCCGGGCATCAGGTCGTGCTTGACGACATACCAGGTGCTGACCTGCGCCGCCATTTCGCACATTAAAACGCCTGGCATCAGAGGCATGCCAGGCATGTGCCCTCGCACCCAAAAAGCATCTTGCGCGATATCTAAATACCCGGCGCAAACGCCTGCTTCGACATCGTCGTAAACGATGCCGGTGAGTTGTTCCATCTCGTATCGCTGCGGATTGGATACTTGAATTGCATCAAGACCCGCGATTACGTTGTCAAAATCGATCGACGCAGGGTCGAGAATCAGGTCTTCTCGCGCCACCGTGAATCCTTCAGCTACCGACAAGGAACAAAATAAGGACGACTCAATGATGCTGACCAGATCTTCCGTGCCAACATCAAGACAATACGATTGCCTTAGGTCTTGATATTCTTACGCTTCGACTTGCGAGCTTTTGCATTCGCAGGACGGGCACCGTGATTAGCTTTCTTCAACTTGCGATGTGGCTTGGCCATGGTTCTTACCTTGAGGTCAAAATACGTAATATAAAGGGCAAACTGAAGAGTCTGCGCCGAGTTCTAGTTCGGAATCTATTTAGTATAACGATTTGAAGCCCAGCGAAAAGCCCTAATAGAAGCCTGCCGAGAGCTTAGAAGCACCCCGGAGAAATCCCATAAACCCCTGCCACCAAACCGCTTAACGCTTCGGCGAAGGATCGTCAAATGACTCTCGGGATTCAGCATCCTCGCGAGACGGTTCTTTGTGCGGGTGCGATTTTGGCTCATCGGGAATGCTCGTCAGCTTGCGTCCACGAGGCCGATCACGCGACGGCGAGGCGTTTGACTCGATCTCAGGCACTTCTCGGCGAAAGCTGGTGAGTATCGTCAGAAGGCACGGCAAGATAACCAACGAAGTAAAGAGGCAGCACGCAACGCCAATGGTCAGCACTCGCCCGAGACTGGCCAGACCGCGGTGGTCGGCCAACATCAAAGCACCAAAGCCAATCATGGTGGTTAGCGAGGTAATAATGATGCCGGTCGCCGTAGAAGCACCCAGCGAGTAGCCACGGCTTTGCCGCCGAAAGTCGTGCACCACATGGACACCGTCGTCGATGCCGATACCAAGGATCAACGGTAAAACGATCATATTGGCCGGGTTCAGTGGAATATCAGCAAACCCTTGAACTCCGAAGAGCATCAGCATGCCTAGTCCTACCGGCGTTAAGGCCAGCAAGGTATTGGTCATGCTGCGGAAGTCGATCAGCAGAATGATCATCACTGCAATCAACGAGTAAACGGCCGCATGAATATAGCTCCGCTGCATTTGCCGTGATGCGTAGAAGGTTTGGAGCGGCTGCCCGGTCACCTTGGAATCGACCGAGGTAACTTGTTTGACGAATCCTTCCAGAGCATCCATGTCCCAGATGCTGGCGTTGGGATAGATACGCAGCAGTAGCTGATTGTTCTTTCCCACAAATCGCGAAACCAAGGCTTCCGGTAGGTCACTAATGGTGGGTGGTTCTGGATTCGATATCACCGCCAGCGAGTGTAGCCACTGCAATAGTTCGCCTGCATTTCGCTGCTGAAACTGAGAGATAATCGCGTTGTACTTCGGTTCAGGCATACCCCGCAATAGTTCGCGAATTTGCGCCAACCGACGATAGGTGTGCTGTGCCGCAGGATCTTCTGGCGAAAGAATTCGCTGCGAGTCGGCTAGTACCTGGCCCAAATGCCCCGCCGGTGGAATCGAAATGGTCGGCACGTTCTCGGGCAGCTTGTTTAAGCGTCGATCAAGATCCTCGATCATCACCAGTTTCTCAGGCGAGCTGTCCGGCATGAGTGAGGCGATCTCCTCAACCCGGTTCACCGTCGGCAACGCTTCAAACTTTTCTTTTCGCTCGAGCAAAGCCTCGCGGTTTTCAGCAATCGAAAGGGCAAACCAGACACTGCGATCCGTATCGTTTAGAAGCTTCTCTTCCCATTGAACGCTTTCCAAACCTTTGGGCTGCAGGTTCAAAAGATTGTGATCATAGTGCAGCTTAGGCAAACCTATCGCTAACAGCCCCACGATCCCCAGTGAAACCAGGAGCGTGATCTTGGGAGTCTTTAATAGCGGCAAAACCCACCAATCGAGATGCAGTGGCTTAGGCAATTGATATCGATTGCGATGCCGATCGGCTAGGTGAATCGACGCCGGCAAGACGGTCATCGAAGCGATCAAACAAACCAGCAGACCGCCGCCCGCGATAATTCCAAGCTCAGCGACGCCGGTAAAATCGGTCAGCGATGCGGTGAAGAACGCGACCGCCGTCGTCAAACCACCGGTCACAATACCAGGGCCTATGTCGCGTGACGTTTGCACCAACGCCTCGTCGGTTCTCTTCTCTTCGGCTTCCTTGAGGTATCTCGCTACGTAGTGAACTCCGAAGTCGATCCCCAGCCCGATTAAAATCACGCCGAAAGATACACTCAAAATGTTCAGGTGGCCAACAAATGCCGTCGTGAAACCAACCGACATGGCGATGCCAACCAAAAGCGCTACCACCGCCAACAGCGGATGCCGCAGACCGCCGAAAGATGCCATGAACAAACATGCCACACCAATCAAACTGATGACACTGGCCTTGGTCATATCGACCTGGCTGCGCTCCATCTCGTCGTTTTCCATCACTGGAAGTCCGGTCAGCCCAAACTTCAGCCGAGGATATTTCCCTTGGAATCGGTCCAGAATACTTCGCAACTGGGCGATGGCATCCTTCCCTTGTGCGAGCTCTGATTTGTCCTTCACCAGTCGCAACAAGATCAGGCCAAGCTGTCCTTCGTTGGCCAGAAAATAATCAGAATCGATCTGGCTCAATGCGTTTAACGAGTCGTTCGGTGGAACCAGAACCGAACCTTGCGATTCTCCCTGCCCCATCGCGGCCAGAAGATTGCTCGCCAAACGATCCAGTTGCTGGCGACTTTGCTCGGCCATCATCTGGGCTTGGGGAGCATCAGGCTGACGCTGGGCGAAGAGCAGCTGCTGATTCAAGTTATAGGCCAGTTGGCCCACCCCCATCGAATCCCACTGGCCTTGCATCACCGGACGTAGCCGTTGAAGCTGCTGATCGATCTGAGTCAGGTCCGACTCCGGCAGAAAATGCAGGCCCTTCTCACGAACCTTGCTTAGCCCGCGTTCGTGAAGTACCGCGTAGAAGGAGTGTTCTTGGGCAGTCAGTTGAGTATAGAGGTCTTCTAGCGCCGGGACGATTTCCTCTCGACCAGGCCCTTCAATAATAACAACCACGTCATCATCAGCACCGAACTGATCGAGATACTCGAGCCACAGCTGATTGAATCCGCTTTGCTGGTTGATCAAATCCAAGCGGCTAGTTTTGAACCCCAAGTGATTGGTCGCGTAAATGATCGAGAGCCCAGCCACCATGAAAGCAATCAGCAGCACGACAATCGGGAAGCGCACAACCAGACGCGTCCCCCATGCCAAGGGCCTCGCGAGAAGCGATTTTTCTTCCGATGTTTCAGAGTGCTTAGGCATGAGCCCAGATCGTTGCTCGGTACGCTTGGCGCACAGTCAACTCAATGTTGCAAAACGGATGGTGTCCAAACTCGCAGAATCTTACGCAAACGCTTACGCGGCGCTAAGAGCGAACTGGCCGTAAAGCAATGCTAGCACACGCATCGGCCTTCCCAAGAGTGGAAATCAACTGCTATGCCAGCGCAGCCTTGCCTAATATACATCCAGGCAAGGCACATAGATTAGATCGGTATGAAGATTGTCATAGCTAGCTCAGCCCGAACCACTTTCCGATCGATGGCCCGCTGAACGCATCAACGGCGGTCTTTTCGTCCTTCTGGATGTCGATCACTTTGCCAATCTTCATAATCTGGAAGACTTCCAGAATATTGCCGGTCACGTTGCAGACTTTGAACTTGATCTTTGCGTTTTTGCAATTCTTGTTCAGCAGAATTAACTTACCGATCATGGCCGACGACATGTATTCGATGGCGCGAAAATTAAGCAGCAGCTTCTTGGCCGTGGCGGCTTCTAAAATCAGTTGCTCGAATTCCTTCCCAACGCGATCGATCGCCGTTTCGTCCAAAATCGAAGACTGGATGAATTCTGCAACAACGACGTCTTGCACGTCGCGGACTCGTAAATAGTGGTATTTGATCGCCATGGAGTCGGCTTTCTAGAAATCGCAAGATGACTACGAATGAAAAAGTAGGAACCCCTAGAAGCATAGATAAGGACCACTAGGGAGGTCAATAAAGCCAGGCCCTCTTCAGATGCCCGATTATCCTTGCCCGGCTAAGGAAAGCAAAGCATAAACTTTGTTCTCACGAGTTTTCTGGCCCGATAGAAGGGTACCTGGTCGCGCGAATCCATAAAATCAGTCCACTCAAAGCGGCCAGCGACGCACATCCGGCCAGTCCCAAATAAGCGGACTGCAAATGAGTATTCTCTCCGACAAGCCCTGCCGCAATGGCCCCAATGCCGTTTCCTACCGCAAACGAGACCCCATAGCACAGGCTGCGGCGTGACCGGGGGGTGTATTTGGCAATCAAACTATTAAACACCGGTTGATGCATGAAGAAGATCATCCCCCACGCCGCTACGCAGTACCATTTCCACTGGGGCGGAGCAAAGCTCATGCCAACGAGAAAAGGAATCGTCCCGGCACAAATCAACATCAACTGGAATTCAAGCCGTTTGGGACGAGCCATTTGCCCAGCCATGTACTGGCCAATGCACCCTAATAAGAGAGAACTGGCCGCTAAGATATTCCCGCCGATCTCTCCCTCGGTATGAAATCCGAGGACTTTCGCATCCGATAGGTAGCGCGGCAAAAAACTCATCACGCCGTGGTAAGACAAACCAATCAAACTGGACATAACCAACAGAACACCAAAGCTACCCCAGTTGCCACGATCGTCGGGAGCAGCCTGATCGACTTTCGAGAATACTCGCTCTGGTGACTGCAAAGTGAGATAAACGAATACCATGCCCAACGCAATCGACATTACGCCCAGAACGGCATAAAAAGCGTGCCAAGAGTGGGTAAGCGAAAGCACTCCGGCAGCAATCAACGGGACACCGCCGATCCCGAGCGAACCGAACACCCCATGCCAACCGAGCGTTTTAGGGAGCGTATCCGGCGTCGTTTCATGCGAAAGTAGCGCCAGTCCCGCCGGATGATAGATGCTTGCCATTACCCCCATCATAAACATCGAGGCAAAAAGCAGAGGAAGTCCCGGCAGTAAGATCGACGTGAAACAGGTAACCCCTCCGCCAAGCAAATAAAGCGCCAGCATCCGCTTGGCCCCGTATCGATCGACCAGCCAACCGGCAAGAAGCGCCCCGACGCCCCAGGGAAATCGCCACACGGTTTGCAGCCAGCCAGTGGTCGCCGAGCCAACATGGAATTGCGTGGCAATCGACTGCTCGACACACGGCAGCGATCCCTCCAGCACATGCACCATGGCATGGGCCGCGCAGACCGCCAGAATTAAGATCGCTAAGGTTGTTCCGGCTGACTTCACCCGCGACTGACCTCCGCCAGCTTGGTCAGCGTCGCTTCTGCCGCACCACTATCAATCGCGATTTCCGCGAGTCGTGCACATTCGCTGAGTGAGTCAATCTTGCCAATCGTCCACAGGGCGGCGGCGGCATTAATCACGACAATGTCGCGTGCTCCCCCCTTTTCGCCTGAAAGGACGCGGCGAATCATGGCTGCGCTTTCCTCGGGCCCCTCGACCAGCATGCCCTCTTTCCCTTGTCGCTCGATCCCAAATTCTTCCGGCTGCCACACAATCGGTACTAATCCGGCCGGCGTCGCGATGATCACGTCGGTCACGTCACTGATCGTGACTTCATCCATTCCATCGCGTCCGGTCACAAACACCGCTTTGGTCGTACCCAATTTCTGAAGCGCACTTGCCAGCAATTCTCGATATTCGGGTCTACCGACACCCAATAACTGATACGGAGCATTGGCCGGATTACACAGGGGCCCCAGCAAATTGAAGATCGTCGGCTCACCTAACTTCTTCCGTACCGGCGCCACATGCTTCATCGAGCCATGCATCAGCGGGGCGAAACAGAAGCAAATGCCGACTTCATTCAAGCACTTTTCGATGGTCGGTACGTCGGCCTCGATGTTCACGCCCAGGCGGGAAAGAACATCCGCGCTGCCAGACTTGCTGGTTACGCTCCGATTACCATGCTTGGCAACCGTCACCCCAGCTCCGGCAATCACCAAAGCCGTTGCCGTGCTGATATTAAAAGTTCCGCTACGATCCCCTCCGGTCCCACAAGTATCGATAAACGCCTCGTTGGGCGACTCAATCGTGATCATATGGCTACGCATCGCGGTGGCGGCACCGGCGATTTCATCGACGCTGGGGCCCTTTTCGTTCAAGGCGATCAGCAACGAGCCAATATCATCGTCGCTCCAATCCCCTTTCATCATTTCACCGATGGCAGCGGCCATTTCTTCGAGGGCTAGATCTGTCCCGGACCGTACCTTGGCAATAACTTCTGAGTGCGACAACCGATCAACTCCCCGGATTTGGGCCTGGTGCGTACGACGAATTCGACATTTTAGTCCCCATAGAGCCCCTCTCCTAGCCACGATGTCTCTGCCGCCGTGGGGCGAAAACTGTTATAACATGACGTTGTCGAGGAAGGTGGCCTGTCCGTCTGGTACCCTAACTCGTCATGCGTTGAACCGGACTTGGATGAGTCATGTCCTGCGTAATAGGGCACGACACCCCCAAGGCCGGCATCCTCACGTACACGCACCATGAAGGCAGGAGGTTCCGACCACTATGTCCAGGAAGGTCATTATCGACTGTGATCCCGGCATCGATGACGCCATCGCGCTCATGATCGCCCTCTTCGATCCGAGTCTGGATGTCGTTGCGATCACCTCTACTGCCGGAAACGTCAATGCAGATCAAGCCTATACCAACTTGCAGGCATTGATTGAATGTCTCGATCCGCCGCGGCGTCCCCGCATTGCCATGGGGCCTGGTCCACGTCATGCTCCGCCGGTCGATTCCACCTTTTTGCATGGCAGTGATGGCTTGGCCGAAATCCACCTGAACGTGGCCAAGCTGCATCAAACGCATTCAGCCGAAAAGCTGATCGGTGACGAAATCCGAGCTTTTCCGGATGAAGTCACTATTCTTTGCCTGGGCCCTATGACCAATGTGGCGAACTGTCTGCAGCGCGATCCTACGTTCGCCTCCCAGGTCGGACAGATCATCATTATGGGAGGTTCGCTCAATGGAATCGGCAACGTGAGCCCCTGTGCAGAATTCAACTGCCATTTCGATGCCGAAAGCGCACGTCGGGTGCTGCACTCGAAAACGACCAAAACGTTGGTGCCAATCGATATCACCAGCCAAGTCACCTTCGGAATCGATCTGCTCGATCACATTCCGAAGCAAGAATCGCGGGTCACGAAGTTATTGAATCAGATTCTGCCGTTCTCGTTCCGCTCGCATCGACGTCATTTAGCCCAGGAAGGTATCAGTCTGAACGATGCCGTGGCGCTGGTTGCCCTGATGCAGCCAGAACTGTTTGAGTCCGTTCCCATGGCTGGCGATGTCGAGACGCAAGGAGACCTGACCCTCGGAGCAACGATTTTCGATAAGCGAATCGTGCGGACCTGGACACCTAACATGGAAGTGATGACCAGCGTCGATACCGCCGGAGTGAAAGATTGCATTATCCGCGGAGTCCTTCAAGCCGCTAAAGAAACGGCGGAATAATCTCCTCGCCGGATTTAGTTCTCAAACCGATTCCGAGCAGCCAGGCGAACGGTCTTCGCGATGACCTTTCCGTCTCGGTAGATCTCAAAACGAATGTCCTCATCCAGCGGGCACAGGCTGACGATGCTAATAAGTTGCAGGTCGTCTTCTACTTCCTGCCCATAGAACCGGGTAATAACGTCGCCCACTTGGATCATCGCGGCTTCCGCAGGCGAGCCCGGCGTAACACCGCTGACTTTGGCACCGCGAGCTCGGAACAAACCAATCTCTTTAGCCGCCGCCGCGTCGAAGTCGGCATCCATCCGCACGCCAAAGAAGGCCCGAGCTACCTGACCTTTTTCAATCAATTGCTCTGCCACCCCTAAGGCTGCATGAATTGGAATTGCAAAGCCAATTCCGTCGTTCCCGCCCGAGTTGCTGGCGATGGCCGTGTTCAGACCAATTACTTCTCCCCGCAGATTGATCAGTGGTCCGCCGCTATTGCCGGGATTGATGGCCGCGTCGGTTTGAAAGAAGTTCTGTAGCTTCAAGCCTTGTCGCCCCAGTTGTAGGTTGCGTCGTCCGACGGCACTGATAATTCCGGAGGTGACGGTCTGGCTGAGGCCAAACGGACTGCCGACGGCGAAGACATTCTCACCCACTTCGACCTGGGAACTGTCGCCCACCTCGGCAGGAATCAAGCGATCGGCATCGACTTCTACAACGGCCACATCGGTATCGCGATCGGTTAGCACCCGCCGGGCACGTATCAGGCGACCATCTTCCAGGTAGATCCGAATTCGCTCGAGCGGTGCCTGATTGATCACATGACGGTTGGTTAGAACGAAAAAGCTCTTATCGTGCTTAAAGATGATTCCGGCACCTGCCTCGTCCACTTCGCTCGACTTCGAGAACCCATTGCCGGCCATCGTCGTTTCGATATGCACAATCGAAGGACGCGCATATTTGACGACCCGCTTTAGATGGTTGAGCTGACGCTCGAGGAAATCGGCTTCCGCTAATATTTCTTCCCGCATTGCCGCGCGATCTGCAGATACGAGAGAGCGATCCTGCCCAGTCGTAAAACCAGCTGTCAGGAGAACGAGCGAAAGAGCAAGGAAAGATCGCATAGTACCGCTACCAAACCGGGGGAAGTCGTCGGGGCGCAATCCATCATGAGTCACACCTTACAAGTTAGATCGTGCTAGCGGTGGGACCAGGAAAAGAAAAACGGGATGAGTTTTACACTCATCCCGTCGAAAGTTATCGGATTGTAGCGGCCGTGCGTTAGTTGACGGCTTGCGTATCGTCGGTTTGAGCCCAACTGACCCCATCGGGTCCAAGTTCTTCCAGTTCACGCTGGCATTTAATGCACAAAGTAGCGTAAGGAAGCGCTTGCAAGCGGGCGATCGGAATGGTGGCGCTACAGCCTTCGCATTCCCCATACTTACCCGCTTTGATTTGTTCTAATGCGGTGTCGATGCTCGCCAACTCGCGACTTTCGACCTCGGCCAGCTGCGAACTGAGTTCGTCCTGGACCGAATCGAGTGCGAAATCAACGACGTCGCCTGATGTCTGCTCAAGTTCTTTCAGCAGACTCAAGTCCCCGGCGAGAGCCTTACGCAGGGCGTCACGACGGCGAAGGAGAATTTCCTTCATCTTCCCAATAAATTCGTCTCTTGGCCGCGGCATGGTGTCACCTTAGGTGCAGGAAAGTCGTATTTTTAGCGATTCGTTTCGCCCCTGCCTAGTATTTGAATGGGTCGCCTCTTCGCGATTTAATTCGCGGACGTCGATCCCCCTATTCGGCGGGCAAATCCTACATTGATTAATCGTACCGAAACTATAGTACGCCTCTGGAACAGTAACCGAAAAATTTTCGTCTCTTCACCGTTCTCTAGCAATTTCGAGCGATTTAATGCAATCGCTTTCTACATAACACTTTGCGGCACTTCTCAGCATTCGAGCGACGACTTGGGATTTCCAAATAAGTCGATCCGATTTCGCATTTAAGACACTTTCCTCTTGCGAAAATCGGTCCGATATCATCCGAAAGCGATCGGTTGACGCAATCCGATCATCGTCATTTTTCTATCTAAAACCTATCAAAATTCACCCCCTGAGCCCTTTTTGGCCGCTCAATTCTCCCAGGGTACTGCTTTGACCGTACCATCTGCGTGACCTATATGACTTAGCGAAATAGGCACTAACTGGCAGGCATTGATCGCAATCTGCCGTCAGAGACAGCCCCCTGTCCGCCAGCGGTTCCCTCCTTTTTCAAGCAGAATCATGGTCCAAAACAACGTCGTCCCCCGATCGAAACGCGATTCTCGACTTCTCGGTAAGTCGAACTCGGCGCTGGTATTGAAAATTGAAGGTACCGAGCGTGATGGTCAGATCATTCGTGTTCATGCGCCGAAATGTCTGATCGGATCGTCCGCAGATTGCCAACTGCGTTTGATTGCTGCCGATGTCCAGCCGAAGCACTGTGTGATCTATCGCGGTTCGGGCGGAATGATCGTGAAGTCGTGGACCCGCGACACACGCGTCAACGGCGACACCGTCAGCGAAGCCTGGCTACGCATCGGCGATCGCTTGAGCCTGGGAAGCTTGAGCTTCGAGGTCCTAGCTGACCAGCAAGTCGAATCGCCGGCAGTTACCCAACCTTTGCCAATTCAATCACCATCGCATCGAAAGCTACGCAAGAGGTCCAATCGCCGGATTCGCAATCTATTGAACGAAGTCCGCAAGCAGAAAAATTCCTTCAGCGCATTGCAGACCAAATTCGACCAGACGCAGCTGCTTGTCGATTCTCTGATGACCCGCGAGGCCGACACGCACGAGGTTTCGCAACCCTCGGCAACCGAATCGACCGAACATCGCATCGAGCGCCGCAAGCGGCACAACCAACGTACCCGACTCTTGCTCAATCATGTTCGCGATCTGATTAGCAGCAACAACACCATTCAGGCTGAGCTGCGAGAACAGCTAGAGATTAAGCAGAATCAAGTCAACGAAATTCGGCAAGAGTTGACTTCTCATGCCGATTCCACAGAAGAAGAACGAGCACGACATCGCCGGCTCGAGTCTGACCTGCAAGAGTCCGTGGCCTTGATCGCGCATCTAAAGGAACAGTCAAACGAACTTCAATCGCGTGAAGAGCGTCTTCGCCAGCGATGGATTTCTACGCGTAAGCTCGGCAAAACCCGCGTGAACTCGATTCTCTCGCACCTGCGTGGTGTGCGAGATCAGCTTTCACAGCTGGATGCCTCCGCGAACGAGAAAGAAGATGAAGGTGTTTCTCGCTTAACTAAAATGCGGCTTGCGTACGAGGATGCCTCGCGTGACTTGCATGAAAGCCAAGACTCGCTCAAAGATGCCGAGAGCGAATTGGCGTGGACACAACAGGAACTCGAACAGCGTCAGCAGCACTCAGAAAACGTGGGACGTAAGATCGCCGAGTTGGAACAGCAACTCGCCGATGCCCAAGACGCTCAGCCAAGCGGCATGACTGACGAGGAAGTTGCCCAGCACGAGTCGAAACTTAAGCAGTTGCATAGCCAACTCGATGACGCCACATTGCGTGGCGACGACCTGAAACTTCAGCTGGACGAACTGCGACAGCAAAACCTCGAACTCCATGAGACCATCACCCAGCAGAAAGAGATCGAGGACAATTGGAGGAACCAGTTGGATGACGCTCGGCAACAGTGCCTGGAAATTCGTCGTCAACTGGAAGACGAACGACGCTTGGCCGACCTGCAAAGCCACGACGAAAATGCCCTGTCGCCAGAGGAGGACGAGTCACCGCTCGATCACCTACGATCGATGGGTATTCTCCGAGAAACGCCCCCTCCGACCCTGCCAGAGGAGTCTTCGCATCACGATTCTGAAGCCGAGATTCCAGCGGAGTCGCCCGAAACCGACCAACCACCGGCTGTGAATCCGGTAACCGGCCTTTCGAGCTTCCCTGATTTTGAATTCCCTGAGGAAGAAACACCGCAGGAACCGGAAGTTGATGCACCCTCGTATGAGTCATTCAGCGAAACGGCCGCTGAAGAGACCGAGAACTTAGCTGCCACTCTCGGCAGCGACGATGACATCTCGATCGACGACTACATGCAAAGCCTCTTGGCACGAATGCGAGCTAAGAGCGGCGATCCGGAACCCGCACCTCAGCAAAAATCCACCGAAAAAACAATCGCAGCCAAGCCTGAGCCTGTCAAACCAGAGGAACCTGTCAAACCGATTACGCGGGAAGAGTTCGTCCCGTCGCGTTTTGCACCAGAACAAACGTCTGACATTCGCAGGCTACGCGAACTCGCTAATGAAACGGCTAAAGCGGCGATCGATTCGGCAACACTCAATCGCTGGGAATCGCTCTGCAAATCGAAACTGTTCGTCTCGATGTTGGCCCTGGCAACCGGCTTCTTCCTGCACTATCTCTCGCCAAGCTACCTAAGCATTTCCTTCGCGGGTGCTTGCCTGGCGTACGTGGTGACAGTCTTCTGGTGGCTACAGTCCGCAGTGATTTACCAGCATGTTAAGAATCATCGTCGGGATCGTATGGAAAAACGCTTCAACGATGAAATCATTAATCCGCATAGTTTGCCCCAAGCTACTGATCACATCGAAGGCAGCCAAGACTAAGTCCCTCGAGCAAATCCGAACCATTCGATTTGCTTGCGGTAACAAAGTTGCAAACCGTGCTCTTCCGACCACGGCGTGAGCCACTGGGTGATCGAGTCTAACTGCGTTTGCTCGATTCCTTGCGGCATCACATACACGCGGTCACGGAGTATACCCGGAAACCGCCCCAGGTAGGTCAGTACCTCGTCACAGTCTTCCCGTTTATCGATGACGAACTTGAATTGATACGGAAATTCATCGATTAGCCGCTGAATAACCTCAGGCTGATCTCGCGATTGCTCGTGCCGCCGATGCCAACGCGGAAATTCCTGGGCATTGGGTGTCGAGTTAGAAAGCTTGGGACTGATCGACATCAGGTCGCACGGCAAGGGAAGGTGCAGCGTCCCGGCCGTTTCAATAGTGATATGCCGTCCCGATCGCCGGATCCCCTCGCAAAGCGGGATCATCTCGGCAAATAGCATGGGCTCACCGCCAGTTAGCACAACGTTGCGAACTTCCAAGAGTTCGATCCGTCCTAATATTTCCGCGACCGAAAGATCTTCCCCTTCCGGATTCCAAGACGCATGCGGCGTGTCGCAGAACCAACAGCGCAAGTTACAACCACTGGCCCGGACGAACGTACTGGGCTCGCCGGTCAGAAGGCCTTCGCCCTGAATCGATGGATAAATTTCAGCTATTCGCACGCAAGGATACCGCTTGTCGAAAGGTCTGTCGCCGCAATGCGAGAAACCGTTCCCAGAGAGTGACATTCGAGTGCCCCATTCTCCACGCTTTTGGGCAGCGTGTTGAGGGGAATCCTTCAGAATACCCGCCAAGACGGACCTCGTGTGGAGGAAGTTCGGCAGACCGCACGGGAAAATGTCGAAATATCGGCCAAGTGTTGGGTCTAGGCAGGGCCTCGGTTTGCCTCCAAAATAGCAGTTTAACCCGTCAGTGAGGAGAATCGGACCGTGTCAGAAGAGAATCGCGGACTTCTCGAAACCTTCGAGAACCAACACCCCAACCGAGATTACGAGATCGAAATCAGCGTGCCTGAGTTCACTTCGGTCTGCCCTAAAACCGGCCAGCCTGACTTCGGCACGATCCATATCACGTACATCCCGGAAGCCCTATGCGTAGAACTGAAAAGCCTGAAGCTGTACATGCAGGCCTATCGCAACCAGGGAATCTTCTACGAAAACGTGACCAACGTTATCCTTAACGACCTGGTCGAAAGCCTGCAGCCTCGCTGGATGCAGGTCCGTGCCGAATTCACCCCACGTGGTGGAATCAGTTCGACGATTACTGTCGAACATTACAGCGACACGCCACCGGAAGAACTGCACGTGATTTAACACGATTGCCAGTCGTCCACACCCCCAAGGGCGCGTCCGGTCGATGTCATGAGGAACAATCCATTCGAATCCCCGAAGTCGGAAGTCACAGAAGTTCGTGCTCCGACTTTGCCTCTTTGGGCTCGGATTGTTCGTGCGGTTTCATTGGGCTTACTCGGCTATACGATCTATGCCGGGGGCGTATATTTCTCCGGTCGCTACTTCGGCTCCTTCGAGAATCTCCCCCGCGACATTTGGGCTCGTGGAATCTACGCCGTACTGACCTTCGCTGGTACCGAGCTATTCGTCAATTCGCGGAATCGCTCGGTAGTGCGTCGATTTGCGTATTCCATGGTGACGTTTTATTTCAGTGCGATATTGGGAGGCATGCTTCTGCAGGTTATTCCCGAGAGCTCTCAATTTCCTTACAAGAGCCAAGTTGCCGACGATCAAATACGAATTGTCCTCATGCAAGCGACTCTATTCGGCTGCATTTTTCTCGTCTGTGCCACTACCCTAAACTTCTGGCGTTCGCGCCAAAGTGCCGCTCAGCCGGCTTCGCATCACGAACAACGCGAAGAGCAATAGAGACTGAGTTCACGCCGCTCGACTTCGCGGTTCCGCCAGAGGCAAATCCAGATTTTGCTGAATCTCTTGCAGTAGAGAATCAACACAGCGCTGGCTCATGCCCCAGTCGAATGCCTGGCCGGGGATGTCGGTGGCGACGGTTACCACGCAGCCGTCGTCTTGGCGGACAAGCTTGACGGTCAAGATTCCTTTCATCGCCCAGACGCTCGACGGCAATTCGGCCTGGATGGTGCATCCGTCGGTCTCTTGCTCAACCCGCTGCACTGGCTGCTGATTCTTGGCCAGGCTACACAGTACGCGGGCCATCGTGCGACCGATGGGAACGGCGAAAACAGCCGAGCGCTGCTTGCCGGTCCGAACCCCCAGCGAAGCCCACATCGGCTGGGCGATCGAAGCCACCGCCGAGTACGAGATGCCAATCGGAACTACCTTGTCGGCGATTTCCATCAACGCTTCCGCCGAAAGCCCCGGACGTGCTTGCGCTGCATGGCTGGCAATGGCAGTACGTACTTCCGGATGCTGGGCAATGCGCTCGTAGTTTGCATCGTCGTCCCAGCAAAGGACCGCAGGGACAAGATCCTCGGAGACAGTGTTATCTATGGAGACCATCTCGTCGGCCTGACGAAGAGGGCTACCACATTGAAAACAGAAATTACCGTCTGCTTTGACGCCACAATGGGAACAGAACATCCTTGTTCTCCCGGGAAGATCGACCACGCAACTTACGATCATTTATCGGTTGGTTGCAGCGGCAAGGCTTCGTCAAATTGCCGAAAGGCTTAGTAATGCCGCCTCTTTTCGTCTTGTTTCCACTCAGCGAATAAGGCCTGACATTCATCGCGAAGTAGATTCGGCACCAATATTGTCGATCCGCCCCCTGCAGCGATCACTTTTTCTGCCGGCAGGTCCAACTCGCTGAAACCTGCTGCACCGGCATCGGCGATTGTCGCGCCGAAGTAAACCTTTTCAACACGAGCCCAATGCAGCGCCGCTGCGCACATGGGACATGGCTCGCAGGTCGTCGCAACAATCGCCCCTTCTAAAAGCGGATGTTGGGTTTGTCGACAAGCTTCCCGCAGCGCGTTGATCTCGGCATGGGCTGTGATGTCGATAGTTTGCCAAACCGTATTGTGCGAGGCGGCAATGACTTGACCATTGAGTTCAATCGCACAACCAAACGGCGTCTGGCCGAGCGCGATGCCTGTGCGGCATTTCTCAATCGCCAATTGCATCAGAGATTCCGGCGTCATGGGGCTGCCTTCTCAAAAAAGGGAGTTGCGAGCACTCGATGTTGTAACAGAACGATCATTCGCTTCGGAAGAATATTGTTGCCCCAGAGAACTCCGAGGCCACAGTGAGAAGAGATTTCAACCACCCATTACGCAGAGGAACACTGATAAGATAGGTCTCATCGACTTCGTGGACGAAGGAAATCCTATCTGCGTAACCCATGGTTGCTCTTCTGCCTTCTTGCCTGGCCTGCTTTCTATTAAACCGCCCCCCCTCTTTTCGCGGGGCACTTGCTCTGGCGTGTCCTGGCATTCACAATACCACTTCCCGTGCACAAACCTTAGTGCATTAGAGAATTGTTACGCGACACAAGCTGGAATGACGACATGACCACGTCCCAAGTGATTTTGACCGGTTTTGCTGACGAATCTGCCAATCAGAAGACAGCCGAACAACAGTTCAGTGCCTTTGCAGCATTGGGGCTGGAATACTACAGTATTCGCTTCATCGACGTCGGCAACGGCATCAAGAATGTCATGGACCTGACCAAGGCCGAAATCGCCAAACTGCGAACCTTGGAAGGTGAATACGGCCTGAACGTTTCGTCCCTGGGCTCGCCAATCGGCAAGGTCAAGCTGCTCGACGAAAACGACGGCACGAAGAACCGCTTCGTCCCCTTCAAAAAGTATCTGGAGAAGGACGTTAACAAGGCCTGCGATTTGGCCCACGCATTCGAGACCAAGCTGATTCGCGGTTTCTCGTTTTATCATCCCAAGGGAACAGAGCCGAAAGATTACATCGCCCAGGCCGTCGACCAACTCGGTCAAATCGCCGAGGCCTGTCACCGCAGCGACCTGACGTTCGGCTTGGAAGTCGAGGCCAATCTGATCGGTCAAAATGGGGACATCCTGGCCGAGATTCACAAGAAGGTGAATCACCCAGCCATGATGCTGATCTTCGATGCCGGCAATCTGGTCTGCCAAGGCTACACGCCTGACGAAGTGTACGACCAATACGTGGCCATGAAACCCGGCATGGGTTGGATGCACGTTAAAGATTACAAGATCACCAAGCCAGCCGGCGAAAAGGGACACATCGACGAAGATGCTTTGAAGAACTTCGTGCCGGCCGATTTAGGCGACAGCGCCTACGAACGCATCATGCGTGATTTCGCCTTGTCGATTCCCAAGCTGGAAAAGAAGCTGAAGAAACGCGGCATCCCAGGCGTCTTCTGCGACTTGGAACCACACGTCAAAGGTGGCGGTCAGTTCGGTGGCTTCAGCGGCCCCGACGGGTTCGGTGTCGCCCTACGAGGCTTCTGCCGCGTACTCGACTTCGCTGGCGTCGGCTACCACCTCCGCGACTTCGACGACATCATTGCCGCCCGCGGATTTTGATGCGTGATGACTCGCGGAGTATGATAGAACGAGACTTAGCAGGTTCCTGGGGTGCCTGCTTTTTTTGTCTTTGGAAGTAAGAGCCCATGTCTCGCGAGCGGATCACAATCGGCGGTTGTCCTAAGTGTGGCTCAGATCTTTTGACGTGCCAGCAGAATCACTTTCAGAATGATGAGCTCGAAATCTACTCTTGGGAGCACAAGTGCCCTGATTGTGGCTTCCGCCAAACCGAAGCGTTTCGGAGTGATGACGAGGACGAACCGTTCGATCCGGTCGCTGCACAGACGTGCCCCTTCTGCGGGCGAACCGCCAAGCGGACGCCGTAGAATTCAGTTCTTTATCGTTCGGTGCAAAAGCCATCCTCCGACAACCAGGAGCACCGCATTGCCCAGCCAGACCATCGAAGCTGGCCACTGGCCATCCTTAGCTCGATCAACCCCCAACGCCATCAGTGGGTAATACAATAATAGTACCGGCAAGAAGGCCGCAAAGAAGCAAGTGATGAAGTCGTTGTTGCGTTGACGAATGGCCAGCGGAATACCCAGCAGGGCGAAGCACAGGCAACTGAAACCATTCGCCCAGCGGCGATGCGTTTCCGTATTCAGGCGGCTGATTTGGACTTTAGACCACTGCTGTTCGTTGATCCAGTACAGCCACGAGGGGTCATCGTGTGGAGGCATTTGCCCAGTCACCAGACACGCAGCACCTTTGGCAGCCAGAACCTGCGACGCCTGTTGGTTATAGTTTTTCATCTTCTCTTGCCATGCCGGGATGCGCCGCATCGGTTGGTGCGAAGCGTCGCGAATTCCTTCGACCGCGGTGGGATCTTCTAGCGGAATCGAGGTGACGAAACTCCCGGGATGCTCAAAGACCTGACTGTCCGGCCCCGTGGAATGAATGAGGCTATCGGTCAACGTGACCATCACACGCTTGTGCTGCGGGTCTGATTTCAGTTGAGCGGTGGCTGCCGAAATAGTGACAAGCCCTTGATCACCGGACGGAGTTACCGTGATTTCGGGTCGAATCAGAAGATCGCCTTCGACGTCTTTTACGAGAATCGAGAACTTGTCGCTGTAGAAGGACTTTTTCGTTCTGAGCACGCCATAGGCAATGTCGTCGATCGATTGCATTACCACATGCCGCAGCCCCATATGTCCCCACGAGACGGCCACATCGTTTAGCCAGACGCTGACCAGCGAAAGGATCAACGCAAGCACCAGCCCCGGAGCAATGAGCGAGATCGGCGAGATGCCGGCCGCTTTGATTGCTGTCAGCTCATTGCTAGCACTGACGCGTCCATAGACATTGCAGACCGCAAAAAGGATGGTACCGGGAATAGCAAAGCGGAGGGCATTGGGAAGCAGGTACGGAATCGCTTTTAAAAGGGGCATAAACCCCAGGCCTTCTTTGATCGCTTGTTGTCCCAGCCCGATAAACAGCAGGAGGAACGTCAGCGATACCAGCGCGAGAAGGAAGACCTTCAAGAGCTCTTCGACGATATATCGTTGTAATATGCCCATCGCGATCGAAATCCATTTCGATCCGGTCCCAGCACCGTGCTAAGAAAAGAATCGGCACGTACTCTAGCAGCTATCAGAATCTGGGAGAACGACAATCAGGCGAGATCGACCCGCGAATCATCTACCAAGGGATTTTTCGCCCCTTTCTGACCACGAATCTGAGACATTAGCGAGCCAATGGCCAGGAGAAAGTGCTTGGCTGCTCCGTAATATTGCCCCTTCTTCATCTCCCCATCAGCCCGTTCGCCAAGTTGCCGGACAGTATCCCACTCTATTTTCCATTTGTTGGACTCTGCCGCATCCGAAAGCTCGTCATACAGAATCTTAAGATTCAGAGCCGTATTAGAATCCGCGTGACAGGGGACATCCGAGTAGGGGCCTTTGCCGAAGCGAAACTTCTTTTTCACCGGCACGGGTATAATTTCGCCGGTGAACTTGTAGACAAACGCCATGATGATAGCCACAAAGGCCACCAAGACACCGGCCAAAGCGTAGGGCATCTGGTCCAGGTAATAGGCCATTGCAGCGGCGACCAACAGCAAACCGATTCCCATCCAAAGCGTCAAAGGAATACGTCGGACCTGCCGCTCGATTGGTGGCGGCGGAAGGTCCTCTTCTTCGATCAAAGGGTTCCCTTTACACGGATCGTTGGCCATCTTCTCGTCCGTGACACGTGCAACAATCACCGTAATGTTGTCGGGGCCACCTCGTAGGTTCGCCAGGTCGATGATCAACTGAGCTGCTTTTGTTGGATCGAGCGAATGAAGAATCAAGGCGATCTCTTCATCGGTCACGGGCCCCGTCGCTCCGTCGCTACACATCATGAACGTGTCGCCGACTTCTAACGGAAATGCCCCCTCTAGATCGACTTCGACCTCGGCCGAGGGGCCCAATGAGCGGGTAATGACGTTCTTGGGAATCGCGGCATACACATCCGATGAATAGTCTTTGCCGGCGGTAGCGGCCTTGATTTCCCAGGCCATGCTGTGGTCGAACGTCATCTGCTCGAGCTTATCGCCCCGCAGTCGATAGATGCGGCTATCTCCGACGTGCCCCATCACCGCGCCTTGCGGCAAAAGCAAGAGACAACTGCACGTCGTCCCCATTTTGTGGAAAGCTGCGTTGGATTCACCCCGACGATTGATGACCATGTTGGCTTCCTCGATCGCCGAGGTAAGCGCCATCGCAGGCTTTTTGCTGATGTATTTCTTATAGAGATGTCGAACTTGCTCGACGGCGATCTCGCTGGCAAGTTCGCCGGCAGCGTGGGCTCCCATCCCGTCGGCGACAATAAACAAATGCCCCCGGGCCTGCCAGTCTTCCCACGTCTGGGCGATCGCCACGCCAAAGTGGTCTTGATTGTTGGAACGTCGCATCCCGACGTCGCTCATCGCGGCGACTTGGAGACATCCGGCCCAATCATGCTTTTCGGTCTGGGGCATACCAGCAGAAACCTACGATCCTCGTAAAACAGGGTCACTCCAATCGTTGCTAGATCGCGATATCGATCTGCACGCGCCCTGCATCCTTGATTCAATGGCGGGCCCAACCGAGCCCCAAAGTTACATCAACAAAGTTTATGCAAGCCTTCGATAATAAACGCCGCCGCTAGCAAGAGCAACTCGCCCAGGCCCAACTGGTTAGGAATTGTTCGATTCTCCCACCACCGCAAACCGATCTCGCTGAGGCACCATTAAACCTGAAAAAGTCGACTTTCTGTCGCGATTATCTCAAGTTTAACAGGGTGCCAGCACGCTGCGGAAAACTATCTAGTCACCGTCGGGAGAGATCGCTATACTCCCGCCCCACGTCTTCCCAGATTTCAGGATAGCTCATGGGGCCTTTTTTCACACAAAAACCGACCGTTTTTCATCACATTAGTGTGCTGGCGCTGCTGGCTACCCTGTTGCTGACTCAGGGATGCGTGCGCCGACGGTTCACGGTACGGACCAATCCGCCGGGGGCGGTGCTGTACGTCGATAACCAGGAAATCGGCGTCACGCCGGTGGACACCGGTTACACCTATTACGGCACACGTGAAATCCGTCTAGAGAAAGACGGATACGAACCAGTTGCCAAATTGCACACGTTTCGGACACCTTGGTATCAGTACCCCGGTCTCGACTTTGTGAGCGAGAACGTTATTCCGTGGGAAATTCGAGACCAGCGGGAACTCGACTTCGAGATGGTTCCGCTGCGAATCGTTCCGCGGGAAGAACTGCGAGCCAGGGCCGAACAGCTGCGAGCCAACGCCCAAGCCGGCTTCACGACGCCGATTGTTCCGTCTCAGCAGCAAATCGTTCCTTCAACGGTCGTTCCCCCATCGCAGCAGCAACGCGTTCCGTACTGGGATCCGGCCACGCTGCCTCCGCCGGCCGAACAAGTCCCTCTGCCCAATCCTGGAATGAATAGCCCCGGCATGAACAGCTTGCCATCAGGTGGCTATGAACTACCACCACTACCCTCAAGCGGCTAACGCTCGACTGGCACTTATGGTGACCCGCTCTTGCCCCCAGTCCATCTTACTCAGGCAAGAGGGGGAAGTAGAGCCGCGAGTGCTTCGCTCGACCGAAGCGAACTAGCTGAAACTCTGCTGCCTGGCTATTTGATTCCGGACTGGTTCCGGTTCAAAATGCCCTTCACACCGATTCGGCCTGGGTCGCGTGCGATCTTGTCGACAAACACCCGGGTATCTTCCACGATGGGACGCAGCCGAAGAGTCAGCTCGCGGATGTTGGCTGCCGCGTCGTTCAGGTTCTGATACAGATGCGGGTCATTGATCAATTGCCCCAACGTTCCATCCGATTCGTTGATCTTACGTCCGAACTGGGCGAGCTGCGTCACCAGGATGTTCAGGTTCTCGGTACTGTTTTCCAGATTCGCAACCAGCTGCTCTCCACGTTCGCCCAGCGGCTCGGTAAAGCCTTCTAGGTTTTCCAGATTGCGGTCCGCACGACCGGCGACGGTTCGCAGTTCGTCTATCAACTTACGCGATTCCGTAATCGTCTCAGGCAAACCTTGTAAGGCCAGCTTCAACTGTTGATTAAGTTCCTGATCGCCCACCAGGTTCTGCACTGCGGCCAATGTCGAGTCAAATCGGTCGATCGCCCCTTCGGTTTTCGACATGATGCGGCCCACGTCATCGCCGTTCTCTTCGAGCAGCTTATTGGCGTTAGCGGCAAACTGGCTGACGTTACCGCCGGCTTGCTCGATGGTCGAAAGTGCCGAGACTAAAGATCCTTCCAGTTTGACAAGCACATCCAACGGATTGGTTTGAACCATCCCGTTGATCTTAGCACCATCGGGAAGCGGCTGGTTGGGTAACCCTGGTCGATCGGTAGGGACAAACTCGAGCGCAGCATCCCCTAACAGAGATTCAGATACGATCCGCACGACCTCGTTCTGATGCGGCATGTTCTCTTTTTCGACCTTCAACGTTACCAGAACCTTGCGGTCATCCTGCAACTTCACATTGCTGACTCGCCCAATCAATATTCCGCTGGTTCGCACCGGCGTGTCGATAGTGACGCCAGGGGCGGTCGTGAAAACAACGTAAACCGTTTCCTTCTTCGAGAGAAACTGCGGCTGCTCTCCCAGCAAGAAAAACAGGATTCCTGTCAGCAGCACGGCCACCA
Source organism: Bremerella alba (assembly GCF_013618625.1). NCBI lineage: Bacteria > Pseudomonadati > Planctomycetota > Planctomycetia > Pirellulales > Pirellulaceae > Bremerella > Bremerella alba. The sequence continues at coordinate 306,448 of NZ_JABRWO010000009.1, read as the reverse complement.
ACATGACAAAACCAACTCGAAATTGTAATACACGGTCGTCCATGACCTTGCTCCTTCGGGCTAATCGCCGGTGAAGGCTCCCATTTCCTCGATGCGCTGACCTGCCTCGCCGCGAACAAACTGCGTGACGCGTTGGTCCGGGCAATCTTCGACTTCTTCAGGTCGTCCGTCATATAAGATTTGCGGCTCCGCTTCCTTCAAGCGAGCGGCCGGGTACATCATGATCATCCGGTCGGCAACCTTTTGGGCTGTCCGCATGTCGTGGGTGACCACAATACTGGTCACCGGGTACTTACTACGCGTCCGCAGTATGAGTTCGTTGATCACATCACTCATGATCGGATCGAGCCCAGTGGTGGGCTCGTCGTATAGCACGACGTCCGGTTTCAAAACCAAGGCCCGGGCTAGGCCGACACGCTTACGCATGCCTCCGGAAAGCTCGGCAGGCTTCTTCCATACCACCGATTCCGGCAAACCGACTTCCTTCAAATGCTGGAAGACGATGTCACGGATTTCGGACAAGGGTTTATTCGTATGCTGTTTCAGCGGAAAAGCGACGTTCTGTCCGATGGTCATGCTGTCGAATAAGGCCGCATTTTGAAAGACAAAACCAAAACGAATTCGCTGTTCGGTCAACTGCTTGTCGTTCAAACCGTGAATGTTTTGTCCGTCGAACAAGACTTCACCATGGGTTGGATTCACCAAGCCAATGAGCGATTTCAAGAGAACCGTCTTCCCGCACCCACTTTCTCCGATCAAGGCCAGCGTTTCTCCGCGCGGAATACTCAGCCCTATGTCGCGCAGAATCGTCTGGCCGTCAAACTGGACGAGCAAGTTATCGACTTCAATCAGGCAGTCTGCATCATCGGCTTCCAGGCGAGCATGCATCATCTAGCCACCTCCGATCGAAACTATGGCATCTGGCCACATCGCCAAATAGACGCGTTCCAGCCCAATATTAAGGACCAGGTCGATGATCAAAATCATGACGAACGAGTACACGAAAGCAGCCGTCGCGGCCCTACCCACGCCTTCGGCACCAGCGGTGCAGTAAAACCCTTGATGGCAACTGACCAGGGCAATTACTCCTCCGAAGAAAACGCTCTTAAACAGCCCACAGAAAATATCCCACGAGCCGACAAAGACCTGCGAGTTGTACAAATAAAAGTGCTTATCGATGCCAATGATGATCACGCTGTAGAAGTATCCACCCACGAAACCCATGAAGTCGGCCATGACCGTCAGTGCGGGAATGAGTAGTAGCATGGCCATCACCCGGGGCACCACAAGATAATGAATGGGGTTGGTCCCCATCGAGGTCAGCGCGTCGATTTGTTCAGTAACACGCATGGTTCCCAACTCGGCGGCCATCGCACTACCGACCCGACCAGCCAACATCGTGGCCGCCAGCACAGGTCCCAGTTCGCGCACTAACGACATATTAATGACAGCCCCAAGCCGGGTTTCCAAACCCAACTCGCGAAACTGATAATAGCTTTGAACGGCAAGCACCATCCCAATAAAGGTTCCGGTCAAAGCAACCACCGGAAGACTCATCACACCCACTTGATAAAAGCTGGGCAGAAGCGTTTCTCGCCGGGGCATACGTCCAAACGTCCAGAGAATGGTCCGCCAGGCGAAGAGGGTTAGCTCTCCGATGGCAACCACGCAATCGATCGCCACGCTGCCCCAGTCGGCCAGCCAATTGAAGAGCGCCAATTGGATAGCAGCCAACATCGAGTCAGGCTCGTGCTGTTGATCGTCGTCCGAGTTTTCAGCCGTCCCTGTGGCCAACGTGCTATTCTTTCCGTGCTAGCATTCACTTCGCAGCAACTGTATGTCGCTTCGTCTCTCTCATCATCGACGAAACCTACTCTGCGGCTTCAGTAAGTTGTAGCGATTAGAGAAACTATTCGCACGATCAAGAGGCAAAATTGCTAGCGATTATTCACGACACTGCTAACGACGAACAATTTACCGCAATCCCGGGGAATGCTATTATCGCAAGCATGCGGTCCGTCGATAATTGTCCGACGAGTCCCACCTCCATGCACGTCGCGAGGGACCTCAGTTCGCGGCGGCCCCTTCTCCCCCTCAACACGAGGCCGCAAATCCGACAGGAGCGGCGACTTACTATGATGGCCACTTTACGAGCCATTGTTTCGATTCCCTTGGGTGTCGTTCTCGGCATGGTCATGATGGTCTTGCTGTTGACTCCCTGTTTTCTGATGTACCCCTTACCCTCCGGAATAGATGTCAACGACCCTGGCGACGCGGAAGCGTTTGGTCGGCACATCGCTTCGCTTCCCCTCACGGCTTTTGCTCTGGTTTGGTTAGCACACGCTGGCGGTTCGCTCAGCGGAGCCGCTTTCGGTCGCTTGATTGAAGGGGGACAGGTATGGCGAGAATCGCTCGCCATCGGAGGCCTCTTCACCGCGATGGGGATTGTCAACGGAATATCCATGGCGTTCCCGTTTTGGTTTGTCGCCATCGACCTGGCACTTTACTTGCCTGCAGCCATTATCGGTGGCTGGGGTTCGGACCGAATCCTTCAAATTCGCCAAGCAGCAAGCAAATCGGCTTCCGCGCCCAGCGCATAAAAAAGGACCGAAGCCTAGCGTGGCTTCGGTCCTCGTGTTGATCTGAGCCAACGTTACGGCATGATGACCTGATTGATCACGTGGATCACACCGTTCGAGGTGACGATGTCTGCCTTGACGACCTTCGCTTCGTCAATCATCACGGCACCATCCTTCACCACGATATCGATCGTCGAACCTTCGACCGTTTTAGCCTCTTTCAGTTTCATCGCATCTTTGGCCAGCACCTTACCCGGCACCACGTGGTAGGTAAGAATTTTGACTAGCTTCTCTTTATTTTCCGGCTTTAGCAGGTTCTGCACCGTGCCTTCAGGAAGTGCGGCGAATGCTTCGTCGGTGGGGGCGAATACGGTAAAGGGTCCTTTACCTTTCAGCGTTTCGACCAGACCGGCTGCCTGAACGGCGGCGACGAGCGTCTTGAACGAGCCTGCTTCGACCGCCGTGTCGACAATATCCTTCTGAGTGTGCTCCTTCTGGGCATCTTCCGCGAAGGATGTCGTGCAGATTAAAGCGAGAGAGCAAAGCGTGGCGAGAGCCATTTTCGGGAAAGCCATTGCAATTTACCTTAGGGTGAGAAATAGAAAATTCATCTTTGGCAAATCCCGGCAAAAGGTGGCTATGCATCAATGCATCAATCAGCACGCTTAAATACCGGGAACACTCGGACGAGATCTCGTGTTCTCGGTAGGCAACCGCTGACAGGGCGATTGGATTAACGAAAGAATTTCAAAAGGAGCCGAAAATCGTTAGATCGATTCTTCGTCGAAGGCCAACTCAACCGCCGACTTGGGACGGAAGATCATAGTGATCTCGTTGCCGACTTCATTGAAGTTAACTTCATCCATGAACGTACGAATGAGAAAGAGCCCTCGCCCGCTAGGACGGGTTAATTGCATCGGATCGGTCGGATCAAACGCCTGGCCTTCAACGTTGAATCCTGCACCACGATCGCGTACCACAAAGCGAACTTCTTCGCGACGGCAAGTGAGCGTGAAATCAACCGTTCGCTCTCGATAGGGTTCCACCAGCTGGCGTCGTTCGGCCTCGGCATAAAACTTCTCGGGATCGGCCGCCCACAAATCAGATTCCAACTGCAAATTACCATGGAACATCGCATTGCGTAGCGCTTCGTCTAGTGCGACGCCCAGACGCACCAACTCGTTCTCTGACACGCTGCGAAATTTCTGCAGATAGCTTTGGACGTGCCCCGTAACGGCACCAATCAGGCTCGCATCGTTGGCCAAGGTGAAGTGCGAGGTCGTTTCGTGCCAGCAATCATCGAAACGCCTGGCAACACGCTCGTGGTGCGCCGAAGCCAACACATGGATCAGCGTGGAAGCGAGCTTCTGAATCAGATCCTTCTTAGGAACATAGCACGCCGCACCCTGCTGCAATGCCTCGGCGGCAATTTCTTCGCTCCCGTGTCCGGTCATCAAGATGCAGGGAATGAAAGGATAATCAGCCCGCATCGACTTGACCAGTTCCAAGCCATCGATACCCGGCATCCGCAGGTCGGTCAGCACAATGTCGGGATCTTCCGCCTCGATCATTTCGAGGGCTTCTTCCCCACTCTCTGCGAAATGAATTGTCAGATTTCCAGCGTTGTTCTTCTGCAGAATGCCCCCTACCAGCGCACGATCGACCGCCGTGTCGTCCACGACCAGGATCGTGATTTCTTCGTACCCGGAAACGAAGATCCCACCACTGCGAGATTGAGCATTATTTGAAATTTGAGTCGACTCCACGGGCAGCCTTCACATCACTTCATCACAGCGATTAAACACGGAACGTCTTCCGAAGGTAGCCTTAATTTCCTAATAAGCTTCTAAAGTTATCTCTTAGCGATGGAATACATGTTCAGAGATTGTAAAGATCCGATGAAGCCCGCATGGGACTTGGGCTAATCGACGGGTAGCACTGGCGCAAAAAAGGCAATCGCTTCTAACTCGATCCGCTGAATCCACTTGGATTTACATTCCGAATAGGCATGTGAATCATTCGGGTGCTGCAATTGGCATTCAGTTTTCATCTGTTCGTACTGTCGGGCCAAACGGGGATGACGGCACAAGTAGTCTCGGAAAGCTACGTGACGGACGATTTCTGGCGAGCCTTGCTCGTAACAATGCAACTGCACCAAACGCACCATGGTTGCCGGATCGTTCTTGGTGCAATAACGACGCCCCGGCAAGCCAAGTTCGCCCCACCATCGAAAACCCAGTTGCTCAATCTTGGATTGGTTTCGGTCGAACTGCTGAAGATTGCCGACGACGGGCATGAGATCGACGATCGGCTTCGCGTGAATCTCTGGGATGGCGGTCGAGCCAATCGGATGTACGACAACCAGCAAAGCTCCCAAAGCTTCCTTCAGCCTGAGCGACTCTTCGGCGGCGATCTCTGCCCAGACAGGATCGTGAGGAACCAATTCAACCTTGATCGGAGGGGGCATAAGAAATCTCGGCTGAAATACGTACTCGATGGATGGAATCGACTAGATGTGGTTTCAAGCTTGGCTCCGACTGCGATGGTATCCAGCGGTGGCACTAGGAGACCTCCTGCAGAGCAACATCGATTCATTCAAGATAAGCCAGTTCGGAGAGTTGCTCAATAAATATTGCGAAACCCAAAGACGCTGCACGCGATAACTTAGCCCCTGTCCTATCTACGTATTTCTCAGTTTTGGTCTTCACGAATCCAACCCGCGCGAAATTGGATCAAACAACGGGCGTCGATCTTCCTCGTTCCGGCGTTTTCCTCTCAACGTCCGCAGATTCATGACGTATGGCGCGTCGCTTGCATCAAACCTATAGGAGATATACGACATCACTCACCCCCCCGATTTTAAAGGATGAATCATCATGGGACTATTTACCAGTAAGAAATACGAAACGCTTGAAGAACTATTCATCGCTCAGATCGAAGATCTATACGACGCCGAACAGCGGCTGACCAAAGCACTTCCTAAAATGCGTGATGCGGCTACCGACGCGATGCTCAAGGAGGCGTTCAGTTCTCACCTCGTGGAAACCGAACGTCAGGTCGAACGCTTGGAAGAAGTCTTTCGCCTGATTGGTAAGTCACCCAAGGCCGAAACCTGCGAAGCAATGAAAGGCCTTCTCAAAGAAGGCGAAGAAATGCTCGACGCCAAAGGCAACGCCGACGTCCTTGATGCCGGCCTGATTGCGGCTGCCCAACGCGTGGAACACTACGAAATGGCCGGTTACGGCACAGCTCGCGCGCTTGCCAACCGTCTTGGTCACCGTGATGCAGCCGAACTGCTTGGGGTAACTCTCGAAGAGGAAGCGAACGCCGATCGCAAACTATCAAGCGTCGCTGAAACGCACTCCAACGTCACGGCGCCTAAGTAGGATGAAATAACGAAACCTGTTAGCCGATGGCCGACCCTTTCAAAGGTCGGCCATCGGTTATTTCTTGCGGGCATCATTACGGCAGATTATTTGTCCTGCCAGTTCTTCATCATGCGGTGCAAGATATCGCACTCCAGATACTCTTCCCCGTAGGCCTGAAAGCCATACTTCTCGTAGAAGCCGATCTTATCGGCCTGGGCACTCATAAAAACACGCGGCTTATCACGCGCGCTCAAATCTTCGAGTACAAACGCCATCAGCCGCCCACCCACGCCGTGTCCTCGCTCTGACCTGCGAACCGCAAACCGAGAAAGCTTGGCGCCTTCTTCTTTATGAATCACCCGCGTCGTCGCCACCACGTTGCCATCCTTGATGGCGACATAGTGATCGGCAGTCAGGTCGTACGCATCAAGCTCTTCTTCCGCGGGCACACCCTGCTCGGCGACAAAAACTTCCCGGCGAAGGGAGAATGCCAGGTTAGCC